>JANNHO010000193.1:0-18038 GCA_031404435.1 Acidimicrobiaceae bacterium | reverse complement strand
CCCAACCAGCCCGAGCGCCTCGGCAAACTGGATGACGCTGCCGATCGGCACGGCCAGCTCCAACCCGCGCAGCAGCTGCCCGAACGCGACTGCCATCTCGGCTCCGCCGGTGATGGGGGGCGTGCCCGTCACCCGGCGTGCGTCCCTCGTTCGAAGGCCTGTTTGACGATGTCGGCCAGCCCCCCGTTCTGGCGGACCTTGTCGTGGTCCTCGCGATACTTAAGCACTGCCCCGAGTGTGAGCGACACGGTCGATTCGTCGAGTTGGCTGACGCCGAGCGATGCCAGCGCGCTGGCCCAGTCGATGGTTTCGGCCACACCCGGCGGCTTGTACAGGCCCTTGGAGCGCATCGCCTCGACTGCGCCGGCCACCTGGCGGGCGAGCGGTTCGAGGACGTGCGGAACGCGGAGCCGTACGATCGCGACCTCACGGTCGAAGCTGGGATGCTCGACCCAGTGGTAGAGACACCGCCGCTTGAGGGCGTCGTGCACGTCGCGGGTGCGGTTGGAGGTGAGGATCACCAACGGCGGGCGGCTGGTGGCATAGGTGCCGAGCTCGGGGATGGTGATCTGGTAGTCGGACAACACCTCGAGCAGGTAGGCCTCGAACTCGTCGTCGGCCCGGTCGATCTCGTCGATCAACAGCACCGGCGAGATCAGGCTGCCGTGATCGATCGCTTGCAGCAGCGCCCGCTTCAGCAGGAAGCGTTCGTTGTACAGCTGGTCCTCGAGTGCATTCGTGCCGAGGCCGCGGGCCTCACCGCTTGCCTCGGCGGCGCGCAGATGGAGGAGTTGGCGGGAGTAGTCCCAGTCGTACACGGCCTGGGCGGCGTCGATGCCCTCGTAACACTGCAGACGGATGAGGAGACCGCCGGTCCAGCGGCTGAGCACCTTGGCGACCTCGGTCTTGCCGACCCCGGCTTCACCCTCGAGGAGCAGCGGACGGCGCAGCGACAACGCGAGGAACACCGCCGTCGCGAGCCCTTCGTCGGGGAGGTAGCCGTGCGAGCTCAGCGCTCGCGCGACCTCGGCGGGGGAGGTGCTCGATGTGACCATCGCGCACCAGGTTAGGGGGTGTCGAAGCTTCGTGTGCCTGCCATGCTGGGGTTGGTGGAGACGGAACAGACAATCCGGGTGCATGCCCCAGCGGCGGCGATCGTCAGCCTCGTGGTTGAATCCAGAGCTGATGGGTCCGCGAGGGCCAGCGCCATGGTTCGTGACGGCAGCGACTGGCAGGGCGTGTTGCGTGCAGCCGATGGCGATCGCTACTGGGTGGTGGTCGATGGTGTTGGGCCGCTGCTCGACCCGTCGGCGTTCGACATCGAGATGACCCCGCGCGGCCCGGTGAGCGTGGTGCGCGCTGCGCCGTGGCCGGCGGGTAAGACCCTTCGGTCGTCGCATCTGCCTCGGCGCTCGATGCCGGTGGTGTACGAGATGCATGCCCGCGGGTTTGCCCGAACGTTTGCCGGGGCCGCCGGCCATCTTGCCTACTTGGCCGATCTGGGCGTGAATGTGATCGAGCTGATGCCGGTGCATCCTTTCGACTCGTCCTCCAACTACTGGGGGTACATGCCGGTCGTGTGGGGGGCGATCCATCGCGAGTACGCCGAGGGTGACGATGCCCCGGCCGAACTGATGGCGTTGGTGCGTGATGCCCATCACCGCGGCATCGAGGTGTGGATCGATGTGGTGTTCAACCACACCGGCGAAGGCGACGCAACGATGCCCACGTGGTGTCTGCGCGGTCTCGACGATGCCGGCGCATACCGCCACAATTCGGACGGCACCTACACCGATGACAGCGGGTGCGGTAATGACATCGATCCGGCGAACGAGAACGTGCGTCGGCTGGTGATCGAAGCGCTCGACCGATACGCCGACCTTGGCGTCGACGGCTTCCGTTTCGATCTCGCTTCGCTGCTCACCCGTGACGGCGGCGAACTGGTGCGGCGCATCGGCGACTGGGCCGAGCGGCGTGACGTCGACCTCATTGCCGAACCGTGGGATCTCGCCGCGTATCAAGTTGGCGGGGCGTTCCCCGACGACCGGTGGATGCAGTGGAACGACCGGTTCCGCGACGACCTGCGTGGGTTCCTGCGATCCGAGCCGGGGCTGGTGCCTTCGGTCGTTCAGCGTGTCGGCGGCAGCCCCGATCTGTTCGGTGATGGGCCGCCACGATCGGTCAACTTCCTCACCGCGCACGATGGCTTGACGTTGCATGACCTGACGGTGCTCACCAGCGACCGGCATCGGTCGTGGGACTGCGGCCCGGAGCTGCGCGAGCAGCAGATGGCCAACGCGTTCTGCCTGCTGTTGCTGTCGGCCGGCGCGCCGATGTTCGTGATGGGTGACGAGTTCGCCCGCACCCAACAGGGCCACGACAACCCCTACAACATCGACAGCAAACTGACCTGGGTCGATTGGGGACGGCTCGAACACCGGCAGGGGTTGCACGACACGGTGCGCCGGCTGATCGGAATTCGAGCGCGTGCCGATTTCTCGGACGTGCAGTGCCACGGCACCGACGGCCCGGTCGATGTCACCCACGACTCGCGATCGCTGGCGTGGTCGGCCGGAGGCGTCTACGTGATGGCCAACATGTGGTTCGAGGATCTCATGTTCCGAGTGCAGCAACCGGGAGCATGGGTGCAGGTGCTGGCGACGTCGGACCTCGCCGCCGTTGTTGGCGCCGAGGCCATTGAAACGTCCGAGCCCGTCGTCGTGTCGGCGCGCTCGATCGTCGTGCTGGTGAAAGACATGCGCGGATGATCGTCGACATCCAGTTCAACCCGACTGTCGAGCCGTGGGAGTCGATTCGCGATGGTGTGCTCGTGGCCGAGGAGGCAGGGTTCGGGACGGCGTGGGTGTTCGACCACTTCGACGGCGCAATGCTCGGGGGAACCACGATGCTCGAGTGCTTCACGCTGCTCGGGGCGATGGCGGCCAGCAGCTCCGCAGCCGGTAGTGGCACGATCGGCCTCGGTACGTTGGTGGCCAACGTCGCCAACCGGAATCCGGGGGTGCTGGCTATGTGCGCTGCCTCGGTGCAAGCGATCAGCGACGGGCGGTTCACGCTCGGCCTAGGCGCCGGGGCCGCGCCGAACACCCGATGGTCAACAGAACACGGGCATCTCGGCATCTCGCTGGCCGCAACGACGGCCGAACGCCATCAACTCCTCGACGCAGCTCTCACCGAGATCGACCGATGGTGGAACCCCGATCGGCCCGCCGAACTGGCGACGTTCCCGCTGCCGTCGCCGCGCCCGCCGGTGATCGTCGGTGTCAACAGCGAACCGCTGGCGGCACTCGCCGGTCGTCGGACGGACGGGATCAACGTCCGCGGTGACCACCCGCACCTCGAATCGATCGTCGTCGCGGCCAACGCAGCGCGCGCGCATACCGACCGGGCAGGCGAGGCGATGGACGTGTCGGTGTGGGCGGCATGGGACGACGCCCTCGCCGATCCCGAGCACCCGCAACGCCGCCGCTGGGCAGCGCTCGGCGTCACCCGCTTGGTGATGGTGTGCCTGCGGCAGCACGACCCCACCGCCATCGCCCGGTTCCTGCGATAGCCGGGCCGCGCCGCTCGAACAACGCGGCAGTTCGCATCCACGATGTGCAGATGATCATACTTCTGTTACCATTGGAGTATGCGTAGTACGAAGCACCGCCTCACCGTAACCGTCGATCGGGATTTGATGGAGGCTGGTCAGCGCGCGGTGAAATCGGGCGAAGCAGACTCCATCAGCGGCTGGGTCAGCGCAGCGCTCGAGGACAAGATCCGTCACGACCGGAAGCTGTCGCTGCTGGCTGCCGCTGTCGCCGACTTCGAGAAGGAGTTCGGCGAGATCACGGCCGAGGAGATCGCCGCCCAGCATCGATCGGATCGACAAGATGCAACCATCGTGCGTGGTTCGCGTCGGCCAGCGACCCGAAGCTCGAAGTCCGCGTGAGCCTCGTTCTCGACAGCGGAGCGCTCATCGCTCTAGAACGAAACGAGCGCCCGATGTGGGTCCGGCTCAAGGCCGCGCAGATGGAAGGCAACATCCCGGTCACTCATGGCGGAGTTCTCGGGCAGGTGTGGCGTGGGGGTCCACGCCAAGCCCGCCTGGCTCAGGCACTCGGCGGGATCGACGTGCGGGCATTGGACGAGGCGCTGGGGCGAGCCGCTGGGCAGCTCCTCGCCGCCGCAGGCCACTCCGATGTGGTCGACGCCGGAGTCGTGCTGCTCGCTGCTGACGGGGACGAAATCGTGACCGTCGACCGTGACGACCTTGCACAGCTCGCCGCAGTATCCGGCCGCCACGTCGAGTTGGTGCAATCCTGATCGCCGGTTGCATGGGTCGTCAAGCGCCGTCGGCCGCAACGATCGCCACGTCGGACCTTGAGCGAGGCGGGGCGTGCCACGCAGGGACTGCGTTGCGCCAGGGTCGCCGCGGAAGGCCGAGCGTCCGAATCCGGTAGTCGAGACTGAACCCGTATCCCAGCTGCGCCAAGGAGAGTGCCGCCGCCGCTGGTCGAGCAGATCGAAACCTACAAACAACTCGAAGCCGTTCCCACTCATCACATCGACGACCGTTCCGCAATGATGCGCCACGATGTCACGTACGGACCATCGGATGGGCCTGGACTCAGGAGTCGAAGCCGAGGCCCATCTTGTCGAGGCCGCGTAGCCACAGGTTGCGCTTGCCCGTCTTGTCTTCGCGGTCGAGGGAGTAGCGGGTCGCTTGAATTCCGATGAAGCGGAACGGTTCTGGCGGGAACGGCAGCGGCTTGTCCTGCACGAACTTGGTCTGGGTGGCGACGGAGCGTTTGCCGTCGAGCAGGTCGAGCATCACCTCGCCACCGAAACGCGCCGACGCCACACCGAGGCCCGTGTAGCCGAGCGCGTACGCGACGCGGCCCTGCCATGCCTGTCCCCAGAACACGCAGAACCGGCTGCACGTATCGATCGCCCCGCCCCACATGTGCGTGAACTTCAAGCCCTCGAGTTGCGGGAACGTGTCGAAGAAGTGCTTGCTCAGCTTGGCCCACGTCTCGGGCCGGCTCTCCAGTTCGGAGTTCACCTTGCCGCGCCAGAAGTAGATCGCGTCGTAGCCGCCCCACAGGATGCGGTTGTCCTCGGTGAGGCGGTAGTAGTGGAACTGGTTGGCGATGTCCGACAGGCCTTGGCGGTTCGCCCACCCGAGCGAGGCGAGCTGTTGGTTCGACAGCGGTTCGGTCACCATGCAGTAGTCGTACACGGGGGCGACGTAGTGACTGATCCGGTTGAGCAGCGGCTTGAACGCATTGGTTGCCAGCGCGACCTTGCCTGCGCGGACGCGGCCGAGTGGGGTGTTGATCAGCACCCCGACACCATCTTTTTCGATCGAGGTGGCTTTGGTGTCTTCGTAGATCCGTACGCCGAGCGACATCACCGCGGCCTTCAGTCCCCACACCAGGCGGGCCGGATCGACGATCGCGGCGCGGTCCTTTCGCCACAACCCGCCGACGTAGGTGGGCGAGTTCACCTGGGCGCGCATCGCCTCACGATCGAGGTACTCCACCTTCTGGCCGAGGTTGCGCAACTGTTGGTAGTCGTCGCGCAGTTCGTCGATGTAACCGGGGGAGTCGAAGGTGGTTGCCACGTCGATCACACCGGTGCGCTCGTAGTCGCAGTCGATCTTGTAGCGCTCAATCGCCGACTCGATGTCGTTCAAGTTCTTGAGTCCGAGTTCTTCCAACAATGCGATCTCATCGGGAAAGCGCTGCTGGCCGTTGGCCACGCCGTGGGTGAGGCTCGACTCCATGAACCCGCCGTTGCGGCCACTGGCCGCCGAGCCGATCTCGTGCGCATCGATCAGCACGATGTCGCGCGACGGGTCGCGCTCCTTCGCGATCAGCGCGGTCCACAACCCGGTGTAGCCACCCCCGACGATGCACAGATCGCACGTCTCGGTACGCACCAGCGTGGGATTGCTGTATGGCTCGTCGGCATCCTCGTACCAGTACGGATACGGGTCGGCGTCGGCGATGGCATCGAGGTGGAACTCCTCGATACCGCGGTCGTGTTCAGTTGCCATGTTTCACCAGCTATGTGTCGACCAGCCAGGCGGTGGTCGCCGCAAAGCTAGCCGAGTCCCCGTGAAGGCCCAGGCGGTGGGCGTAGCTTGTGGCGATGCCCGATCTCGCCAAGCAACGCATCCGCAGCAAGTTTGAGGCCTTCGTGCTCGATGCCGGGCAGGCGACGATGCACAAGTCGCACGGCGAGGCGAAGACGACGGCAATCGGGGCGATGCGCGGCACGATCGTCGAACTCGGTCCGGGCACCGGTGCCAACATGCGCTACTACGCACCGGGGGTGAAGGTGATCGGGATCGAGCCCAATCCGGCAATGCACGAACGGCTGCGGGCCAAGGCCCGCGATCATCACGTCGATCTTGAGATCCGGACGTTGCGCGGCGAAGCGATCGATGTCGCCGACGAGTCGGCCGATGGCGTCGTCGGCACACTCGTGCTGTGCGGTGTGGACGACGCGTCGCGCGTGCTCACCGAGGTGCGTCGCGTGCTCCGACCGGGCGGCACGTACTTCTTCGTGGAGCACGTCGCCGCGCCTGCCGGCACCGGAACACGCCGGGCGCAAGAGCTGTTGGTGCGCCCTCACCGCTGGCTGTTCAACGGTTGCGAGGTCAACCGCGAGACCGCCAACGTGGTGCGCGCAGCCGGTTTCAGCGAGGTGCACATCGACGAAATCGACACCGGGATGCGCGGCGGCCACATCCGCCACTTCATCCGTGGAACCGCCACGAAGTAACGCAACCCGGAGCCCCGTCGCCGCTCAGTGATGTGCCCCGTTGGTTACATTGAGCGCGTGGAACGGGTCGTCACGAAGAAGTCGAGAGTCCTTTGAAACGCACGAACGGCGACAGGTAGCCCCACGATTTCTGACGCCGGTGTTCGCCAGCGGGTGTTTGCCGAGTGTTGTCCGTGTCCTTCGCGCGCTGCAGGGGCGCACAATGGACACGAACGCGCCGAATCACTCCCGATTGAAGCTCCGAAACTGCCTCTGATGGGCGACGGCCACGGCCTCGCCGCGGCCTCACAGCGGACCCCGCTAGGCGACTTCGGTGGCGGCGCCCGCGAACTGGGCGTTGTACAGCGTGAAGTAGGCGCCGTGGCTGGCGAGGAGCTGTTCGTGGTTGCCCTGCTCGACGATGCGGCCGGCATCCATCACCAGGATCGTGTCGGCGTCACGGATCGTCGACAACCGGTGGGCGATCACGAAGCTGGTGCGATCTGCACGAAGTGCCTTCATCGCCCGTTGGATGAGCACCTCGGTGCGCGTGTCGACTGAGCTGGTCGCTTCGTCGAGAATCAAGATGGTCGGGTCGGCCAAGAACGCCCTGGCGATGGTGAGCAATTGCTTCTCGCCGGCGCTGACCCTGCCACCCTCATCGTCAAGCACCGTGTCGTATCCATGGGGGAGCGAGTGCACGAATCGGTCGACGTAGGTGGCCTTGGCTGCGGCCCTGATCTGTTCCTCGGTGGCATCGAGATTGCCGTAGGCGATGTTCTCGCGGATCGTGCCGCCGAACAGCCAGGTGTCCTGCAGCACCATGCCGATGTTCGAGCGAAGCTCGCGGCGCGGCATCGTCGCAATGTCGTGGCCGACGAGGGTGATGCGGCCGCTATCGAGCTCGTAGAACCGCATCAGTAGGTTGACGAGCGTGGTCTTGCCGGCACCGGTTGGGCCGACGATGGCGACGGTCTGGCCAGGCTCGGCCACCAACGACAGGTCGTCGATCAGCGGTCGCGATTGGTCGTACGCGAACGACACGTGCTCGAACTCCACCCGCCCCAACGGCTGCGACTCGAACGAGCCCTCGGTGTAGTCGGAACTTTCCTCGTCGGCGTCGAGTAACTCGAAGCACCGCTCGGCTGAAGCGATACCGGACTGCAGCACGTTGATCATCGAGGCGAACTGGGTGAGCGGCTGGGTGAACTGGCGTGAGTATTGGATGAAAGCCTGCACGTCGCCGAGCGACATCGCTCCCGACGACACCCGCACGCCACCGATCACGGCGATCGCGACGAAGTTGAGGTTCCCGAAAAACATCATCGCCGGCTGGATCGTGCCCGAGGAGAACTGCGCCCAGAAGCTGGCCGTGTACAGCTGCTCGTTGGTGGTGCGGAAGCGTTCCTCGGCCTCGTGCTGGCGGCCGAATGCTTTGACGATGCTGTGACCGGAGAACGTTTCTTCGACTTGCGCGTTGAGCATCCCGGTGTGCTTCCACTGGTCGATGAAGCGGGCTTTCGATCGTTTGGCGATCGCCTTCACCGTGTACAGCGACGCCGGAATCGTGACGATCGCAACCAATGCGAGTAGCGGCGAAATCGTCAGCATCATGATCATCACGCCAACCAGTGTGAGGACCGAGGTGAGCATCTGGCTGAGCGTCTGCTGCAGGCTCTGCGAGATGTTGTCGATGTCGTTGGTGACGCGGCTGAGCAGATCGCCGCGCGCCTCGCGGTCGACGTAGCTGAGCGGCAGGCGATGGAGCTTGGCCTCGATGTCGGTGCGCAGCTGGAACATCGTCCGCTGCACCACCCCGGCGAGCAGGAACGATTGCAGGTACGACAGGATCGACGCACAGATGTAGAGCGCAACGACGGTGAGCAGCGTGCGATGGAGCCTGCCGAAATCGATCCCGTCAGCGCTGCGGATGCCGCGGAACACCACGTCGGTTGCTTGGCCGAGCACTCGCGGGCCGAGCACGGTCATGGTCACGCTGGACACGGCGAGCACGAGCACGGCGGCCACCCGAGCGCGGTCGGGGCGAAGGCGGCGCATCAACCGCTTCACCGAGGTGCCGAAGTCTTTCGAGCGCTCCGTCGGCAACCCCGCTGCGCCGAACCTGCCGCCGACAGGGCTCGAGCGCGCCTCGGATGCGAGCCTGCGTTGCATGGCCTCGTCGGTCTCGTCGGGAGCGTTGCGGGGGTGGCTCATGCGACTGCGTCCACGCTGAGTTGCGAGGCGACGATCTCGGCGTATGTGGCGCAACCGGCGAGCAGTTCCTCGTGGGTGCCGAGGCCGACCACCATGCCGTCTTCGAGGACCAGGATCTGATCGGCACCGGCGATGGTCGAGACGCGCTGGGCGACGACGATGATCGTCGAGTCGCGCGTATGCGGCACGAGCGCAGCGCGCAGCCGGGCGTCGGTTGCGAGGTCGAGCGCCGAGAACGAATCGTCGAACAGGTAGATCTCTGGTTTCCGAACGAGCGCCCTGGCGATGGCCAGGCGCTGTCGCTGGCCGCCGGATACATTTGATCCCCCCTGCGCGATGCGAGCGTCGAGGCCGCCCGGCATCGCGGCGACGAACTCGTCTGCCTGGGCGACGCGCAACGCTTCCCACAGTTCGTCTTCGGTGGCGTCAGCTTTGCCGTACCGCAAGTTGGTGGCAACGGTCCCCGAGAACAGATACGGCTTCTGCGGCACCAGCCCGACCCGGTCCCACAGCATCTTGGATTGCAGTTCGCGCACATCGACTCTGTCGACGAGCACAGCGCCATCGGTGGCGTCAGCGAGGCGGGGCACCAGGTTGATCAGCGTCGTCTTGCCGGATCCGGTGCTACCGATGATCGCGGTCGTCTGCCCGGCACGTGACGTGAACGACACGTTGTGCAGCACACCCTGCTCCGCCCCCGGGTACTGGAAGCACACGCCGCGGAACTCGAGTTTGCCGCGGGTGGATACCTCGGTGACGGGATGATCGGCAACCACCACCGAGACCGGGGTGCCGAGCACCTCCTGGATGCGCTCCGCGCACACCGCAGCGCGGGGGATCATCACCGCCATGAAGCTGGCCATCATCACCGACATCAGGATCTGGGCGAGGTAGCTGAGGAACGCCACGAGTGAACCGATCGACATCTGCGCGCTGCTGATCCGGTCGGCTCCGATCCACACTGCGGCGACGCTCGAAACGTTGAGCACCACCAGCACGATCGGAAAGAAGAACGCCATCAACCGCCCGGCCCGCAACGATGTCTCGGTGAGTTCGTCGTTGACCGCGGCGAAGCGCCTCGACTCGTGCGGCTCACGCACGAACGCCCGCACGACACGCATGCCCACGATCTGCTCACGGAGCACCCGGTTGATCGCATCGATCCGGTCCTGCATCATGCGGAACTGCGGCACCATGTTGGCAATCACGAGCGTGATCGCTCCCATCAGCACAGGGACGGCAAACAGCAGGATCCACGACAGGCCGGTGTCTTCGCGCAGTGCCATCACTACGCCACCGATCACGGTCATCGGTGCTGCCACCAACAGGGTGCATGTCATCTGCACCATCATCTGCACCTGTTGCACGTCGTTGGTGATCCTGGTGATCAGCGATGGTGCCCCGAAGGTTGCCACCTCCTGCGCGGAGAAGTCGGTGACCCGGTGGAACAGCGAACTCCGCACGTCTCGCCCAAATGCCATTGAAGCTCGCGACCCGTAGAAGACGGCGGCGATGGCGAAGCCGACCTGGATGAGTGTGACAAGCAGCATCAACGTGCCGGTCGACCAGATGTAGCCGGTGTCGCCCCTGGCGATGCCCTTGTCGATGACGTCGGCGTTGAGGCTCGGCAGGTACAGCGACGCCGTTGTCTGCACGAGTTGCAGCACCACCACGACCGTCAGTGTGCGCTGATACGGACGGAGGTGGGAGCGGAGGAGTTGTAGCAACATTTGTCAGGAACCCTTCGACATCGACCGGGCGGGTCGTCGACCGTCGCCGGCGGGGCGGGTCGCTGGAGGAGCGGAACGGATGCCATCGAGCAGGACCGAGACGATTTCCTCGGGCGACATCGGCCCGTCGGGCACCAGGGTCGGGTGGCTGAATGCCAGGGTGAGGCTGCGCAGCATCCGGGCCGCCTCGATGGGATCACGGCGGAGCCGGTGGCGGTCGGGCTCGAACAGTGCGGCGAGTCCCGGAAGATCGGTTGGGGGCTGGCGGCTCTGCGGCACCTTGTCGACACCGATCGTCGCGACCAGCCGCCAGATGTCGGCGAGCCGGCGCTGCACGATCTCGACCGCGACGGCAAGGCGTTTCTCGAAAGGCAGGCGAGGATCGATGCCGGCGAACGCGAGGTTCATCGGCGCAGGATCGAATGCCGCAGCAACGACTGCGTCGAGCAGCGACTCCTTGTCGACGAAGGCCCGGAACACGGTGCCTTCAGCAATGCCTGCTGCAGCGGCGATCATCCGGGTACTCACGGCTGCACCATGTTCGAGCACCAGCGGCAAGGTCGCAGCAACGATGGCCGCTCGTCGGGCTTCGGGGGACATGGCCGAGGCCCGCGGCTGCCTCGTCGGGGGCAGATGTGAAACCGGTTCCGGCGATGGCACTGCCTGATGGTGCTGCGCAGGCGGTGACGGTTCGGCGCGTTTCACAGACCCTGACACTACCTGAGTGAGTGCTCACTCACTTTAACGAGCCGGAGGGCCGGGCGCGGTAGAGCGGAGCGGGACGCGGAGTACGCCGTGTCTGTGGTGGCCGGATAGCGGGTACAAGGTTCACGGTTTTTGGATCTCCGCATCCGCCACCGCACCCGACCACACAGGAGCACGTTCATGGCATCCGACACACCGTCTACCTTGGCAGCGTTCACGTTCCCCGACATGTTCCGCGCCTCGGAGTTCTTGACCGCGACGCTTCGCCTGTCCAACGAGAAGCAACTCGTGTTGAAAGACGCCGTGTATGTGGTCAAAGGCGACGACGGCCGTGTGCACGTGGAGGAGACGACCGACGTCAAGACCGCGAGCGCAGCGATGGGCGGTGGGTTGTGGGCAGGTCTGTTCGGCCTGCTGCTCGGCGGCCCGGTCGGCATGCTGGCCGCTGGAGGCGTGGGTGCCGGAGTCGGCGCGATTGCGGCGAAGGCGATCGACATCGGAATCTCCGACAGCTTCGTCGACGACCTTCGCGAGATGGTCGCTCCCGGCACGGTGACGCTGGCGCTTTTGGTTGACCACATCGACGAAGCTGCGGTCCTCGTCGAACTGCAGCGTTTCGAAGGCGCCCAGTACGTCGCCGGCAACCTGCCGATGAGCGCGATCGAGGCAGTGCGCGATGCCGTCGGCGACACCCAGCCGATAAGCGGCAGCCCCCTGCCTCCGCCGATGCCGTAACCCCGCGTGTCCGCCCCGCCGCCGCCGGTGAAGTGGCTGGTTGTCGAGAAAGCCTCCGTGACGGTGCATTTTCTCGACATGCCTCGGCTCCGCGCCTCAATGTCCAGCGGGTCGGGGTGGGCCGGGCTGCGAGGGGGAAGGGGCGCGCACTGGGGAGGTCGGTTCGTGGTGGCGTGAACAATCCGTGAAGGTGTGCTGGAGGGTTGCAAAGAAGTCGTGAAGGCGCTCCCGCGCTGTTGGCGGCGGGGGTACACCGGAGTCATGACAAAAACGGGCACCGCTCAGCAACCGCAGGATCGAACACGCACCGCACGGGCCACCGCCCCAGTCACGGTGGTCGCCCCTCTGATCGTGTTGGCCGTCGCCTGGGCGACGGCATCGGTCCGCGAAGACATGGGGATCGCCAACGTCGCGCTCGTGTTGGCAACCGTCACCGCCGCCGCGGCGCTCGTCAGCGCACGGGCTGGTTTCGCGACGTCGATCGTCGCCGCTCTGTCGCTCAACTACTTCCACACCGAACCGTTGCGGTCATTGCGCATCACGGCAGGCTCGGATCTGGTGTCGGTGGCGCTGCTCGCTGCGCTCGGGCTCGCAATCAGCGCGATCACGGCGCTGCGCGTGCGCAATGCTCGCGTCCTCCAACGAGGTGTCGACGCTGATGGCGCGCGCAATCAACTCCGCGACGCTCTGGCGTCGGGTCGGCCGGCGGTGGAGGTCTGGGACATCTCGGTGCTCGCCGCAGCCGCCCAACTGGCGCTGATCAATGTTCGCCTCGAACACGTAGGTCGCTCGACGTTGCCGGCCATCTCGCGTCAACGCTGGGAGCCGGGTGACCCTGCCGAGAACCACCTCCTGGTGGTTCCCGAGACGGGCGCGGTGGTGCACCTCCGGGCGCCGAATCACGACGCGCAGCTCGTGCTCACACCGCGCTCTGGCCAAGGGTCGGTCACCATCGACCGCCGCGCCGCGATGATCTTCGCCGATCAGGTCGAACTCGCGCTCGGCCGCGAGGCATCCCCTTCCCTGGCGCGCTGACCGGCTCCGCCGGTACCAGATCCTTCACCAACACCTCACCCCTCAGGAGCTCTCGTGACAGACGTCGTTATGGTCGGCGTGATCGTGTCGTTCGTCGGCATGTGCATCGCATACATCGGCTGGTGTGACCGGATCATCTCCGGCGATGCTGCCACCCGCGACGGTACCGCCGGCGACGGCGAAACAGAATCAAATTCGCCTGCCGACAGAGAGCAAGCGGCGGTCTCGCAATGAGCGCCATGGTCGCCGCAGCGTCGTACGACAACTGGGCTGCGCTCGGCATTGGTGTGCTCACGATCGTATACCTGCTGATCGTGTTGATCTTCCCGGAGCGTTTCTGATGAGCTGGCAGAACCTAGTCCAAGCCCTTGTTCTGGTGGCGATGCTCGTGGTCGCGGTGCCGCTACTGGGTCGGTACATCGCCGCCGTGTACGGCGCTCGTGACGATGGCACGGCCCCCGGCGACCGACTCTTCGGACCGGTCGAGGCGGGCATCTACCGAATCGCCAGAGTCGACCCGAAACGTGACCAACGCTGGAGTGTGTACGCAACCGCGTTGATGGCCTTCAGCCTGGTTTCGCTGCTGGCGCTGTACACCCTGCAACGGCTGCAAGGTGTGCTGGCGTTGAATCCGACGGATCGTGCGTCGGTTCAACCCCTCCGAGCGTTCAACACCGCAGTCAGCTTCGTCACCAACACCAACTGGCAGTGGTACTCCGGTGAAGTGTCGATGAGTCACCTCACCCAGATGCTCGGCCTGGCGGTACAGAACTTCGTGTCAGCGGGCGCGGGCATGGCCGTGGTGGTTGCGGTGATCCGTGGCATCACCCGCACTGGCTCGCTAAACCTCGGCAACTTCTGGGTCGACCTCACCCGCGGTGTCGTGCGCATTTTGATCCCGTTGTCGCTCGTGTTCGCCGTGGTGCTGATCACCCAGGGCGTGGTCCAAAACTTCGACGGGCACACCGTGGCGACGACCATCGACGCATCGACCGGTGTGACCGAACAGCTCATCCCGGGTGGACCGCAGGCGTCGCAGCAAGCGATCAAGCTGCTCGGCACCAATGGCGGCGGCTTCTACAACGCCAACTCGGCGCACCCGTTCGAGAACCCCAACGGGTTCACCAACATGATGGAGATCTTCGCTCTCCTGCTCATCCCCTTCGCGTTCACCGTGGCGTTCGGCCGTCTCGTCAAGGACCGCCGCCAAGC
Source organism: Acidimicrobiaceae bacterium (assembly GCA_031404435.1). GTDB lineage: Bacteria > Actinomycetota > Acidimicrobiia > Acidimicrobiales > Ilumatobacteraceae > VFMC01. The sequence goes on along the minus strand of JANNHO010000193.1, from coordinate 3,636 downwards.
GCGGTTACTCATCGGCGTGATGGCCGGGATCCTCATCGTGTTCTCCGGATTCACGATGCTGGCCGAACAAAACGGAAACCCCGGTCTGAGCGCGCTCGGCGTCGACCAATCGATCTCCACCGAGCAGTCCGGCGGCAACCTCGAGGGTAAGGAGATCCGCTTTGGAGCCGCCGGGTGTGGGCTGTTCGCCGGCGCGACGACGGGCACCTCGACCGGCGCAGTCAACTGCATGCACGACTCGTTCACTCCGCTCGGTGGCCTCGCCCCGATGCTGCACATGATGTTCGGGGAGATCTCGCCGGGTGGGGTGGGGGTCGGGCTGATGGGGCTGTTGGTGCTGGCGCTGCTGACGGTGTTTGTCGCCGGGCTGATGGTGGGTCGCACGCCGGAGTTCCTCGGCAAGAAGATCCAGGCGTCGGAGATGAAGTTGGTGACGCTGTACATCCTGGCGATGCCGTTCGCGCTGTTGCCATTCGCTGCCGCCTCGGTTTTGATCGACAGCGCGAACACGTTCCAGCCCGGCCCGCACGGACTATCGGAGGTGCTGTACAACTACGCCTCCACGGCGAACAACAACGGCTCGGCGTTCGCCTACCAGGGCACCGGAACCCAGTGGTACACGGTGACCCAGGGGCTCTCGATGTTGATGGCCCGGTTCTTCACGATCATCCCCGCACTCGCGATCGGCGGCTCGCTCGCGGCCAAGCCGCGAGTGCCCGAAACGTCCGGCACCTTGCCGACGCACACCCCGCTGTTTGCGATGTTGCTCGTCGGTGTTGTGGTGGTCGTGGCCGGACTCACCTTCTTCCCGGCCCTCGCTCTGGGCCCGATCCTCGAACACCTCTCGTTGTGAACCGAACTGAATTGAGACACTCATGACGACACCGATCAGCACTTCCGCCATTGCCATCGGTCCGATCACCAGCGGCACGATCGACCCGCAGCGCCCGCCGAAGGTGCGGTTGCGGGCTTCTGGCACCACCTCGATCTTCGATCCGAAGATCATCCGCTCGGCGTCACTCGACGCGTTGCGCAAGCTCAATCCGGCGGTGATGGCGAAGAACCCGGTGATGCTCATCGTCGAGCTCGGGTCGGTCGTGACCACCCTGCTGTTCATCCGTGACTTCGGTGACTCGAACGCGCAGACCAACGCATTCTCCGGTCTGATCGCTGCGTTCTTGTGGTTCACGGTGCTTTTCGCCAACTTCGCCGAGGCAATGGCCGAGGGGCGAGGCAAGGCCCAAGCCGCCGCGCTGCGCCAGACCCGCGCCGACACGGTCGCCAAGGTGCGCACCGCCGACGGTTCGATCGAGGAGCGGCCCTCGTCCTCGCTCGACATCGGCGACCTGTGCGTGGTCGTTGCCGGCGAGGTGATCCCGGGTGACGGCGACATCGTCGAAGGGATCGCTCTGGTCGACGAGTCGGCGATCACCGGCGAGTCGGCACCGGTGATCCGTGAAAGCGGCGGCGACCGCTCGGCCGTCACCGGGGGCACCCGAGTGCTCAGCGACGAGATCGTCGTGCGCATCACGGCGCGCCCGGGCGAGACGTTCCTCGACCGGATGATCGCGCTGGTCGAGGGTTCGCAGCGCCAGAAGACCCCCAACGAGATCGCGCTGTCGATCCTGTTGTCCGGGTTGACGATCATCTTCGTGCTCGCCGTCATGACTCTGCAGCCCTTCGCCATCTACTCCGGGGCCGAGCAGCCGATCCTCGTGCTGATCGCGCTGCTGGTGTGTCTCATCCCGACAACCATCGGCGGGTTGCTGTCGGCAATCGGCATCGCCGGTATGGACCGGCTGGTGCAACGCAACGTGCTGGCCATGTCGGGTCGCGCGGTCGAAGCCGCCGGCGATGTCACCACGCTGCTGCTCGACAAGACCGGCACGATCACGTTCGGCTCCCGCCAGGCTGCCGAGTTCATCCCGGTCACCAACACCACGGCAACCGAGGTGGCCGAGAGCGCGCTGGCCTCGTCGCTCGCCGACGAAACACCGGAGGGTCGCTCGATCGTCGAGCTGGCGGTGCGCGACTTCGGCCATGCGGTCACCGACGATCCCGGTTCGGTGATGGTGCCGTTCACCGCGCAGACACGCATGTCCGGCATGGATCTCACCAACGGCCGCTTGGTCCGCAAGGGTGCAGCCGACTCGATCCGCCAGTTCGTCATCGCCGAAGGCGGCCAGGTTCCGCTGGAGTTGGGGCCGATCGTCGATCAGGTCTCGCGCGAGGGTGCGACGCCGCTGGTGGTGATCGATCTGCAACCGGGAGCGAGTTGGCGGGTGATGGGTGTGGTCCGGCTCAAGGACACCGTCAAGCCGGGCATGCGCGAGCGATTCGATGAGCTACGGGCGATGGGTATTCGCACGGTGATGATCACCGGCGACAACCCGTTCACCGCCGCGGCGATCGCCGCAGAGGCCGGGGTCGACGACTTTCTCGCCGAGGCAACGCCAGAGCACAAGATGGCCCTGATCCGCCGCGAGCAAGCCGGCGGCAACCTGGTCGCAATGACCGGCGACGGGACCAACGACGCGCCGGCGCTCGCACAGGCTGACGTCGGTGTGGCGATGAACACCGGCACCCAAGCGGCCAAAGAAGCCGGCAACATGGTCGATCTTGACAGCAACCCCACCAAGCTGATCGAGATCGTCGCGGTCGGCAAACAGCTGTTGATGACCCGCGGTTCGCTGACCACGTTCTCGATCGCCAACGACGTGGCGAAGTACTTCGCGATCATCCCGGCGATGTTCTCGGGTGTGTTGCCCGAGCTTGAGTCGCTCAACGTGATGCGCCTCGACAGTCCTCGCTCCGCGATCCTGTCGGCGGTGATCTTTAACGCACTGATCATCATCGGCCTCGTCCCATTGGCGCTCAAGGGCGTGAAGTTCCGTGCCGAGGCAGCGTCGTCGGTGCTGCGCCGCAACCTGCTGATGTACGGCCTCGGCGGCGTGGTGGTGCCGTTCGCCGCGATCAAGATCATCGACGTCATCGTTTCGACCCTGGGAGTGAGCTGACATGCGTGCATTCATCCAACAACTGCGCCCGGCGCTACTGACCATGGTGGTGTTCACCCTGCTGCTCGGCATTGGCTACCCGCTGGTCACGTTCGCCGTCGGGCAAGCACTGTTCGGCGACCAAGCGAACGGATCGCTAATCCGCCGCGACGGCGTGGTGGTCGGCAGTGAAATGATCGGCCAGTCCTTTGCCGATCCCGGATATTTCCACTCGCGTCCATCAGCGGCCGGTGATGGTTACGACGGTTCGGTCAGTTCCGGCTCGACTTCAAGCGGGGGCTGCTGCGCGTCGGCCATCAGCAGCTGGTCTGGCAAGAGTTCCAACAGGTCCCTGCAGTCGTCGGCAACCCCGACAGCGACGCGAGTCAGCAGACACTCGTGCTGCGCAACATCACCCGCGTCCGGCAGGGATTTGGCAGTGACGCACCGGGCGGACATGTCGAGTGGGTCGGGAGCATCGCGGTCGAGAACCGGCGCTTCCGCGATCCCCAAGCCCAGCTCGGCCTCGCGGCCGACGACGAGCACGCGCTCGCGCTCGATGGCTGGCTGTCCCCTCGCCTGCGGGTTCCGCTGTGGCGAAGGGCGTTCCTGCTCACAACGGCCGAACTACGGGGGGAGT
>JANNHO010000192.1:0-2468 GCA_031404435.1 Acidimicrobiaceae bacterium | reverse complement strand
GATGGTGACCGGCGAAAGTCTCCCTGTTCATAAGACGACCGGCGACCAGGTCATCGGCGCAACCCTCAACACGACCGGCACCCTCAGAGTACGCGCGACCAAGGTCGGCGCCGACACGGCGTTGGCCCAGATCGTGAAGTTGGTCCAGGAGGCACAGAACTCCAAGGCCCCCGGCCAACGCCTTGCCGACCGGGCGGCGTTCTGGCTTGTGTTCGTGGCCCTGCTCGGTGGCGCTGCCACGTTTGCGGTGTGGAATCTGCTGGCCGACCGTTCGGTCGGAGAAGCGATGCTGTTTGCGATCACTGTGGTGGTTATCACCTGCCCGGACGCGCTGGGCTTGGCGACGCCGACGGCGATCATGGTCGGCACCGGCCTCGGCGCACAGCGGGGCGTGTTGTTCAAGAACGCGATGGCACTCGAAACCGCGGCACGCATCGACACCGTCGTGATGGACAAGACAGGCACGCTCACCAAAGGTGAACCGGAGGTCACCGATATCGTCACCGAAGGCATCGACGAAGTAGAGATGCTCGCGCTCGTCGCCGCTGTGGAACGAGAGTCCGAGCACCCGCTCGCCCGGGCGGTGGTGCTCGCCGCCGAGGCCCGTGGGGCCGCCGAAATGCGCGCCGAGGGCTTCGACAGCGTCCCCGGCCACGGTGCGATCGCCACCGTTGGCGGTCGACGGGTTGCCGTTGGCAACCGTCGGCTGATGGAACGCGAGAAGATCGACCTCGGCCCGCTCTCCGAGCGGCGCCAGCAACTCGCCGAGAACGGTCGCACGGCGGTCGTGGTGGCCGTCGACGGGCGAGCCGTCGGACTGATCGCAATGGCCGACGCGCCACGTGACACCGCGGCTGCGGCGGTGGCGGCACTGCGAGCGCTCGACATCGAAGTGGTGATGCTCACCGGCGACAACGAGGCAACCGCCAAGCGGATCGCCGGGATCCTCGGCGTCGACACCGTGATCGCCGAGGTCCTGCCCGGCGACAAATCGGCCAAGATCGCCGAACTGCAAGCACAGGGTCGCAAGGTCGCCATGGTCGGAGACGGCGTCAACGACGCCCCGGCCCTCGCACAGGCCGACATCGGCATCGCGATCGGTGCCGGCACCGACGTCGCCATCGAGACTGCTGACCTCGTGTTGATGAGATCGGACCCCCTTGATGTCCCGGTCGCGCTGCAGATCGGACGTGGAACGCTGCGCAAGATGCGCCAGAACCTGGGATGGGCGGTCGGCTACAACGTTCTCGCCCTTCCGATCGCCGCCGGGGTGTTCGAGCCCGCGTTCGGTCTGGTGCTGCGCCCCGAGATCGCTGCCCTCTCGATGTCTGGTTCCAGCATCATCGTCGCCGTCAATGCCGTGATGCTCAAGCGAATCAAGCTGCCTGTAGCGTCCCCGACCCTCATATCCGCAGTCGCGACTTCGGCCTCCTTGGCGACGAGCCCACTCGCCGAAACGGGGCCTGCTCTGTGAGCGCCCGAAGCGTGCGCGCAGGCAGCGATAGCGACCGCCCCACATCGCCGAACTCGCACCTTTCATCGGGGCGACCGGCGCTACGACCTCATGAAGACCGCATCCCGGTCATGATCGTCGGCATCGGAATCAACGCCATCGGGGGTCGCGGTCGCTGCTCACCCGGCCTTGAACTTCTTGAACGCAGAGGCACTCGGTGCCGCGCTCCTCCTAGACGCCTCGATCGCGGTCACCGTCGATGCGCCACTGTTGCGTGCTGGACCGACCGATCTGTCGCTGGGCTACCGCCTTATCGACTGATCCGCGACTGCATGGTTTCGGGACGTCCGTTGGTCGTCAACATGGGCGTGCTCCAGGCATGGCCGTCTCGGAACGACGCGGGACTGTTGCGTCTCTGGACGGATGAAGAGACACGCCGAGGAGACGCATTCGACACCGATCAGTGAAGGCTTCGGTCGTCCGGCGCGTCAGCGTGATGGTTCAGGAGGCCGCGCTTGGACGATGCTTGCCAGGGTCAGCCTGACCGCACCGTACGCGACCACGAAGTCCAGCGCTCCGGTTCACCGATTCGGATTGCCCCTGAGGTGATCCCAGAGGCAGTCGGCAACTATTTCGGGAATGAGATCGTCCCTATTTCGGGAAGACCTCAAAGTGGAGCTGGGGGGAATCGAACCCCCGTCCATCAGGCAGTGAGCGCCCGTGCTACGACTATTCCCGACTCTCTCCCTAACGCAGGGAGACCGGCGGGTCGGCTTGCCGTCGCCCGGAGGTGGCGGCCCACGAATCGTCTTTCCGAATCGTCATCAGTCTTTCCTGACGTCAGCGTTCTTTCTCGCCGTCATCCCCCGCTTCTGTTGCCGGGCTGCGGTGGATCGGCCCCGTGCGCCATTTCTGGTCACGATGTCTCTTCGCTCACCTAAAGATCAGGCGGCGAGAGCGAACTGCTCGTTGGCAATTCTGTTTTTTGCCCCGTTTAGCGAGTCTGAGCAACTCG
>JANNHO010000191.1:0-5247 GCA_031404435.1 Acidimicrobiaceae bacterium | reverse complement strand
GCCCCCGGGTCCGTGCGCGCCGATGCAGCAGGGGGGCTGCCGCTGGCAATGCCGGGCAGCGCACCGGCGACTGCCCTGGTTGGTCGGGTTGATGTACTCACGGGGGATACGCCCACCGCTGATCTTGTCGACGAACTCGTAGCCCTTGCCCGGGTTCGGTTCGAGCGTGATCTTGACGACTGCGAACTGACCGGAACCACCGGACTGCTTGATGTGGCGGTACTCCACGGCCTCGACCACCTTGGTGATCGTCTCGCGATAGGCCACCTGCGGCTTACCGACCGTGGCGTCAACGCTGAACTCACGTTGCATCCGGTCGACGAGGATCTCGAGGTGGAGCTCGCCCATGCCGGAGATGACGGTCTGGCCGGTCTCGTCGTCGGTGCGCACGCGGAACGTGGGGTCTTCATCCGACAACGACTTGAGCGCCTTGCCGAGCTTGTCGGAATCGTCCTTGGTCTTGGGCTCGATGGCCACGTGGATGACCGGCTCGGGGAAGATCATCCGCTCGAGGATGATCGGGTTGCTGCGGTCGCACAGGGTGTCACCGGTGGTGGTGTCTTTGAAACCGAGCCCGGCAACGATGTCACCGGCCATGGCGACGTCGAGGTCCTCGCGCTGGTTGGCGTGCATCAACAGGATGCGGCCGAGGCGCTCGCGGCGCTCCTTGGTGGAGTTGTAGACCTCTTCGCCCTTGCTGATCTGGCCCGAGTAGACCCGGAAGTAGGTGAGCTTGCCGAACGGGTCGGCCACGATCTTGAACGCCAACGCGGCGAACGGCTCGGCCTCGGAGGGCTTGCGGTAGAGGATCTCGTCTTCGTGGTTGGGCTTCGTGCCCTGCGTCGGCGGGATGTCGAGCGGGCTCGGCAAGAAGTCGATGACAGCGTCGAGCATCGGTTGGACGCCTTTGTTCTTGAATGCGGAGCCACACAGGATCGGCACGAAGTCGAACGCCAGCGTGCCGGCGCGGATGGCGCGCTTGACCTCGGCCTCGGTGAGGTCTTCTCCCGCGAGGTACTTCTCCATCACTTCGTCATCGCTGGTGGCGATCGTTTCGAGCAACTGCTCGCGGTACTCGTTGGCCTGGTCGACCATGTCGGCGGGGATGTCGAGCTCGTCCCAGTTTGCCCCGAGTTCTTCGTCGCGCCAGATCAGCGCCTTCATCTTGACGAGGTCGATCAGACCGACGAATGGCTTGTTGGCCTCGGGCCCACCGGCTCCGATGGGCAGGTGCAAGACGGCCGGAACCGCGTTGAGGCGGCTCTTGACCATCTCGACGGTGCGGTAGAAATCGGCGCCGATGCGGTCCATCTTGTTGACGAAGCACATTCGCGGCACCTTGTACTTGTTGGCCTGACGCCACACCGTCTCGGTCTGCGGCTCGACACCGGCGACCGAGTCGAACACCGTGACGGCACCGTCGAGGACACGCAACGAGCGCTCGACCTCGATGGTGAAGTCGACGTGGCCGGGCGTGTCGATGATGTTGATGCGGTGGTCGTTCCAGATGCAGGTGGTGGCGGCCGAGGTGATGGTGATGCCACGCTCTTGCTCTTGGGCCATGTGGTCCATGGTCGCCGCGCCGTCGTGGACCTCGCCGATCTTGTAGCTCTTTCCCGTGTAGTAGAGGATCCGCTCGGTGGTCGTGGTCTTGCCGGCATCGATGTGGGCCATGATGCCGATGTTGCGAGTTCGTTCCAGGGGGAATGCGCGCTTGGCCATCTTCGTGTTCTCGTTCCTCTACGTCTGCGTCGGGTGCCGCCGAACCGGCGGGCGCACCAGGCCGAAACCGGCCACAGGCACAAGCGACAATGCTATCGGTGGTACGCAGCCACGACACTGGGTCCCGGCGCCAGGACCCGTCGCAGGCCTCAACACACAGCGCATGTGCGGTTTACGGCAGCAGGGCGAACGCCTCAGCGGCGAGCGGCCGGATGACCCGGAAGTGGTGGTGGTCGAGCGTGAGCAGCGAGGTGGTGCCGTAGATGTCGGCCAGTACGACCAGTGAGGCATCGGCGAGTCCGATCTGCTGGTCGCTGTAGCGGCTGATCACCGACGCCATCCGGCGAACGTCGCTCGGGGCGATCAGCGGAAACTCGAACGCTCCGGACCACACCTGCGCGAGAACTGCAAGCTCAGCGGTGACGCCCAGCCGACTGGCCACGAGGTAGTCGAGCTCGGCCAACACGTAGGGCGACAGCGCCAGCGGCCCGGTCGCCTCCGCGACTGCGGTCACCACACGTTGATGGTCGGGGTCGGCGTCGTTGAAGAACGCCAGCAGGCCGCTGGTATCGCAGATGAGTGCCGCCGGAGTCACCGCTCGCCGAACCCTTCGAGCGTCGTTTCGGCATCCGCACCGCGTAGATCGGTGGCAGAGAACACGCCGGGCTGGGGCCGCATCGGCCGCACCCGCGCGGCGATGGCGTTGCGGATGACCTGGGCTTCAGAGACACCGGTGGCCTAGTCAGCTGCTATGCGAGGTTGCCCGCTTCGTCGAGTTGCACCACCCTGCCCTCGTCGATCGAGCGGTGAGCGGCGACGCCCATCGCCACCGACCACAGCCCGTCGTCGACGGTCACCTCGGCGGGTCGGCCGCTGCGGACAGCGTCGATGAACCGGACGTGTTCGAGGAACGACGAGCCGCTGTGGAAGCCGGTGTAGGCCACCTCGGCAGGGGTGGTCACCTCCACCCGCTGCGGGCCGCTCCCGTCACGAGAACCGACGAACACTCGCTGCCCCGGCACCGTGGTTTCCAGCTTGGCTGCATCGCCGACGACGGTGATCTCCTGTTCGTAGCGGCCCCCCTCGGCAAACATCGATAGATCGAGGGCTCCACGAACCCCGTTGGCGAAGTCGACGATCACGAATGCGTTGTCCAAAACGTCGCTGCGGCGGCCGTCGTAGAACTCGTCGAGGTGGTTCACGTCCTGTCCGCCCGACGCCATCACTCGCACCGGGTTCGATCCGGCCACCAGGCGCATCAGATCGAAGAAGTGGCAGCACTTCTCCACGAGCGTGCCGCCGGTGTTGACGCTGAAGCGGTTCCAGTTGTCGACCTTGACGAGGAACGGGAACCGGTGCTCACGGATCGACACCATCCGCGTCGATCCACACACACCGGTGCGCAGCTGATCGAGCAGCGCCGAAACAGTCGGGATGTAGCGGTACTCGAGACCGACCCATGTGAGCGCATCGCGATCGGCGGCCATCCGCTGCACCTCGCGGCAATCGGCGATGGTGGTGCACAGCGGCTTCTCGACCATCACCGCAAGATCGGTGGCGAGCACATCGGCCAGCACTGTGGCGTGGGTGTGGTTCGGCGAGGCGATCACCACGGCATCGAGATCATCACGCTCGAGCAGGCGCCGATAATCGGAGAAGACGTCGATAAGCTGGTCAACCGCGGCGAGCCCCCAGTCGAGCGACGCCGCGACGGGATCGGCGAGGGCGACGACCTGGGCGTGACCCGGCATCGTCCGCAGGTTGGCGATGTGCTCGCAGCCCATCATCCCGGTCCCGATGACGCCGTAGCGGAGTGGGTGATCGGCCATGGTGTGAAGATAGGCGAATGCCCCAACCCGATCCTGATGCCCCGGCTGATGCCCCGGCTGATGACCAGCTGCAGCCGGTTGAGGTGTCGTGGTTTGCTGCGTTGTGCGACGACGACTACGAGTTCTTGGGTGTGGCCGATCCGTTGTTGGTGAGCTCGTGGGAGCACTGCCGCCACATCGTGCAGCGCGCCGAACGCAACGGCTTCGACAACGTGCTGCTGCCGTCGGGTTAAGGGCTCGGCATCGACGCGACGGCGTTCGCTGCCGCAATCGCCACCCACACCAAACGCATCCGGTTGCTGCTCGCCGTGCGGATGGGCGAGACGTGGGTACCACAACTCGCCACGATCGACCGAATGAGCCGGGGGCGGCTAGCGATCAACATCATCTCCTCGGACATGCCCGGCGAAACGTTGGAGTCGGCGGCGCGCTACCGCCGCACACGCGAGTGGATGCGGGCCCTCCGCACACTGCTCGACGGTCGCCCCCTCGACGCCGATGGCGACACCGACGGCGAGTTCGTGAACCTGGCGATCGAGCCACCACAGGTGCGCACCGTCGACGGTTCGTGCCCGCTGTTCTACTTCGGCGGATTCTCCGACGATGCCAAAGACGTTGCCGCGGCGGAAGCCGATGTGTTTCTCACATGGCCCGACACCGTCGCTGCTGTGGCTGCCACCGTTGATGAGATGCGCGAACGCGCCGGAAGCTTCGGCCGGTCGCTGCGGTTCGGTCTGCGCGCCCATGTGATCGTGCGCGACAGCGAAGCAGACGCGCGCCATGCCGCCGATCGGCTGGTATCACGGCTCGACGATGGGGTCGGCGCGCGGATCAGGTCACGGTCGCTCGATGCAGGTTCGGCGGGGGTGCAACGCCAGGCTGCATTGCGCGATGCATCCGGCGACGACGGCTTCGTCGAGGAGGCGTTGTGGACCGGGATCGGTCGGGCGCGCAGCGGTGCCGGAGCGGCGATCGTCGGCGACCCGGCACAGGTGCTCACCAAGATCCACGCCTACCAACGGGCCGGGATCAACGCGTTCGTCCTGTCGGGCTACCCACACCTCACCGAGTGCGATCTATTCGCACACCACGTTCTGCCACACCTCGACCACGCTCCGCTCACCTGAATCGCGGTCGGACACTCGTTCCGGTCATGCAATTCCGGCTCCACACCGGGATTCCGTGACCAGAACAGTGCTACGAGCGCGAGCGTACGGCAATGCGCCGGAGCGGGGGGAGTGTCGGTGGTGGTTGACGGCGCGGCGGAAGTTCGGCCAGCAGGTGCGTCGTGGCGTCGGTGACGATGCGTACCGCCCGCTCGAATGCGTCTGCCGTGGCGACCGAGGTCGTCTGGACTCCGCTCACCTTGCGGACGTACTGGCGTGCGGCCGCCTCGATCTCCTCGGTCGTGGCACCGGGGTCGAGGCCGCGCAGTGTGGTGATGTTGCGGCACATGTCCCCAAGCGTACGTCCGCCCGGGCGACGAGTTCAGGCCGGGGCGCATCGCCCGTTGCATTGCCAGCGCCCGGTGATCCGGCCATCCGTCAGCTCCCGGTCTTCCGCGCCCGGCCACGCGTTCGGGTCACGGATTCCCGCCGCTGAGCCGGGATCGCGTGACCAGAACGACGTCGGCGTCAGACTGTGCCGGTGTTTGATGTGATCGTGGTGGTCGACTGGAGTGCGGCGGCACGGCCGG
>JANNHO010000190.1:0-9552 GCA_031404435.1 Acidimicrobiaceae bacterium | reverse complement strand
GCATTCCTGCCAGGTGCGACCGTGGATCAACTCGGAGATCGTGTCCACATCGGCCACGGAGTCGGCCACGGGTTCGGACACGGGGTTCGTCATCCGCCCAATCGTATAACCTATTGCCCGTATGTACCGCTGTAGGCGTCTTTCTGAGTTGACGCCGTAGCGATGGTTCCGCGGCCGTCGACGGAGTCGTCGTGAGTTCGGGACCGCTCGTTGGGATTCGCGTGCTCGATTTGACCGGGCTCGGGCCAGGTCCATATTGCGCGATGTTGCTCGGTGACCTCGGCGCCGACGTGGTCCGCATCGAGCGGCCCGGCTCCGGGCGGCTCCGTGAGCCGCACAAGTTCATTCCGCACCGCAGTCGCCGGTCGATCGTGCTCGATCTTTCGTTCCCCGATGCGGTGGCGGTGGCTCTGCAGCTTGTCGATTCCGCCGACGTGCTGATCGAGGGCAACCGGCCGGGAGTCATGGAACGCCTCGGACTCGGTCCCGATGTGTGCGTGGCGCGCAACGAGCGCCTGGTCTATGCCCGGATGACCGGTTGGGGCCAAGATGGCCCGCGAGCGCACGAGGTTGGCCACGACGTCAACTATCTCGCCACGGTCGGGGCGTTGAGCCGCTTCCGCCGAGCGGGTGAGCGACCGATGTTTCCGCTCAATCTGGCGGCCGACTACGGCGGTGGGGGAGCGATCCTCGCCTTCGGGATCACCAGTGCCTTGGTCGAGCGGGCAAGTTCCGGCCGCGGTCAGGTGATCGACGCAGCGATGATCGACGGTGTCGCCGGGCAGATGGCCCTGCCGCTGGCGCATCTCGCGATGAACTGGCTCGGCCCGGCCGGGACGAACTTCAACGACAGCGGCGCTCACTACTACGAGGTGTACGAGACGGCCGACGGGCGCTACCTGGCGGTCGGCGCGCTCGAGCCGAAGTTCTACGCCGAGGCGCTGCGCGGCCTCGGCTTGGCCGATCGAACGGATCTGCCCGAACAGAACGACTCGGCCGGTTGGCCGAGGATGAAGCAGTTGTTTTCCGACATCATCGGCTCGCGACCGCTCGCCGAGTGGGCCGGGGTTTTCGCCGGGAGCGAGTCGTGTGTCTGCCCGGTACTCGAGGTCGAAGAGGCAGTCACCGACGCCCACGCCGTCGAACGAGGAACGTTCGTCGAGCACGCCGGGCTGATCCAACCGGGTGTCTCGCCCCGCTTTTCACGGACACCCGGGTCGCTCGACCGGGCCGCCCCGGCGACCGGTGAACATACCGACGAGATCCTCGCTGAGCTGGGAGTTTCGGCTGAGAACATCGCCGGGCTACGGGCCGTCGGCGCGATCGGAGGATCATCATGAGTAGCGGCCAATCACCAGGACAGGCGCAACGGTGGGAGCGGCAGGCCCGACACTTCGAGTCCAAGGTGCACTTCAACAGCGCGTGCGCTCTCCGGGTGACCCAGTGGACGAACGAGGCCGTCGTCATGGAGTTGCCCCACGCGGAAATGTTGTGCAACTCGACCGATGGGATCCACGGCGGAGTCATCGCTGCGCTGTGCGATACCTGTGGCACGGCGGCATCGTTGGCCGCGGTCGGGGCGGATGGTTTCATCGCCACGGTCGGGATGAACATCAGTTACCTCTCGACCGCATCAACCGATCTGACGGCGACCGGTGTCTGCATCAAACCGGGCAAACGGATCCAGGTCGCCGAAGTTCGGGTGGTCGATGCCCACGGCAGACTTGTTGCCCAGGCCCTCGTCACTTCGACGCTGCCGCAATGAGGTCCGAGCGTGCGATCACATCGGGTCGGTCATGAGCTTCGAGAGGCGCGCGGCGATCGTGACGGGCGGCACCCGCGGCCTTGGCGCGGCGGTCAGCCGCAGATTGCTGGAAGCGGGTACGCACGTTCTGGCGGTCTACGCCGGCAATGAGGTGGAGGCTGGTTCGTTCGCCGATTCGGTGCGCGATCTGCCCGGCATGCTGACCACCCACCGGGCCGACGTTGGCGATGCCGGGGCCTGCGGTGAGGTCGTTGCGGCTGTCATCGAACGTCACGGTCGACTCGATCATCTCGTGAACAACGCCGGGTTGCTCATCGAGAACCCGCTACGCAAGGTGACTGTGGGTGAATGGGACCGGTTGATCTCGGTCAACCTCTCGGCCGCATTTCACCTCGCCCAGGCCGCAATTCCTCACATGATCGAGGCCGGCTTCGGTCGGATCGTCAACGTGTCGTCGGTGACCGCGGTGATGGGCAGTCCGGTCGAGGCGGCGTACGGAGCGGCGAAGGCGGGGCTCCACGGCCTCACCCGGTCCCTCGCCCTCGCGGTCGCGCGCAAAGGGATCACCGTCAACGTGGTCGTGCCCGGAGTGTTCGAGACCGCGATGACCAACGCGATGCGACCAGAGGATCAGGCGGCGGTCAAGGCGATGATCCCCCTCGGCCGTAGAGGTGATCCCGATGAATGCGCCCACGCCGTGATGTACCTGCTTGACGAACGTGCTGGCTACGTCACCGGTTCGGTCGTCACCGTCGACGGCGGTCTCTCGATGGGCGGCTAGGCGACTTCAGAGCCGCTCCGATAGATCCGGTCCTACGGGTTCAGGTTGGTGACTTGTTTGCAGTCGCGACAGGCCCCTGCCGTGGGTCCGGGCGGAATGTCGCCGCTGAGACTCACTGTGAAAGGTACGGCGGGCAGGGCTGCCTTGTCGAGCGCGAGGAGGTAAGTGCGAGGCTGTGGTTCGCCGAGAGCAGTACAGGCCGGTATCCCGCTGAGGGAGACGATCTCCGGGCTTATCAGTGAACGTTGGGTATCGATGACGACACCGTCGAGGCGCTCCTCGGGACATGTCGCAACGACGCCGACGGTGAACTGGACAACGATCTCTGAGTTGAAGTCCACGGCCGGCTGCTCGCCGTCTGACGCAAGCGAGGCCCAGAGCGTCTGATATTCGTTGTCCGTGAGGGCGACGTCGACGTGATACGGGCGACCAGCATCGATTGGATCGGCGAGGAGACGCCAACCCGTACCGCTGCGTGGCTGAGGTCCAGATTGCGGAATACTTGCCGGGTCGATGCCGGTGACGCACACCGCGTCGAGTTCGTCAGCGAACTCTAGCTCGACAGCGCCGATCGCTGCTGGATCAAGAACGCCGAGATCGATTTGTACGCGCCCGTCCCATTCCCGACGCGACGACGAGAGGACGGACGCTGCGCCTTTGGTGACGTTGAGCACACGCTGTTGCAGAGCACGCAGTGCCGAGGCGCCTCGCGGGACCTCATCGATGCGGTAACTCGCGTCGGCTGGGAACACCTGCAGGATCAATGTTCGTGCCGTTTCTGGATCTGTAGCGGCAAACACATACTCACCGCTCACGCTGTCCCACCACGCTCCTGCGAACAGATCAGGTTGCTGACCGACCCAGACCGCGAAGTCCGTCGATGTGTCGGGCCGAACCTCCGTGCCAGTTGCCGGTGACGGTGCGCAGATCGCTACAGCGCCACGGCTAGGCGGCTGTCCGACGTCAGCCGCAACTCCACACGAGGTCAACAGCGCACCAGCCAGACACCCCCAAAAGAACCGCCGCGGCATGATGTGCGCCAGTTTAAGAGCCCTGAACGGGAGTAACGCCGAGCTCGTTGTTGATGTTCCACATGTACGAGCCCCAGACTGCGGTGCATGAGGATGAAGTAGTGAATGAACGCAGCGTCACGATACCGACGGGTTGCGCTACGGCGACAGTGCCAGCTCCCGCGATGTTGCGCCACACGGTCTTTGTTATCGGCCCGCCGCTATCGCCGCCGATTGTTGGGATCGAGGAGTTGCATGTCGTTCTGAAGGAATCGTTGACGAGTGCACGCCAGCATTCGACAGTTCCTGTCGGTGATCCATAGTCGGCAGCAAGCGTTAGGTTGGCCTGGTAGGCGGCGTGCACTTGTGTCACTTGGACGATCTGTTGAGTAGTTGGCTGCGGATCAAGGTTCGCTCCGTACTTTCATCACCCAGTCGTTTAACAGCGGTATGACGGTTTCTCGTACGCGAATATAGCCATGAGTAGGGTCCCACACCCGACCTTGGGTCAACCCGTTAGTCATCGAAGTGAGGGCAGCATCCGACCACGCCTGCCATCCCGGCCCGTGGGCTACCGGGGTCCATGGCGTGGTTGAAGTAACTGAGCCGCAATTAGTTCCTAGAGCTATGGCAGTTACGCTGCCCTTGTCATAAATCTCGTTTGGGAGAAAGCGACTCATGCTCCCAAACGCCGGAAATACTCCAGTGCCTTTCCAAGTTCCCGGGTCCCCCATCCCACAGTGCGCAGCCGTTACGGCCATGCGCGCTGTTCCCCTCCAAACATGAAATCCCAGGGTGCAAACGCCGTTATTGTCCCCGAGCATTCGTGCACCGCCGTAGTATCGCGCATCCGTCCAGGTGTTCACTGATGGGGCCGACGGTTCCGGCGACCAGGTGAATTTGATTGGCAGTCCGGCAAAATGAGACTCGAGGCCGAGGTCTGCTACGGACACCTTGGCGGCGTCCGAACCATTGACGAGATCGATACTGATCTCCTCGAGGTCCGGGTTGTATGCCAAGGAAGTCCACTCTGGCTTGGACCCATCTACGCTCTTTGTCGAGTCAATTGCGGACGCTACGGCGGGGATTACGTAGCGGAATTCTCGCAGTGAGAGGACGCCAGTATCGACCTCTAGTCGAAGGGCCTTCAATGATAGAGATCGAGCTGCCTCCGGGAGAACCCCACCGACACTGCGAATGTGAATCGAGTCGCGTACGTAGTCGAGCCACACACCCGAGAACGTCGAATCCTCAAGCAGTTCGGGGTAAACCTGCTGAACGGCTTCGACATCACGTTGTTGAGCAAAGGTGTGCTCCTACTCATTTGCCAGCAGCGGGACCCCGTCCGGGGATATCACCACCGTGTCAGGAGTGACGCCCTCCAAAATCTTCACCTCCGGGTCGTACGCAACGACGGCCTGGCCCGCTTGGACGACTGCGTTGATGCTTCCCATGAGGACAGGGTCGGTAGATAAACCTCGGTGCGCGCGGAAGGATTGCTGGACCTCATCTGGTGCGAGTTTCACGTCAACGGCTTCGATAAGCTGTTGTCCCACCACCGTCGAACTCCCAGACGCAACGAGGCCTACGAGGAATATCGCGCCTACACCAATCACCCATTTTGATCTCATGAAGTGATAGTCGGCCGACGAGCGCCCTGAAGTCAAGCAAACTTTGGAAGAACTCCTGGTTCCACGAAGTCTCGTGACACACGTTGCGGAGACGAATGATTCGTTGGCGCTGCTGGCCCTCTTCATCGTTGACGATGCGCGCACACACGTTCAGCGATCACGAAATCAGGACAAGACTCAGACCTCCGGAAGTCAAGCTCCTGAGCTGGCCGGTCGTGGGGATCACGTGTTGCAAAAAGGGCTTGTATTTCGAGATGGCCTCTCACCGCTCTGCGCGTCAGGGGTGGGCGAAGACGCCACGCATCGCGAGATCGGCGAGGACTTCGATGCGTTCTGCTCCATCTCACCCGCGCCGGGTGTCGCAGCGCTACATGTGAACCTCCGTCCACGGTTCCGGAGGTCTGAGACTTTCGGCCGCAGAGGTGATCCCGATGAATGCGCCCACGCCGTGATGTACCTGCTTGACGAACGTGCTGGCTACGTCACCGGTTCGGTCGTCACCGTCGACGGCGGTCTCTCGATGGGCGGCTAGCGCGATTACATGCTGAGTCCACCGTCGACGGTGACGGTGGATCCGGTGACGAAACTGCTGAGGTCGTCGAGTAGCCAGCGGACAGCGTGAGCGACCTCTTCCGGGCGCCCGAGGCGACCAAGCGGGATCTTGCGTTCGATCGCCTGTACGAATGCCGGACTCGCCTCGGCGGTCATGCCGGTCTCGGCCGTGGGTCCTGGGACAACGAGATTGACCGTGGTCCCGCTCGATGCGAGTTCGCGCGCCAACGTTCGGGTGAGCCCGATGAGACCCGCCTTCGCCGATGCATACGCCACCTGGCCGGCGTTGCCCATGCTGCCGGCGACCGATGAGAGGGTGACGATCCGACCCCGTGGGCTAGCAGTAATCGACGCCATCGCCGCCCGGGCGATCCTGAACGCGCCGGTCAGATTGGTGGCGAGGACGGCGTCCCAATCTTCGTCGACCAGATTGAGCGCCGGCGCGTCCCGGGAGATCGCCGCGGCGCTCACGAGATGGTCCAGTTGCCCGAAGCATTCGAGCACCGCTTCCACCGTTTCCCTACAGTCCGACGACACTCCGACGTCCGAGCGCCTCACCGCAAGCCGATCGCTCGTTTCGGTGAAGCGGGCAGCCCCCTTGTCATCGGACAGGTACGTCGCCATGACCGACCAACCGTCGGCGAGTAGCCGTTCGCAGACGGCGCGGCCGATACCGCGGGTGCCTCCGGTCACGATCGCGACGGGACCGTTGGTCATCGCGCCGGCCCCATGAGGCGGCGGGCGAGGGCGACGGCACCGTCCATGTCGTAGTGGTGTCGCGTGACGGTGCGCTGGGCGAACAGGCCGCCACCCGACTGCAACCACGACACGGCCTCGCGCCCACCCCACTCGTCCGCGGTCATGTTCCTGATCGTGTGGAAGAGGGTGAGTCGTTCGGTTGCGTCGACCCCGGCCGACCCGCGGAGGTACTTTTCGATGAACGGGCCCGTCTCCGGATTCTTCAGGTCAGCGAAGCTGGGCGCGGTCGCGACGGTGCCCCCGGCGATGTCGTGGAGGTGGCGGACCATCACCGCATAGTTGCTCGCGGCATGGAGTTTCCCGGCGTTTGTGTAGAGCTCGCTCGGGACGAGAATGCCGTCCGGGTTGACCTGCACGTTGGCGAGCGCCGCCTCGAGGCACGCTCGGGTCATCGTCGCGTAGAGGACGATCTCAGTGATCTTGTCCTTGATGTGGGGGATACCGACGACGCCGTTGGCGGTGGCGATCAGCTGCGCGAGCCCTGCGAGTTGATCGCCGAGGTGGGCCATGTGCGCCACCCCGCTCAAACGCTCCCACAGTCCGAGGGAGTGGGCGACCACGGCTGATTGGGCGATGTCCCCGTCGAGAAAGACGCGTTCGTATGGGACGTGGACGTCATCGAACACGATCATCGAGTCGGGTATCGCCGCTTGATTGGCGACCGGTTTGTCGCGCTCGTGGCCGTGGCGGGGATGATGGCTACTGACGATTTGAGTGATGCCCGGTGCGTTCGCCGGCACCGCACAAGCGATGGCGTACGCCTCTTCCCCCGGCCCCATTCGCTTCGTTGGCATCACCACCAGTTCGTGCACGATCGGCCCGGCGGTGATATGGAACTTGGCGCCCCGGATCACGACGCCCGAGCTGTCGCGGTCGACAACGCGGACGTACAGATCGGGGTCGTCCTGTCTCGACGGAGGCAGGCTGCGATCACCTTTGGCGTCAGTGATCAGCTCGCCGAAGCGCACGTCGCGACGCGCGCAATCGTCGAACCACGTCCTGATCCGCTCACCGGCGGCCGGGTCGGCGTGTGTCAACCGATCGGCCGATGACAACAGCGCCATCGCGACCGCCGACAAACTCAGCGTCACGTCATGCTGCACCAATAGGTCGCACCGGTCACGCAGGTCGTCGGCGTTGCGCGGGATGACGAACACCGGGTTGCGGGCGTCATCGCCATCCTGGTGCAGCGCGTCGTAACCACGGGCCACGATCCGCGCCGCACCGGCCAGGCCCGGGTCGGCCGTGACGTCGTCGATGCGCTCACCGTCGAGGAATACGCAGCGTTCGTCGCGCAGCGAATCGAGGTATTCGGCACCCGTCATCATGAGAGTGGCTCCCGGGGAAGGCCGAGTACTCGCTCGGCGAGGACGTTGCGTTGGATCTCATCGGTGCCGCCGGCGATATGCATCATCGGCGACCCGGTGACCCAACGATTCCAGGCGAACGTTCCCCACGCCCCGCTGTCTCCGGCGAGTTCCGGTCCGAGCAGGTCGCCAGCGATTTCACCGCACTCGGATCCCTGTTGGGCGAAGAGGAGTTTCAGGATCGATCCCTCCGGACCGGGCAATCGACCGGCCGCCAGGGCGGTTTCGTGGCGCAGCATCAGGTATCTCCTCAGTTGGGCGTTCGTGTACACACGAGCGAGGGATTGTCGTACGACGAGGTCGTGTCGTCGGCCCTGATGGGCGGCGAGGTCGATAAGCCGCGCGACCGGGTCGACCGCCGAGTTGTTCGCGCCCGATCCGACCGCAGACCGCTCGGCCATCAGCGTCGACATCACCGCCCGCCAACCGGCCCCGAGTTCGCCGACACGGTTGACATCGGGGACTCGCGCCTCGTCAAGGAAAACCTCGTTGAAGTGGGTTTCTCCCGTCATCTGGCGCAGCGGTCGCACCGTCACGCCCGGGGTGTTCATATCGACGACGAACATGGTGATCCCGGCGTGCTTGCCAGCCGCCGGGTCTGTTCGGGCGAGCAGTTGGCCAATGTCTGAGACATGGGCCTGCGACGACCACACCTTCTGGCCGGTGATCACCCAGTCGTCGCCGTCGCGCACGGCTCGTGTGCTGAGCCCGGCGAGGTCGGACCCGGCATCGGGCTCGCTCAACAGTTGGCAGGCGATGAGGTCACCACGAAAGATCTCGGGCAGATAGCGCCGCTGCAGATCGTCGCTGCCAAAGGCCAGGACCGATGGTGCAACGAGGTGAGTGCCGGTGGCGAATGGTTGCTGATCGGGCACGTTGAACTCGCGCTCCAGCACCCGGTACGCCTCATCGAAGTCGGCCGAATGCCCGCCACCGCCGAGATGTGTTGGGCCGCTGAGCCAACCAAACCCGCTCTCGAACACAAGCCGACGCCAGGCCCGCGAACGCTCCAGCGCAGCGGCCTCAAGCTCACGACTCGGGTGAGTGTCGAGCAACCCGATCGCATCCGACCCGACGCCCCAGCCGCTGGTGAGGGCCTGCTTTCGACGTTCGGTGTTCGCCATCAAGAACTCGAGCGCCTGGCCTCGGAGCACCTCGAGATCGTCCACTTCAGTTCGCCGGGTCGCGCAGCAGGCGGCGGACTTCGGCGACTGAGTTGATTGCTTCCTCGGAGGTTGCGGCGACGCTGTTCCGCATCGAGAACCTGCACGTGAGCACCCGCGGATCGGATCGCAAGGGCGACGAGCCCGCGCCGATCCTCCGGGGCGTCGACCTCACCGTGCGGGCGGGCGAGGTCCACGCGTTGATGGGCCCCAACGGTTCGGGTAAGTCGACGCTGGCCAGCACGCTGCTCGACAGCCCCGAGTACCAGGTCACCGACGGGCGCATCCTGTACAAGGGCGAGGACATCACCGACTGGCCCACCGAGGTCCGGGCGAAGGCGGGCATGTTCCTCGGGTTCCAGTATCCCCAAGAGATCCCCGGCGTGTCGGTCATCCAGTTTCTTCGCCAGGCCCTATCGGCCCGCAAGGGTATCGACCTGTCGGTGCTCGAGCTGCGGCTCGCCACGATGGAATGGATGAAGCGGCTCGGCATGGATTCGAGCTTCGTCGACCGCTATCTCAAC
>JANNHO010000189.1:0-7145 GCA_031404435.1 Acidimicrobiaceae bacterium | reverse complement strand
CTCGTTCTGGTCACGTGATTCCGGCTCAGCGGCGGGATGGCGTGACCAGAACGACAGTGTCCACCTATATTCGTGAGATGAGCGAGTTCACCAGCGAGCTTGACGGGGCGGTGCTCATCGTCACCCTTGATCACCAGGACCGGGGCAACGCCCTCAGCGGCGACGCAGCGGCATCGCTCGCCGACGTGATCGACGATGTGTCGGTGGGGACCGGCGAGGTTCGCGCCGTCCTGATCCGTGCCGCCGGTAAGCACTTCTGCACCGGGGCCGACGTGAGCAGCCGCAGCGGGGGCGATGCCGAGGCGAAGCCGATCACGGGTCACATGGTCCGCTCGCTTGGCCGCACCCACCACCGCTGCGTTGCCGCGGTGTTCCACTGCCGGGTTCCCGTGGTGGCCGCCGTGCAGGGTGCCGCCCAGGGGTTCGGGCTGCACCTCGCGCTCGCCGTCGATTTCGTGGTCGCCGGAGAGTTGGCGTCGTTCAAGGACCCGTTCACCGACCGCGGCTTCAACGTCGACAGCGGCGGCTCATGGCTGATCCCGCGC
Organism: Acidimicrobiaceae bacterium; assembly: GCA_031404435.1. Lineage (GTDB taxonomy): Bacteria > Actinomycetota > Acidimicrobiia > Acidimicrobiales > Ilumatobacteraceae > VFMC01. The sequence goes on along the minus strand of JANNHO010000189.1, from coordinate 6,600 downwards.
CTCGTCGGGCTCACGCGCGCCAAGCAGTTCCTGTACCTCGCCGATCCGCTCGACGCGCCAACCGCTCTCGACTGGGGGCTGATCCACAGCGTCGTGGCCGGCGACGACCTGGATTCGACGGCTCGCGCGCTGGCCCAACGACTGGCCGACCGACCGACGCAGGCGCTCGCCGCCACCAAACGATTGCTCCACGACAGCACCGGCTACGACATCGACCAAGCAATGCATGCCGAATCGATGGCGGTCGAACTGACGATCCGTAGCCGCGACTTCAAGGAGGGCATGACCGCCTTCTTCCAGAAGCGCCCGCCCGAGTTCCGCGGCACCTGAGATGCGCACCGCGATCACGCTCAACGATTTCGTCTTCGACTCGTCTCCCGGGTTCGGCGAAGTCGCCGGTCATGTGGTCGCCGCTGATCGCATGGGGGTCGACACCATCTGGTCGGCCGAAGCGTGGGGCACCGACGCTGTGGTGCCGCTCGCGTTTCTCGCCGCACGCACCGAACGGATTCGGCTGGCGAGCGGTGTCATGCAGATCACGGCGCGAGCTGCGGCGATGACGGCGATGACGGCGATGACGCTCGATCACGTGTCGGATGGGCGTTTCGTGCTCGGGCTCGGGGCGAGCGGCCCACAGATCGTCGAGGGTTTGCATGGCACCCGCTACGACCGCCCACTCGAGCGCCTACGCGAGACCGTCGAGGTGATCCGCCTTGCGCTGGCCGGCGAGAAGGTTGCCTACTCTGGCAAGCAGATCGTGCTGCCGTTGCCGCACGGCGAGGGCAAGGCGATCAGGATCGGCCAGCCACCGCGTCCCGGCATCCCCATCCATCTGGCGACGCTTGGGCCGAAGGCGCTTGCGTACACGGGCGCCGTGGCGGACGGCTGGATCGGCACGTGCTTCGTTCCCGAATGCGCCGACTACTACATCGCGCAACTTCGCATTGGAGCGGCCAGCGCCGGGCGCACACTCGACGGCTTCGAGATATCTGCCGGCGGACCGGTCGCGTTCACCGACGACATCGAGCGTCCGGTGCGCCGGCGCAAGAAGGCGCTCGCCTTCCAGCTCAGCGCGATGGGATCGGTCGACTCCAACTTCTACCACGACGCGTTCTGCCGCATCGGCTACGCGGACGCCGCTCGCGAGGTGCGCGAACTGTGGTTGGCCGGCCGACGCGACGCAGCGGTGGCAGCCGTACCCGATGAGCTTGCGGTGCGCACGAGCCTGTTCGGGACTGACGACATGGTCCGCGACCGCGTCCGCGCCTACCGCGCCGCTGGCGTGACCGACCTGCGCCTTGAACCAATGGGTGCTACCGCCACCGAGCGGCTCGACACGCTAGAGCGTGTCCTCGATCTGGTCCGCGACGTGTCCACCGAACCCTGACCCGTCGGCTACCCGAGCAGGCGTTCGACCTCGGCACGGTGACGTTTGAACGTGGATGTTTGGGGGATGGCGCCGACCACCCGGATCACCGTCGGTCGCGCATATGGCGCAAGGCGTTCACGCAGCCACAGCAACAGCTCGGCCTCGGTCGGCGCGGCATCACCTCGCACGACCACCACGGCACCGGGCACCTGGCCGAGCCGATCGTCGGGCAAGCCGACTGCATATGCTTCGGCGACACCCGGGTGCAAGCACAGCGCTGCTTCGACATCGCCGAGGTCGATCTTGAAGCCACCGCGGTTGATGACATCGTCGGCGCGCCCGAGGATCCACACAAAGCCGTCGCTGTCGATTCGCGCCCGGTCGTTGGTGCGTAACCAGCCCTCAGGTAGTCCGCCTGCCCGCTGGGGCGGATCGACCTCCAACAAGCCGGGCTGGTCGACAGCGACCACCACCTCGGTTTCCGGATCGATCACCCGGAGGCGCACACCCGCAAGCGCGCGCCCGACGCTGCCCCGCTTGGCAGGGCCGTACCGCTGGTACAGCTCACCGGTCCAACCGGTGACGCTGTTCAAGAACTCGGTCGCCCCGTAGCCGACCAATACCGGGATGCCGTATCGCCGCTCGAAGGCCGCCGCGGTTGACGTGGGCACGGCTGCCGATGACGTCACGAACGCGGTAACGCCGTCGAAGTGGTCAGGCGAGATGTCGGCGTCGAGGATCATCGCCACGACTGGCGGCGGGGCGCCGATCACGCGGGGCCGGTGCTCGCGTATCAGTGCCGCCCATTCGTGAACGTCGAAACGTTCCATCATCGACAGCGGCCGGCCACCGAACACGATCCGGGCCATCGATAACAACCCGCCGAGGGTGACGAGCGGCAGCGACAAGATGACAGCGCCCCGTCCGGAGCGCGGAGCGCGCACGGCCGGGCCACCACCGAGTCCGACGAAGGTCTCCCACGAGACCGGCAGCCGCTTCGGCGGCCCAGTGGTTCCGCTCGTCAGCACCGTCACCGCCGCGTAGGCGGTGCCTGTCGCCGTGCCGACCGAGCCTGTCATCGGGCGGTGCGCGGTTGCGGCGACAGGTACCACGACGCGCAGCGCGAACTCGTCGGTCACCTCGAGGCCGAGCGCGCCGACGGCGAGTGCGTCCTCGCTCATCCCGGGGCGCTGCCAATCTGAGGTGTGGGCAATCAACACGCTCGGCCGCAGCGCCGCCAGATCAGCGAGAAGCGCTGCGTCCGATTGCAACGGCGTGACCAGTACGGCAGTACACCCGGCGGCCAGCACCGCCAGTTCCACGGCGACCAAATCAGGACGTTGACGCATCACGATGGCAACGGCCCCGAGGCAGACGGACGCTCGTTGGTACTGCTCGAGCTGGGTGTGCATGCGAGCGACGTCTCCCCATGTCCACCACGAGCCCTTGAACTGGATCGCCTGCTCCGTCGGCCACGACTCGAACAAATCACGCAGTCTCGCAACCACCACTTCGCGTGCTGATTCGGGACTCACTGCTGCAGCGCCAGCATGTGTCGATCGAGCTCGTCAAGCACTGCGAGCAGGCCTCGATCGGCCGGGTTGTTTCCGATGAACTGCGCGACGGCGACGACATACGCTCCGACCGGCATGTCGATCGGCGAGTCGTCGACGAAGGCATCCGGCCGATGGGCGAACTCGAGATGGTCGACGCGATAGCGCCCGCTGTCATCGCGCAGTTCCTTGCCGTAGAAGCCGACGAAGCGGCCGTCGATGCCGTGGGCGGATGCGACTCGCTGTGCGTAGTCACCACCACCAGCGCTCCACAGCACGCACACGACGCCACGCTCGGCAAGGCCCGTCAGCAGCTCGGTCGCCCCCGGGCGAAGGCGCGCGTTGACGACCGAGCCGACAAGCGTTCCATCAACATCGAATGCCCAGATCATGACCCGGGCTCGTAGTCGATTCGCCTCATCGATGCAACCCGCTTCCTGATGCGACACCCGTGTCAGACCCGAAAAGAGTGTAGTAATGATCGGTATGGGAGACAGCTTCAAAGGTGCAGCGGTCGTTGGCATCGGACGGACCGCCTATACGCGGGCATCGGGTCGGAGCACGTTGGCGATGACGGTCGAGGCGACGTGCAACGCGATCGCCGACGCTGGTCTCGACGTGAGCGACATCGACGGGATCATCAACTTCAACACAGGCGACAGCGCCGGCTCGCAACGCGTCGGCCATGCCCTGGGCAACGACGACATCGGCTGGGCTGTCGATGTGCATGGCGGGGGCAACGTCGTTGCGCAAGTGGTGTCGCTGGCCGCGGCGGCCATCGTGACGAAGCAGTGCGAGGTGGCGGTGGTGTTCCGCACGCTCGGTTCGGGCACGCGGTACGGGCGCATCGATGGAGCCATCAAAGTTGACGGCGATCTCCAGTTCGGGGCTCCTCACGGGTATCTCGTCCCCCCGCAATGGTTCGCCATGTGGGCCCGCCGCCATCAACACGAGTACGGCTCCACGTCCGAAGATCTCGGGGCCATCGCCGTCACCCAGCGGCGGCACGCGCTCGCCAACGCGCATGCCATCGCCACGACCCCGATGACCATCGACGACTACATGGCGTCGCGAATGGTGTTCGAGCCGTTCCGCGTGCCCGACTGCTGCTACGAGGTCGACGGGTCCGTTGCCTTGATCCTCACCACCGAGGAGCGGGCCAAGGACCTGCCGCACAAGCCGGTGCGCATCGTCGGCCAAGGCGACTCGTTCGGCTTCGGTGGCAACGTCGACGAGTTCGACGACATGACATGCATGTACTCCCGCGACGCAGCGCGCCGGTTGTGGTCCAAGACCGGGCTGACGGCGCAGGACATGGACATCGCCCTGATGTACGACTGCTTCACGTACACGGTGATGGCGACGTTCGAGGATTTCGGCTTCTGCGGCAAGGGCGAGGTCGGCGACTTCTTCCGCGAAGGCCGTGCCACCTACGGCGGGGACGTGGTGGTGAACCCCCACGGCGGACTGCTGTCGGAGGGCTATCTGCACGGCCTCAACCATCACTACGAAGCGGTCCTGCAACTGCGCGGCGATGCCGAACACCGCCAGGTTCCCGGTGCCAAGCTCGCATTGGTCACCGCCGGAGCAGGGCCATTCGGCAGCTCGCTGGTGTACGGAACCGACGCGTTGTGAGCTCGACCGAGACACCGCCGCAGCCGATCCCCGACGAGGACACCGCCCAGTTCTGGCGGGCGACGGCCGACGGCCGCCTGGAGATCTGTCGCTGCCGGCAGTGCCAGCGCTGGCTGCATCCACCGCTCGAGCGCTGCCCGCGGTGCTGGGGTGAAACGGCGTTCGAGGCAGTCGCTGGAACCGGCGAGATCTACAGCTTCATCGTCGTGCACCAGCCAGCGCTGCCGGGCTTTCGCGACAAGCTGCCCTACGTCGTCGCGCTGGTCGACCTTGATGAGCAGCGCGGCCTGCGTTTGCCAGGGCGCGTGATCGACGTCGAGCCCCGTGCGGTGCAGGTGGGTCAACGGGTTACCGCCGAACTCGTGGATCTTCCGGGCGGGGACTTCAAGGTCGCAGTGTTCCGAATCACCTGACGTGTCACGGCGTTTCGCACAGACGCGACGCTGACACCACGCGTTCGGCTCACAATCGAATATATTGACCTATTTAATCGATCGACCGCCCGAGGAGCCGTCATGAGCAACACACCCACGGTGCCCACATGGATTGCAGCGAACTGGCAGCTCGACATGACGCTAGGCGATTGGTGGTCCTGCCTTTTCGAGGCGGGCTACTCGTTTCCTACATGGCCGGTCGGCCTCGGCGGCCGCGGGGCGAACACCGCCGAGGCTCGGGCGATCGGTCAAGCACTCGGCGCAGCCGGTGTGATCGCTCCCCCGAATGGCAACGGCCCGAACATGGGCGGACCGACGTTGCTCGCCCACGGATCACCCGAGCAGCAGCAGCGCTTCATGGCACCAATGGCCCGCGGCCGGCACCAGTGGTGTCAGTTGTTCAGCGAGCCGGGCGCCGGTTCCGATCTGGCCAGCCTGGCGACGAAGGCCGAGCGAGATGGCGACGAGTTCGTGATCACGGGGCAGAAGGTGTGGAACTCGCGGGCCGAGGTGAGCGAGTGGGGCATGCTGCTGGCCCGCACCGACCCCAGCCTGCCCAAGCACCGCGGCATCTCGTTCATCATGATCGACATGGTTCAGCCTGGTGTCGAGGTGCGGCCGCTGGTGCAGATGAACGGCGCATCCGAGTTCTGCGAGGTGTTCCTCACCGAGGCCCGCGCCAAGGTGAGCAACGTCATCGGTGGGTTGCATGACGGCTGGAACGTCGCCCGCACCACACTCGCCCACGAACGTGCCGCCGCCGCATCGGGACGGTCACGCGGCCTCGTCGACGTGGCGGCCGGGGGCAAGGGCGGCAACCTCGATCGCCCAGTCGGCGAACTGATCGAGCACGCCGGGCGGGCTGCCCGAGATCCGAAACGGCGATTCGAGGTGCTGCTCAACTCGCGCACGATGATCGACCTGGCCCGCGAATCCGGGGTGGCCGCTGATCCGGTGGTGCAGCAGCAACTGATGCGCTACTACATCCACAGCGAGGTGTACCGGCTCACCGGCCAGCGCGGCAGGGACAACGCCAAGTCCGGCAGGGTCGGGCCAGAGGGATCGATCATGAAGCTCCACCTGGCCATGCTCGCCCACGAGTCGCGCGACCTGTCCCTCGCGATGCTCGGGGCCGAGGCGATGGTGGTCGGGGCCGATGCCCGCGACGGCGGCCGCGTGCAGAACGCCGCGCTGTCGAGCTTCGCCCCGTCGCTCGGCGGCGGAACCAACGAGATCCAGCGCAACATCATCGGCGAACGAACGCTCGGCCTTCCCCGCGAGCCCTCCATCGATAGCGAACTCCCCTTCACCGAGCTACGCCGCTCCTGATCGCCGCGGTACCCGGGCTGAACTGGAGCCCCGCTTGTCGAGAAACCCCCCGTCACGGTGTCTTTCTCGACACGCCAACGCTCCACCCACACCCCACCGGGCACCGGAGAATCAGGATCACGCAAAAGACTGGAGAAGCTCCTCGTCATCTGGTTTGGTCAGCCGTTGGTCTCGTACCAGGTCGCCCAGGCGTCGAGGTTGTCCACGATGAGGTTGGCGCACTCGGGTGAGCGTGCTGATGCGCAACCTGCGTCCGCATACTCGTCCGCCAGTTCGCCCC
>JANNHO010000188.1:0-10549 GCA_031404435.1 Acidimicrobiaceae bacterium | reverse complement strand
GTCCCTGGGCCCCCCCCCCCCCACAACTAAACCCTACGCCCCCCCCCCCCCCGGGGGGGGGTCGCTTCGGTTTCGGGGCTCGCAGTGGGCGATGTTTTCGGGTACCTTCCGGCGCGTGTACCGGATCGGCTGATCCTTCGGTGGCGACGCCAAATACGTGAGCCGTTAGATTCGCCAGCGTTGCTGTGGCGAGTGCGTGCAGACTGACAGAGGGGTGTGCCGATGGTCGTGGTGGCAGTTGATCGAGCGAGGGAACGGCCGAGCGAGGTGGCGTTGCGTGACGCTCAAGTTGCGCTCGATTGGGCCGCGGTGAACGAGACGCTCAACCGTGTGGCGAACGCTTTGCACGCCTCGGATCTCGGGGGGCAACGGCGCGTCGCTGTGTATGCCGAGAACTCGGTGGAGACCGTGCTCGCCCACCTTGGCGGGCTGTTGGCCGGGGTCAGCACGGTGCCGGTCAACTTCCATCTCACCACCGACGAGGCCGCGTTCGTCCTGCGCGACTCGGCGGCGACGATCGTGTTCGTCGGGCCCGAGAACATCGAACGCGGCCTCGCCGCGGCGCGCCTCGCTGGCACCGCCACCGTGATCGCCTGGAGGCGCGACGATTCTGACGGATCGTCGGTCGGTGTGGTGTCCTGGGAGCGGTGGCTGGCCGAGGCCGACCCGGCCGAACCTCCCGCCGACGTGGCCCCGTTGCCGAATCTGATGTACACGAGCGGCACCACGGGCGTGCCCAAGGGTGTCGATCTGCCCCCATCGATGTTCGCCGGTGGAGCCACCATGGCGGAGCATGTCGCCGCATTGCAGCTGAGCCGGTTCGCGGTGCTTGGCACGCACCTGGTCGTCGGGCCGATGTACCACACAGGCCCGCTGTCTGGCATGCGCACGCTTGCCGCCGGTACACCAATCGTGGTGCTCGGGCGCTTCGATGCCGAATCCGTGCTCGATGCGATCCAGCGGTACGGGATCGAATCGACAGTGATGGTGCCCACACACTTCCGTCGTTTGCTGCAGCTGCCGGCCGAGGTGAAGGCGCTCTACGACGTGTCGTCGCTGAAGCTCGTCACCCACACCGGCGCGGTGTGCCCGCTCGATGTGAAACAACAGATGATCGACTGGTTCGGTCCGGTGTTCGTCGATGCGTACGGCGCCACCGAGGTCGGCACGATCTGTTCGATCGCCAGCGCCGATTGGCTCGCTCACCCCGGCAGCGTCGGCAAGGTGATGCCGCCATTCACCCGTGCGATCGTGGTCGATGACGACGACCGTGAGGTTCCGCCGGGCACCGAGGGTCGGTTGTACTTTGAGGATTCCACCGGCCGCGGCGTGGTCTATCCCAACGACCCCGACAAGACCGCCGGCGCTCACCTGCGCCCCGGTGTGTTCACCATCGGCGAGATCGGCTACGTGGATGACGACGGTTTCGTGTACCTCACCGACCGGTTCAGCGACATGATCGTGGCGGGCGGGGTGAACATCTACCCGGCCGAGGCCGAGATGGTGCTGCAGGCACATCCGCAGGTGGCCGATGTGGCCGTTATCGGCGTTCCCGATGCAGACTTCGGCGAGGCGATGAAGGCACTCGTGGTGCCCCTCGATCCTGCCGATCCACCCGACGTAGGCGAACTGATCGCGCTGTGCCGCAGCAGCCTCGCTACCTACAAGTGTCCGCGCACGGTCGACATCGTGTCGTCCGTCGGCCGCACCGCAATGGGCAAAGTCAACAAGCGGGAACTGCGCGCGCCGTACTGGGAGGGTCCGCTACATGGGTGAGCCAAACGTCATCGTCGAGACGCCGGCACCGTCGATCCGCCGACTCACACTCAACCGGCCGAGTAAACGAAACGCATTGTCGAACGCGTTACGCGGCGAGTTGTTCGCCGAGGTGCGCGCCGCCGACGCCGATCCCGACATCCGTGTGATCATCGTCCGTGGTGCCGGTTCGTGCTTCTCGGCTGGTTACGACCTCGCCCAAGATCCGACCGAAACCCTGCCATGGCCGATCACCCGAGCCGACGGCGGTTGGGCACGACATGTGCTCAACGGCTGGTTCGAGATGATGGATCTGGCCACCCCGCTGATCGCCCAGGTTCATGGGTACTGCCTCGCAGGTGGAACCGAGCTGGCATCGGCGTGCGACCTTGTCTACGTCGCCCACGACGCCCAGATCGGGTATCCGCCGGTTCGTTCGATGAGCTCGCCCGACATGGCCTGGCACGTGTGGCTGATCGGGATGCGGCGGGCGATGGAGGCAATGCTGACGGGCGATTCGATGAACGGCGACGAAGCGGTGGTCGCCGGATTCGCCAACCGCGCCTTTGCCGCCGAGGAACTCGATGCACGGGTTCTGGAGGTGGCTGCACGGGTGGCTCAGGTGCCGCCCGATCTACAGGCGCTGAACAAGCGTGTGGTCCACCGGGCGATGGAGGTGATGGGCATGCGCGAGGCCATGCGCGCCACCGCCGACATCAACGCACTCGGCTTTCACCAGCGCAGCTCGCGCGAGTACTTCGCCAAGCTCGCCCAAGGTGTCACTACCGCCCTGTCCACGCGTGACGAGGCGTTCGGCGATTACCGAGAGGGGTCGCGGTGAGCGTCTCGCTCGATGCGTTGAACACGATCCGCTACGACGTCGTCGCGCCCGGCGAGCGGGGAGTCGCGGTGGTCACGCTCAACCGGCCCGAGAGCCGCAACGCGCAGAACAAGCGGATGACCTATGAGATCAACGCAGCTTTCGACGACGCGTCGCGGCGCAGTGATGTGAAGGTCATCGTGCTGCAGGCTGACGGTCCGCACTTCTCCAGCGGCCACGACATGCGTGATACCGAGAGCCACCGCGACTTCGATCTCGTGTCCACCCACGGCGGCTTTGGCCGCGATGGCCAGGAGGGCCACATGGCGTGGGAGGAGGAGGTGTACTTTCAGATGTGCTGGCGGTGGCGCAACATCCCCAAACCGCTGATCGCCGCGGCGCAGGGCAAGACCATCGCCGGTGGATTGATGCTGCTGTGGGTGTCCGACGTGATCGTTGCCAGCGACGACGCGTTGTTCAGCGATCCGGTGGTGGGCATGGGCGTCAACGGTGTCGAATACTTCGCCCATCCGTGGGAACTGGGCGCACGCAAGGCTAAGGAACTGCTGTTCACCGGCGACTGGGTGACCGCCGGCGAAGCCCATCGTTTGGGCATGGTCAACCATGTCGTGGCACTCGAGCAGTTACGCCCGTTCGTGATGACAATGGCCGAACGCATTGCCGCGAAGCCGAGCTTCGCGTTGAAGCTGGCCAAGGAGAGCGTCAACCAAACGCTCGAGGCGCAGGGTCAGTTCACCGCGTTTCGCAGTGCGTTCTCGTTGCAGCATCTCGCCCACGCCCACAACCGGGTCCGCTTCGGGATCCCAGTCGACCCCGGTGCCCAACGTGAGGCCTGAGTTGCAGATCCGCGGGACCGCTCGATGACATCGCGCGTCAGCGCCGCCCCGCGCCGGCTCGGTCGGCCCAAGGATGTCGCGTCTGCCGAAACCCATGAGCGGCTGCTGAGCGAAGCGCGCCGGGCATTTGCGCGTGACGGCTTGGACGCGGCAACCAACCGCGAGATCGCCGAAGCCGCTGGTATCACTGCTGGCGCGATCTACCACTACTACCCGTCGAAGTTGGAGCTGTACGTCGCGGTGTACGAACAGGTCCAGCACCTCGTGTACGACGCGTTTGGTGTAGCGGTCACCGCACAGGTCACCATCGTCGATCAGCTCTGCGCCGTGCTCGACGCTGCCGTCGCACTCAATCGTCGCGACCCGTCGATCGCTGGGTTCGTCGTTGGCGTGGCCAGCGAAGCCGAGCGCCATCCCGAGCTCGTTCAGCGCCTTGCCAACGCACACTCGGTCAGCACACGGTTCGCCCGCCGATTGGTTGACGACGCGACCGAACGCGATGAGCTCGCCCTCGATGTGTCGGCACGGGCCCTGGAGGATCTGATCAACGCCGTGCTCGGCGGTCTCGCCCGGTTCAGCAGCCAGACCGGCGACGCGGCGCGACACGAGAGCGCTGTTGGTGTGTTGAAGCGGTGCATGACCGGCAGCCTGCTGCGCTGACCGGGTGTGCCGGTCAAGCGAGGGTGCAGGCCAACACGCTGCCGATGAGCTCGGCGACCGGGTCGTTGGTGGGTGCAGCCGTGCGCGGCGCCTCGCCCAGCGTGGCGAGCACATCGTCGATGCAGCGGCGATCGACCGCGTTGCCCGACGCCTCCAGCGACTCAACGAGTGCCGCCACAACACCCGCTGAGGTGGACGTGTCTGGAGGCGAGGTGTCTGGTAGCGAGGTGTCTGGTAGCGAAGTCGAGGTGGTCGAGGTCGTCGGGGTGGTCGAGGTGGTCGTGGGTGCGCTGGGGGTCGTGGACGGGGCGACCGGCGCGGCAGTGGTGACCACGACGACGTTGGCATCTCGGACGCACTCGAACAACTCCAGGCCAACCCGGGCGGCCGTGTCGCTGATCGCGGGATCGCCGGCCGGGCCAGCGTCGACGAGGGACGACACGTCGTTGTCGGGGATTCGCGACAGCACACTCGCGGTACAGAGCGAATCGAGTTGTGCTCCGTTCGCGCGGGCCTGATCGACCAGCAAGGCGAGCGCGGCCGTACGCGCCGGTGACGGCGGCGTCGCCCGCTCGTTGCCGCATCCGGAGATCGTCACGATCGCGGCGATCGATCCGGTGATCCATCTGTTCAGGGCGCAGTCCTTTCTCCGTCTCGGGTCGGCTGAATACGGGAATCGTGTGTTCGTCAAGTTCATCGGCACCGCGTATCGCCTCCTTGACAATTCCTTGTTGCCAGGGTGCGTAGCTCGATCAGCCCGAATGGGGAGCGCACGTGCGACGATGGGCGCATGAGTGATTCCGTCGTGGTTGCCGAGGGTGTGTTCACCTGGCCGTCTGATGCGCCGCAGTTGATCGGCAGCTACTTCCCCGACAGCGGTGTCACCACCTTTCCCGCTGCCGGCTCGTGCCCCAAGACCTCGTCGACCAACGTGCAGCGGGTGCTCCTGCCGCGACGGGGGACGCTGTGGAGCTGGACCATCCAGGGTTTTCTGCCAAAGAATCCGCCGTACGCCGGCCGCGAGAGCGCCAAGGAGTTCGTGCCGTACGGCGTCGGGTACGTGCGTCTCGGCGATCAGGTGATCGTCGAGTCACGCCTCACCGTCAACGATCCGGCACAGCTCGAAATCGGAATGGACGTCGAACTCGTCGTGATCCCGTTCGCGCTGGACGACCAAGGCCGCCAGATCCTCACGTACGCGTTCGCGCCCGTCGCATCCGCCAACTCCCAGAACGGAGCCCCGTCGTGACAGACGTCGCTATTGTCGGCATCGGCATCCACCCCTTCGGCCGCCACGACCTCACCGGTATGGAACAAGGTGCCTTCGCCGCCCGCGCGGCCATGGCCGACGCCGGCATCGAGTGGGGCGATGTGCAGTACGCGTTCGGCGGCTCGAACGCCGCGGGAAATGCCGACACGATGGTGAGCATGCTCGGCCTCACCGGGCTGCCGTTCATCAACGTCGCCAACGGCTGCGCGACGGGTGGCAGCGCGCTGATCAGCGCGCACAACGCGATCAAGGCCGGAGCGGCCGACGTGGTGATGGCGATTGGGTTCGACAAGCACCCCCGTGGCGCGTTCGATCCGAACCCGGAGGACTACGGCCTCGGCAAGTGGTACGGCGATAGCGGGCTGATGCTCACCACACAGTTTTTCGGGTTGAAGATTCAGCGGTACATGCACCAGTACGGCATCACCCGATCCACCCTGGCCAAGGTTGCGGTGAAGAACTTTGCCAACGGTGCCAACAACGACAACGCCTGGCGACGCAAGCCGATGAGCGAAGACGAGGTGCTGAATGCCACGATGCTGAGCGACCCGCTGACGCAGTACATGTTCTGCTCGCCCGGCGAGGGCGGGGTGGCGTTGGTCCTGGCCCGCGCCGACCTTGCCACCAACTACACCAGTCGTCCCGTGTACTTACGCTCGGCTGTGCTGCGCAGCCGGCCCTTTGGCAGCTTCGAGGTGTTCAACTCGTGGTTGTCGCCGGATCGTGGTGATAGCCCGAGCGTGGGTGCAGCCGCGGCCGCGTTCGAGCAGTCCGGCGTGGGACCGGAGGAGATCTCGCTGGCGCAGGTGCAAGACACCGAAAGCGGTGCCGAGGTGATGCACATGGCGGAGTGCGGCTTGTGCGTCGACGGCGAGCAGGAGCGAATGATCCAACTCGGCGAAACCGATCTCGGTGGACGGCTGCCGATCAACACCGACGGCGGTTGCATCGCCAACGGTGAGCCGATCGGTGCCTCCGGCCTGCGTCAGGTGTACGAGAGCGTGCTGCAACTGCAGGGCCGCGCCGGTGTGCGCCAGGTCGACAACGCAACCACCGCGTTCACGCACGTCTATGGTGCCCCGGGGATCAGCGGCTGCACCGTCTTGAGCACGTGACCGCCGGGGCGCCAAATGGCCATGATCAACAGGCCGATCCACACCAGGGCAAACCCGGCCAGCCGCTCGGGTGGTAACGGTTCGCCATAGACGGCCCACCCGAGCACGAAGTTGATCGACGGCACGAGGTACTGCATCGGCCCCAGCACGGTGAGCGGGACCCGTGGCGCAGCCCAGGCGAACAGCATCAGCGGTATCACGGTGGCCACACCCGTGAGCGCCACCAGCACCCACTCGCCGGCTGTGGCGGTGGAAGCAACGCTGTCGCTGCCGCCGGCCAGCGCGGTGATCACCACGACGGCCGGCACCAGCAGCACGAACGATTCGGCCGACATGCTCTCGACCGGGGTGAGCGGCACCTGCTTCTTCAGCCAGCCGTAGATGCTCCACGAAACAGCTATGGTCAGCGCGATCCATGGCACCGCCCCATACGAAATGGTCAGCACGAGGATCGCCGCGACGGCGAACACGATGGCCACGATCTGGGCTCGGCGGAGCTGCTCGTGAAACACGATCACACCAATCGTGATTGCGCCCAACGGGGCCATGAAGTAGCCGAGCGCGGTTTCGATCACCCGGCCGTTCACCACCGCCCATACGTAGGCGGTCCAGTTGGCGGTGAGCAGAACCGCCGACAGCACCACCCGGCCGAACAGCGAGCGCGAACGCAGCACGTGCTGCACGTGCTTCCAGCGGCGGGTCGCAGTCAACACCACCGACATCAGTACGACCGCGCTGATGATCCGCCAGCCAACGAGTTCGAAGGCATCGAAGTCGCGGAGCAGTTTCCAGTAGATCGTCAGCGCACCCCACAGGGTGTACGCACTTGCTGCGGCGACGATCCCGCTGCGATGGGCGTCGTTCGGCCCGGCGGTTGGCGTGGCTGTGGTTGGCGTGGCGGTGCTCAGTGCTGCTTCCACTGGTTGAAGTAGGTGACCTTCTCGGCCGGTAGCCGTGAACCTGGCTTGAAGTCGTCGCCGGTGTAGAATGCCACCGGGGTCAGTGCGACTTGGGCCACGTTCTCGGGGATGCCGAGTAGCTCGGCGGCCTCACGTTCATACCCGAGGTGCAGCGTGGTCCACGCAGTGCCGATGCCCCGAGCGCGAGCGGCGAGCATGAAGCTCCACACCGCCGGCAAGATGCTGCCGTACATCCCGGCCAGGTGTCCCTGGCTCATGTTCGGGTCGGGCCGACCGATCTGACACGGGATCACCAGTGCGGGCACCTCGTGCAACACCTCGGCCAGATGATCGCTCGAGGCCATGATCGCTCCGGCGTCGGTTCGGCCGCCGGTGGCGACGGCCTCACGCTGGGCCTGCATGTACGGGGCGTACGACTTGCGGTACAGATCGGCGAGGCCCAACTTCAGCGCAGGGTCGTCGACGACGAGCCACCGCCACATCTGCACGTTGCCGCCAGCGGGCGCCTGGGTGGCGATGCGGATGCAGTCGACGATCATGTCGCGGGGAACCTCGCGGGTGAGATCGAGTCGTTTGCGGACGGCTCGGGTGGTGGACAGCAGATGGTCGGTTTGAGCGAGATCGAATGAAACAGCCATGGCGCGTAGAGTACGGGAGGTATCCCGTCCCCGCTGCGATCAGAGGTCAACGAATGACGAACCCCCGTGAGATGTGGCAGGAGGCGTTTGCCGCCTCGACGACGCGTGCGGCCGACTACTCGACGATGTCGGGTGTTCCGCTCGAGCCCGTGTACGGCCCGGCGGACGGTTCCGGCCCCTATCCGGGGCAGTACCCGTACACGCGTGGGCCGTACGCATCGATGTACCGGTCGAAGCTGTGGACGATGCGCATGTTCGCCGGTTTCGGCACAGCCGACGACACCAATTGGCGGTTCAAGGAGATCATCCGCTCCGGCGGCGATGGGCTGTCGACAGCGTTCGACATGCCCACGCTGCTCGGCCTCGACAGCGACGACCCGATGTCGCTCGGCGAGGTCGGCCGGTGTGGGGTGGCCATCGACACCCTCGCCGACATGGAGGACCTGTACGCCGGTATCGATCTGGCCGCGACCACCACGTCGATGACGATCAACTCGCCCGCCGCGGCGATCTTCGCGATGTTCATCGCCCAGGCCGAAAAGACCGGGGTGCACCGTTCGCGTCTCGGCGGCACGTTGCAGAACGACATCCTGAAGGAGTACCAGGCGCAAAAGGAGTTCGTGTTCCCGCCACGCCAGAGCATGCGCCTGGTGCGCGATTCCATTCTGTTCACCGCGGCCGAGATGCCGCGCTGGCACAGCGTGTCGATCTCCGGCTATCACATTCGCGAGGCGGGCTCGACGGCTGCCGAGGAGCTGGCGTTCACGTTGGCCAACGGTTTCGCCTACGTCGAGTTGGCCATCGCAGCCGGCTTGCCGATCGATTCGTTTGCGCCGCGACTATCGTTTTTCTTCAACGCCCACATCGATTTCTTCGAAGAGATCGCCAAGTACCGTGCCGCCCGGCGGATCTGGGCGCGCTGGCTGAAGGAGCGCTATGGCGCACAGCTGGAACGGTCGTTGCAGCTTCGCTTTCACACCCAGACCGCAGGGGTGTCGCTCACCGCGCAACAGCCCGAGGTCAACATTGTGCGCACCGCGATCGAAGCGCTTGCCGGGGTGCTCGGTGGCACGCAGAGCCTGCACACCAACTCGATGGACGAGGCGCTCGCGTTGCCGACCGAGAAGGCCGCACGCATCGCCCTGCGAACCCAGCAGGTGATCGCTTACGAAACCAACGTGGCCCACGTTGCCGACCCGCTCGGAGGTTCCTGGTACGTCGAGGAGCTCACCGACGAGATGGAGCGCCAGGCCGAGGCGCTGTTCCAGCACATCGATGACATTGGAGGCGGGTCGATGCTCGAGGGCTGCATCAAGGGCATCGAGGACAACTGGTTCCAGGGCCGCATCGCCGACTCCGCCTACGAGCTCGAACGCAAGTTCAACAACGGCGAACGCGTCATCGTCGGCGTCAGTAGGTTCACCGAGGGCAATGACGAGATGGGCTCGCTCGATCTGTTGGAGATCACCAACGAAGACGAGGCCAGGCAGCTCAAGCGGCTCGACACGGTACGCCACGATCGCGACCAGGCCGCCGTCGACGGGGTGCTGGGCAAGCTGGCCACCGAAGCTGCCGACCCCGAGATCAATCTCATGCCGACCCTGATCGAGGCAGCGCAAACGTATGCATCGCTGGGGGAGATCATGAACACCATGGCCGGGGTGTTCGGCCGCCACATCGAAGTGCCCACGATCTGAGCTTGCGGCCCATGGCGCTGCTCGAAACACATTCGATGTCGGTCACCTTTGGCGGGCTCAAGGCCGTCAACGATGTCGATCTGCAGGTGCAGCAAGGCGCGCTCGTTGGGCTGATTGGTCCGAACGGAGCCGGCAAAACCACCTTCATCGACGGCCTCACCGGGTTCGTTCCCACGACCGGCCAGATCGTGTTCGATGGTCGCGAGGTCGGCGCTGCGCCGCCACACCGCAGGGCACAAGCGGGCCTTGGACGAACATGGCAATCGCTGGAGCTGTTCGATGATCTGAGCATCCGCGAAAACCTGCAGGCGGCTGCCGAGCGTCAGACCATCGCCAGCTTCTTCGCCGATTTGGTGGCACCGCGCCGGTACCGCGACCAGACCCACGTCGATTTCGCACTCGATGTACTGGGCATCAGTGACCTTGCCGACGCCATGCCGAATGAGATCAGCCAGGGTCAACGCAAGCTCGTCAGCGCCGCGCGGGCGCTTGCGGCGCGACCAAAGTTGGTGTGCATGGATGAACCGGCCGCAGGGCTCGACACCCAGGAGAGTCGCGCGCTCGGCCGGCAGCTACGTTCGATCATCGATGCGGGGATGACGATCCTGCTGGTCGACCACGACATGGGCCTGGTGCTCGACGTGTGCGACTACATCTACGTGATCGAGTTCGGACTGAAGATCGCTGAAGGCACACCCGCCGAGGTGAAACGTGATCCGGCGGTTATCGAAGCGTACCTCGGCGCATCAGCGCGCACCGCGGCCGCAGAAGACCTAGAACCCGGCACGGCGGTTCCCGACCAGAGCGGAGCCAACTG
>JANNHO010000187.1:0-5733 GCA_031404435.1 Acidimicrobiaceae bacterium | reverse complement strand
CGAAGATGTCGAAGTCGTTCGACTCGGCGGGAGTCTCGTCGGTGTAGACCAAGTACACCCTGTTCGCACTGCCCGTCCGGCGGTCCCACGCCAACCCCGTTTCGGCATCGACCGAGCGGCCGGGTTGCGCTGGGAGGAAGTCGAAGCCGCCGACGTTGGTGGTGGTGGCCGTGACCGCAACACCGAACCCGCCGGCACCGAGACCATCGGCATCAGTGTGCACGAAGATGGTCGACGGCCCCTCGTCGCCGGTGGGCGTCTGGTAGGTGACCATCACCTCGCCGGCAGGGCCGATGGCGATGTCGCCGAAGTTGCCGTTGGCCGCGACGTCTTGCTCGGCACCCCACACACCGAAGGTCAGAGGTCCGGTGACGCTGCGGCCGCGGGCCGCGATCCCGTTCTCATCGCGCCACGTCACCCATACCGAGTTCGCCGCGGCCACGACCGTGGGCTGATCGATTGCCGAGCCAGTGTCGGTGTCGACCGGACCAAGGTTCGTGAAGTTTGCGCCAAGGTCGGAGGTGACATACAACTCGATGCTGCGCGGCGCCCCCGGAGGAGCGGGAGGGCTGCGCCACAGGTAGCCGACGAACAAGTTGCCGTGGTTGTCCCACGACAGTGTCGGATCACAGCACGCTGCAGGGCGGCCATCGCCACCGGCACCGGTACCCGTTGCGAAGGTGCTACGCGTCCAGGTTTGCCCGCCATCTTGCGAGATCGCCAACGGCAAACCGGCATCGCCGGCGACACCGTTGGTGAACACCGCGATCTGCTGGGTGTTGGTCGGGTTGACGGCGATCGCTGCCTCGTCCTCATTGCCAAGCTGCGCGGTTGCGTTGGTCGGCGCCCCGATCGTGAGTGCGGCCGCCCGTGGAGTGGGGAGCAACGGCACCACTCCCACCGTCAGCGTCGCTAGCAGCGTCGCCGAGACGGCAATGGCGAGCGAACGCCCGCATGGACTGTGAACGCGTGATCCACTCATGGACCGACCTCCTCATCCAGTCGTCGCCACCCGCGACAACCCCGCATTGACGGTAGACCCACAAGCCATGCTTGTCCAGCAAAACCTCCTGGCCTGATCAACCTGCGTAGGTCACCTCAGCGATCCGGACCACTGCGCCGGTGAGTGGCCGACGGTCGAGAACAAGTCGAACCCACACGTCGTAGATACCCGGCGCCCGATCACCCACCTCGACGTCGACAAAGCCCCGGCCCACCACGACAGCGACCCTGACCGGCAGTGACTCATCGGTCGATCCCTCGGCAGTGAACGAAACATCGAGAGCAAGCCCGGGCTCACGACTCTCACCGGTGATCTCGTAGCTGATCGACATCACCCTGCCAACGATTGCGCCCGTGCTCGGCGCCGTGATCACCATCCGCCACCCGCCTGCGGCCACCGCGGTAGCCGCCACCGCGGCGGCCGGGACCGATTCGGCCGGCGCCGAGTTGACCGGGGCTGGCGCCGACTGCACGGGCGGCTTCGGTTTCGCACCGGATGCCGGCGTGCCGGATACCGGCGTGCCGGATACCGGCGTGGCGGATGCCGGCGTGGTGGATTTCGTAGCCGCGCCGGCAGATGAATCGGTGGCAGCTGTCGAGGCCGACTCGTCGGTGCTCGGCGTCGCGGCATCGTCAGAGCATCCGAACCTCAGCCCGAGCGTGGCTACCACGACTACGGCGACCATCGCAACGGCGACTCGATGGGATGTGCTCACCAAAGCCGATCACCCATCCGCTACGTCTGCGTCAGCCGCGGTAGCCGTTGGTGATCGGCAGGCGGCGGTCTTTGCCGAACGCTTTCAGGCTCACCCGTACGCCTGGCGGGCATTGGCGGCGCTTGTATTCGTTGACGTCGACGAGACGGGTGATCCGCCGCACGAGCGCTTCGTCGTGGCCGAGCTCGACGATCTCGGTCGCCGTGCGATCGTCTTCCACGTACAGCCGCAGAATCGGATCGAGCACCTCGTATGGCGGCAGGCTCTGGTCGTCGCGCTGGTCGGGGCGCAGCTCGGCCGACGGCGGTTTGGTGATGACGCTGTCGTTGATGATCTCGCGCCCGGCAACCGCGTTCACGTGCCGGCACAGGTCGTACACGCGTGTCTTCCACACGTCCTTGATCACCGCGTAGCCACCGACGCTGTCGCCGTACAGGGTGAAGTAGCCGACCGCCATCTCGCTCTTGTTGCCGGTGGTCAACACCATCCACCCGTACTTGTTCGACAGCGCCATCAACGTGGTGCCGCGAATCCGGCTCTGCAGGTTCTCCTCGGTGAGGTCCTCGTCGCGCCCGGCGAAGGACTCGGCCGTCATCTCCAGGTACGCGGCGAAGGCCGGCTCGATGGCAATCGTGTGGTAGTCGATGCACAGCCTTTGCGCGAGGTCCGCGGCGTCGCTGCGCGAATGATCGCTGCTGTAGCGGCTGGGCATGCTCACCCCGTGGACGTGGTCGGCACCAAGCGCGTCCACTGCAACGCAGGCCACGATCGTCGAATCGATCCCTCCCGATAGACCGATCACCACGTCGGTGAAACCGTTCTTGCGCACGTAATCCCCGGTGCCCAACACGAGCGCCTGATACAACTCGGCATCGGTTGACAGGGCCTTGGCGAGTCGCACCAGCGGGCGTCGATGCTGAACCACGGGCTGCTCGGACACTACGACCGTCGGCACCGCCTCGATGGTGACCCGCCCTCGCGGATCGAGCAACCGCTTGCGGTACACGGGTTCGACATCGATGTCGACGATCATCAGCTCCTCGACGAACTGTGCGGCACGGGCGATGAGCATCCCGTCGGCATCGAAGACCATCGATCCGCCATCGAACACCAACTCGTCCTGGCCGCACGCCTGGTTCACGTACACGAGTGCGCAACTGGCGTCGGCAGCGCGGGTGGCGAGCATCCGTTCGCGCTCGGCCAATTTGGCGGCGTGGAACGGGGAGCCGTTGATGTTGATGTTGACCTCGGCACCGCCCGCAGCCTGATGGGCGAGCGGGCCCGTCGGGCTCCACACGTCCTCGCAGATGCTGATGCCAACCTTCACGCCGCCGATCACGTACAGCTCGTACGGGTCGTTCCGGTCGCCGGGGGTGAAGTAGCGGGCTTCGTCGAACACCCCGTAGTTGGGCAGCAACCGCTTGCGATACGTGCCGGCGACAACCCCGTTCGCACAGACTGCGGCTGCGTTGTACAGATCGCGGTCGGCATCGACGAACCCGACCACGGCCGCGCACCGGCGGGTGCGGGCCGCCAACTTGGCGAGCGCAACTTTGTTGTCGTCGACGAAGCCCGGCTTCAACACCAGGTCCTCCGGCGGGTACCCGGTGATCGCCAGTTCACCGAACGCGACGATGTCGCAGCCCGCCGCGTCGGCCTCGTCATAGGTGGCGATGATCTTGGCGAGGTTGGCTTCGACCGCGCCAACCGTCGGGTTGAGCTGAGCGAGAGCGATGCGCAGTCGTGCCACAGTTGCAGGCTAGCGACACGCGCGAAGCCCATTGACGGACAAGTTGCCAGGTCGCACTCCCATGGCCTGGCGGAGTAAGCGAAAGCGGGCGGGAATGCGGCGCAGTGCAGCGACGACCGGTGTTGTCGGGTTCCACGCGAGTTTGATCGCGACATCGACTGGCCCGGTGCTCATTCAACGGCGTCAGCCGGCCCGGCATGGACCACCGCGCCGACCAACCTGCTGGGGCTCGGCTACACGCTGCCCGGACAACCTGCTGGGTCGGTGATGGTCGGTGACTCGTTGCTGTTCGCCAATGGTGACACGGCCCCGCGGCCGAGTCGCGTTACCGTCAACCGGGAGTCGATGTTCATCGGCGAACGCGGCCACCCGAGCGCGCCACTCACCCAGATCAGCAGCCAGTACGAAGCGGGCGTCGATCTCAATGGCGACGGCGTCGACGGTTTCGTAGTGTTCCCCGCGTCACCGTTGACCACGAAGTCGCCACGGCGGATCCTCGACACCGCCCGGACACCGCGATCGGCTGCACCGGCACCAAGCCGGGAGCCGGTCACACGGTCCTGCTGCCAATCCCGGTCCACCGCGCCGCCTGGGTCGATGGTAGTGATGAACGTGACGATGACCGAAGCCGCAGGCGCCGGATTCGGCCCAGCACGGTCCGGCCCGCCTGGGTCAGCCCTCGAAGTATCCGGTCACGTCGACAACGAGGTCGGTTTCGGCCATCGAGTAGTAGCGAAGCTGACCGGAACCCAGCGGTGTGAACGCAGATGTCGCTCGCAGCTGGTTCGGGCCCGAAGTATTGGCGCTACTGACGAATGGCCTGGGCTCGTTCGGGAACGCGGTGACGAACAATGCTGCCGAATTGTTGACCAGCGCCATGTTGTGAGCAACCGCGATCGCTCCGATGGGAACCGAGACCGGATCGAGCGGCCGTGTCGACGGCGCAGCGAAGCGTTCAAACCCGAACGGCGTGCGTGTGTCGACCTCGCGGTACGGCATGAGCGAGCGGAACCTCCCGGTGGACGAGGCCGGCGCGGTGGCATCGGTGAAGTACCCGGTGACGTCGACGACCACATCGGACGTGCGGAACAGGTGCAGATCGATCGTGCCGTCGGCACCGAGTGGCACCACGACAAGGTTCGGCCGGATGTCGCCAGCGTCGTTGGTGTTGAGGTTCGACGTGGGTGGCTGTGCGGTTCCGCCGGGCGCAACCGTGACGTATCCGCCGCCGGTGATCGGGCCTGCCAATGCGGTGACGGTGAGTACCACCGCCGACACTCCAGCGGGCGGCACTCCCACGCGACCGCGCACCGGAGCAGTGACCACGCTGATCGGCGAGCCCTCGAGGTCGGCGAAGAAGTTCGCGACTGCTACCGGCTCACGCGTGTCGATCAGGCGCTGCGGCGGCAGCGGCACGAAGCGGCCAGCGGCCACAACTCCGTCAGCGAGATCGAACCTGCCGAGCACGTCGATCACCACATGCGACGACGCGTTGGTCAGAACGTCGATCCTCCCCTGAGCGTCAACCGGCACGATTGCTGCGTTGGCGACCACCTCGTTGGCGCTCGCGTTGACGTTGGAGGTCGTCGGCATCTGCCCACCGGCCTGCCATGCGCGCAGGAACCCATCGGCTGCGGGAGCGACGTAGACGATGTTGACAAGCACGGCACGGGTCACGGCTCCGTCGACGCGGGTACTGATCGTGCGAATGACGTTGCCGGCCAGGGGTGCGGCGCCATCGGTTGGTCGGCGGCTGTCGAACACCCGGTCACTCGGCATCGTCGGTACGTACCGCAGCGCCGCTGACGGTGCAGGAGTGGGCTGGCGGGGGAACACGATCTTGCGGACCGTGTCCGTCACCTCGCCAGCGATCACGTAGTACAACGCGAGACCACTCGACTCGACGACGAAATCCATATCGGACATGCCATACGCCAGTGTGTGGAAGGTGTTTCCGAAGTCGACGGTCCCGGTCGCGGTGCGGACCCAGAAGTTGCCGCTTCCCCCGTCGCCGAAGACGTACGCACCGTCGAACTGGCTGGGCCACATCCCGTTGGGAATGAACGCCCCACCGGTGATGAACTGACCGAACTCGCGGCCGTAGTCGACGATCGGATCCGTCAACCCCGTGGCCGGACCGGCGCATGGCGGATTCTGCCCTTGCGGGCATTGGCCCTCGCGGATGTTCCAGCCGTAGTCGGCACCGATGATGCCGTCATTGACTTCCTCGCGGGCCCCTTGACCGACATCGTTGATGAAGAACCG
>JANNHO010000186.1:0-3413 GCA_031404435.1 Acidimicrobiaceae bacterium | reverse complement strand
TGGTGGTGACGCGTCCTGTCGTGAGCTGGGTGAACTTGGTCGAGGTCTACTACCGGGTCGAACGTGACCACGGGAGGTCAGCAGCCGACGAGACTTTGCGCGAGATGCGCGCAGCACTTGCTGCGGATCTTCCAGGCACGGCCCGCATGATCGAGGCCGCCCGTTTGAAAGCGAGGGCGGCAATCGCACTCGGTGACTGCTTCGCAATTGTCACTGCCGCCGCGCACGGTTTCTCGCTCCTTACGGGAGACCCCGAGATACTCAACCTTGCCGATCGCCCGTGCGACGTGGAGGACCTACGTCGGGCTCTCGCGTGATCGCGCCACCACTCACCGGGCTCGAACTCTTGTGCACCCTCCGCTTTGACTGGCGGTTCGTGGGACCGGGTTCATGATGGCGTGAAGGGGTTGACGTGGTCGACCCCCGTGCGCATCACATCGCTGGTGTTTCGAGTAACCAGTTCTTCGGGCGCCTGCTCAGCTCGATACCTCTGCGCAACTCGCCGACGACTAGCACCGACCGCCAGAGCTCTACATCGCTGTGGTCGCTGAACAGCGGCGCAGGTACAGATCGGCTCGCAAACCTTTGCGCATCTCGGACACCACTCAGCCATGCGCCGCGAACCTGCGAAACTTTGGCGATGGACCGGCCCTTGGTAGATCTCCCGGTTGATGCCGATGCGGCGATGATGGGCGAGGCGCTCAGCGAGGCCCGCGCTGCGGTTGTACATGGCGATGTCCCGGTTGGAGCGGTCGTGGTGCGCGACGGCGCAATCATCGCCGCGCGTCATAACGAACGCGAGCTCACCCGCGATCCGACGGCGCACGCAGAGGTGCTGGCGCTTCGCGATGCCGCCGCTGTTGTCGGACACTGGCGCCTCGACGATTGCACGCTGTACGTCACCCTCGAGCCGTGCGCCATGTGCGCCGGCGCAATCGTCAACGGCCGTGTCGGCCGGGTGGTGTTCGGTGCGGCCGATCCGAAGGCTGGAGCGGTGCGCAGCCTGTTCAGGATTGCCGACGACCCGCGTCTGAACCATCGCTGTGCCGTCAGTTCCGGCGTGGGTGCCGTCGCCGCGGGGGAGTTGCTCCGGGAGTTCTTCAGGGTCCGCCGCGCTCCCGGCGCGGTTCGGCCCGATTAGTCGCTGGTGGGCACCGTGACCGAGATGACGGGCACGGTGACGGATGGGGGTCCGCTCAACCACACGGGAAGGTCGGTGCGTGGGTCGAGTCGTTCAGGGCTGAGGATGGTTCCGTTCCTACCGGGATCGGTTCCGGTGGCCGACTCAAGCGCCCGCTCGAACGCGATTGGCGACAGTGTGTCCACGACCCGCGGACGCGTGGCCGCGGTGATCTCTGCCAACGCCTCGCGCACGGCGATGCGTACGCTTTCATCGATGTCGTCGTCGTCGGTCACGGGGATCGACATGGCGCCGCTCTCGCGGGCCACCGCCTCGATCACTCGAGCGAGATCGAACTCGACCGGTGCTACTCCGAAGATTCGGTCAGCGGTCGGATCACTGTCGGGGTCGATCGTCGGAGCTGCGGCGGTACTGAGGGCCGACATGGGGTGCGCGGCGGGCGCCTCTAACGGTGGTCCTGGCGTTGGCTCGGGGGCGCGCACAGGTTCGAAGATCGTCGGTCGAAGCATGACCCTCGAAGGACCCTCGGGTGCAGCGGTGGCCGGATCAACGCGCACGTGGACCGGTGCCGGCGCCGGTGCCAGTAACGGAGCTGGGGCTGGTTCCGGCGTGGCCACGACTACTTGTGCGGGCGCCGGCATGGGCACGACTGATGGTGCCGGCAGGGGGGAGTTGCCCCGCTGTGCGGGTGGGGCCAACTCGGCAGGCGGTTCGTCCTGACGGTAGTAGGTCGGCGATTCGGTGATTGTCAGCCATTCGTCGTCGGTGGTTGCGACCTGCATCGTTGGTAAATCGGTGCCGAACCTCGACTCCGGTCGGGCAACCGAGACCACCACATGATCCTGTGCCCGCTTCACCGACGCCGGCTCCTCGACGGGAGCGGTCCCAAAGGTTGCGGCCAGCGCGTCGGCCGCGGTGGCCGCCTCGTAGTCGGCAATGATCGACCGGTCGAGCGCCGCCATCTCCACCGTGTCGTTGGCTCCACTCGAGGGCACCCGGCCGACGGGGCGGTCGCCAAGCACCCTGGCCACCGACGGGAGGACCGCAGAGGTGCGCAACCAGCGATTGACACCGCTCGAGTGATGCCGGTACGTGGCCACCGTTGTGTCGGTGATCGTGTGGTTCCCGATCACTCCGAGAAGCTGGCCGGTCATCACTTCGAGTGCCAGCTCCACCTGATCGCGCTCGACCGTCGGGACGCGGTCGAAGAGGCGACCAAGGTGCGCAATCACCCCGAGGCTGATCATGCCTTTGCGAAGGTCGTCCTCGGTGACGACGCCGAGTTGCAAGAGCCGCTCGGCCAGGGGCGCGTCCCCGTCACGTTCGGCGAAGTAGACGTGGCCGTCCTGGAAGTAGGCGCGCACCATAGGATCGAGGTGAATCGTCACCTCGCCGGTGAAGCGACGAGCAATCGCGCCGTCGAGCACCGCCCACACCGGCCGTGGACCGGAGTCCTCGAGTTGCAGCAGCCGACACGTCGAGCGGGACTCGGTGCAATGGAAGAGTGGCTCGTTCATCACAAGAATCATCGACCGATCGTCGGACGGTCTTGACCGCAATCTCAGCGGCGGCGCGGTGACGCCGACGTATTCGCAGGGTTTCATCCACGTACTCGCAGGGTTTCATCCATGTACTCGCAGGGTTTCATCCGCGTATTCGCAGGGTGAAGCGCCGCCTGGCCGCTAACCTCGCGCCCCGGAAGGGTGCCAGAGTGGACGAATGGGACAGTCTCGAAAACTGTTGAGGTCTTCCGGGTCTCCGTGGGTTCGAATCCCACCCCTTCCGCCAGGCCGACTCGCCTACTTGCATGTGGAGAACATGCAAGTAGGCTGAGCGCATGCCCATGCTGCAGATCCGCCATGTCCCAGAGGATGTGCATCGCAAGCTCAAGAGCCGCGCTGCGCTGGTCGGGATGTCGTTGTCGGACTATGCCCTCGCCGAGCTGTGCAAGGGCCTCCAGCGGCCAACCAGGACCGAGTTGCTGGAATCGCTGGCCGAGCGGCCCGTGCGCAAGCTGGCGTCGTCTCCGACCAAGCTGATCCGATCCGAGCGTGATGACAGCGCTCGTCGTTGATGCCTCGGCCATCGTCGAACTCCTACTGACCACGGAGGTCGGCCGACGCGTCGCAGTCGAGTTCGCGGCGGAGCACACGCTGCATGCGCCGGAACTCCTCGGCGTCGAGGTGGTCAGCGTGTTGCGGCGGCTGACACGACGGAACGAGATCACTGACGACGAGGCTCGGCAGGCACTCGTTGATCTCGATGCGCTCGG
>JANNHO010000185.1:0-18324 GCA_031404435.1 Acidimicrobiaceae bacterium | reverse complement strand
GCGCCGACGAGGCCGAAGCCGGCGATCATCATTGCCCAGCTGGCGGGTTCGGGAACGACGCTGCCGATCCGGGCTCGGTGGTGAAGGCGATCACGGTTGCCGCGGCCTTGAACGAAGGAACAGTCACCCCCGACACGATGTTCAACATTCCGTACGCGAAGAAGTACTCCGACACCGTACTGCACGACGCCGAGGTGCACCCCGACGAAACCTGGCCGGTGTCGAAGATCCTCGCCAAGTCGTCCAACATCGGCACGATCGAAGTCATGCTCACCATCGCCGAGGAACTGCGCGACAAGAAAGAGAAGCTCGGTGCCTACATGACGGCGTTCGGGTTGGGTACCAAGACTGCACTCCAGTTCCCGGGGGAATCCCCCGGTCTTGGGGCCGACTGGACGATGTGGGAGGGAGCCGAGCAGTACACCGTGGCCTTTGGCCAAGGCATCGCCTCGACCTCGATCCAGCTCGCTGCGGCAATCAACGTGTTGGCCAACGGTGGTGCGTATGTCGAACCGAAACTGCTGCTTTCGACCGTCAATTCGGCCGGTGACCTGGTGGAGACGCCACCCTCGGGGACGCGTCAGGTGGTCCGGCCCGAGGTCGCTGCGCAGCTCACGCAGATGATGCGTGACGTGGTCTGCGTCGGCACGGCGCAGGCCGCGCGAGTCGATGGGGTCAGCATCGCCGGTAAGACCGGTACCGGGCTCAAGGCCCAGCCGAACGGCACCTACCTCAACGAAAAAGGCGAGCGCACCTACTACTCGTCGTTCGTCGGCTACTTCCCCGCTGAAGCGCCAGAGGTGACGGTGCTGATCTCGATCGACGAGCCGCCCGGAGCCGACGAGGAGGTCACCAGGTTCGGTGGCACCGCCGCAGCCCCCGTGTTCGCAGCCGTCGCCCCGACCATCATGCGCGAGATGAACATCGTGCCGCCGCCCGGCGGCGGCTGCCCCGAGAGCTGACGATGGCCCAACCGATCGGGGAGATACTCGCCGCGTTGCGAGGTGGTCCCGCCGTGGAACTACGCGGCTCGGCTGCCGCCGCCGCTTCCACCGTTCCCGCCGTCACCGACATCACCACAGATTCTCGCGAGGTCCGGTCGGGATGGATGTTCTGCTGCGTCGTCGGCGATCACGTCGATGGCCACCGGTTCGCGGTCGACGCCGTGAGCAACGGGGCGACGGTGCTGCTGGTGGATCACCCCCTCGACATCGACGTGACCCAGGTCGTGGTGGCCGATGTCCGAGCGGCCACGGGATGGTTTGCTGCAGCGGTTCACCGGCATCCAGCGGACCATCTGCTGACGATTGGTGTGACGGGGACCAACGGCAAGACCACGACGGCGCAACTCGTCGGCGACGTACTTCGTTACGCCGGTCGGTCGGTGGATGTGTTCGGCACGCTCACCGGCGGCCACACCACGCCCGAGGCACCGGAGTTGCAGCGTCGGTTGGCCGCCAGCCGCGATGCCGGCACGGACGCGGTGGTGCTGGAGGTGTCGTCGCACGCGCTCGCGCTCGGCCGCGTGAACGGCGCGCACTTCGACGTCGCAGTCTTCACCAACCTCGGACGTGATCACCTCGATCTGCATGGCACGACCGAGCGGTACTTCGCGGCCAAGGCACGCCTGTTCGAAGCTGGCCTGTCGGACCGGGGAGTGGTCAACATCGACGACGTGCACGGGCGGTTGCTGGTGGATTCGTCGTCGATCGAGATCGACACGTTCACCGTGGCCGATCTTCGCAACGTCTCTGTCGATGCAACGCAGCACTCCTACAGCTGGCGTGGCCAGCAGGTGCGTGTCGGCATGGGCGGCGCGTTCAACGTATCCAACAGCCTCGCCGCAGCGGAGACGTGTCGCGCGGTGGGGCTTGCGCCCGAGCTCGTCGCGGCTGGGCTCGCTTCGGCGCGGCCGGTGCCGGGTAGGTTCGAACCGATCGATGCGGGCCAACCCTTCAGCGTCATCGTCGACTACGCCCATACCCCCGACGGCCTTCGTGAGGCGTTGAACGCAGCCCGCGCGACGACCTACTCACGAGTGCTTGTGGTGTTCGGGTGTGGCGGCGATCGCGACCGTGAGAAGCGCCCGGAGATGGCAGCTGCCGCCGCCGAGATTGCCGACATGATCGTGGTCACATCCGACAACCCTCGCTCCGAGGACCCGTTGGCGATCATTGATGCCGCGGTCGCGGGGGTACCCGACGACTACCGTGGCACCGTTGTGATCGAGCCGGACCGCCGAACCGCCATTGCCGTCGCGTTCGCCGACGCCACCGAGGGTGACGTCGTTGTCATCGCCGGCAAGGGCCATGAGATCACCCAGACCATCGGGTCCGAGGTCATCAAGTTCGATGACCGCATGGTCGCACGCGAGTTGCTGGCGGCCCGTCACCCAGGTACCGGACCGGATGTGTCGCGATGATCGCAGTGATGATCGCCGGTGCCGTAGCGATGGTCGTCTCGCTGTTTTCCACCCGCGAGCTGATCGTGTTCTTCCGTAACCGCGGCAAGGGACAGCCGATCCTTGGCAAGGAGGACAACGGGCCCGAGCACCACCTGTCGAAGCAGGGCACGCCGACGATGGGTGGACTGGCCATCCTCGGCGCTGCGTTCGTCGGCTGGCTCAGTGCGCACGCACGCCAGGGACTGGTCTTTTCCACCCAGGCGATGATCATGTGGTGCGGCATCTTGGTGATGGCCGTGATGGGTTTCCTCGACGACTACATCAAGATCACCAAGGCCCACAACCGGGGCATCTTCTGGAAACGCAAGAGCTACATCACCCTCACGCTCGCCGTGCTGATGGCATGGTGGCTCGCCGCCGGCACCGGGGTCAGCCTGACGATGTCGTTCACCCGTGCGACGTCGCCCGGGTGGACGTTGCATTGGGTGCTGTGGGTGCTGTGGGCGGGGCTGATCATCTGGGCGACCACCAACGCGGTCAACGTCACCGACGGTCTCGATGGCCTCGCCGGTGGTTCGGCGCTGATGGGTTTCCTTGCGTTCACGATCATCGCCTACTGGGCGTTCCGTAACCCGGAGACGTACGCCGCGGTCGTCAACCCTCTCGACCTGGCCGTCGTCGCGGCGGCCTTCGCCGGAGCATGCGGCGGGTTCTTGTGGTTCAACGCGGCACCGGCGCGAATTTTCATGGGCGACGTGGGCGCGCTGGGCGTGGGTTCGGCGCTCGCATTCATGGCGCTCGGCACCAACACCCAGGTCCTGTTGCTACTGATCTGCGGCATCAATGTGATCGAAGCCGGCTCGGTAGCGGTGCAGATGGGGGTGTTCAAGGCATCGGGCCGCAAGAAGCGGTTGTTCCGCATGTCCCCGGTCCATCACCACTTCGAACTGCTCGGCTGGCCGGAGACGACCGTCATCATCCGCTTCTGGATCATCCAGGGGACGTGCGTGGCAACCGCGCTGGCGATCTTCATCGGCGACTTCACCCGTCTGGAAAGCCTCTGATGGGCGCCGCATGTACGCGCACCGTGTTGGTGTACGGCCTCGCGGTGTCGGGCGAGGCGACCGCCCGAGGGCTGGCGGCACGTGGTGTGCGGGTGCTCGTTGCCGACGACGCCCCCACCGACGAGCGTCGGCGGATCTCCGGTGAGCTCGGTACCGAGCTGATCGAAGCACCGGATCTCACGACGATCGAGCGCCTGGTGCGTTCCGTTGACGCTGTTGCGCCGGCACCGGGCGTTCCCGAAACTCATTCGCTGATCACCGTTGCGTTGGCCAACGGTGTACCGCTGCGGACCGAGATCGATCTCGCGTACGAATGGGAGCAGCAGCGACCAGGGGGACCGCGGCCGATGATCGCGATCACGGGAACCGACGGCAAGACCTCCACCACCTTGATGGTGGAGTCGATGCTGCGCGCGGCAGGCCGCCAGCCGGCCGCCGTCGGCAATACCGAGGTGCCGTTGATCGCCGCGCTGGACGATGACGTTGATGTCTTTGCGGTCGAGTGCAGCAGCTTTCGCCTGTCATGGCTCCGCAGTTTCCGGGCCGAGGCGGCGATCTGGCTCAACCTCGCCCCGGATCACCAGAACTGGCATCACTCGATGGCGAGCTACGAATCGGCCAAGGCCAACGTGTGGCGACTGCAACACCGCAACGATGTTGCTGTTGGCTCGTCGTCAGATCCGGTCGTGATGCGCCACCTGGTCGCGGCCCCGGCACGGCAGGTCACGTTCGGACTGACCAGAAGTGACTACCGGTTGGCCGACGCAATGCTGGCTGGCCCGGCGGGGCCGTTCGCGGCGTTGGGGTCGTTGCCGCGGCAGTTTCCCCACGACATCACCAACGCCCTCGCAGCGGCCGCTGCGTGCATCGAAAGCGGGCTGGTACAACCCGACCAGATCGCCGCCGGAGTGGCCGGCTATCGCTCGCCGCCGCATCGCATCGAACCCCTCGGTGACCACGATGGTGTCCGTTGGTACAACGATTCCAAGGCCACGTCGCCGCATGCGGCACTCACCGCGATCCGCTCGTTCGAGTCGCTCGTGCTGATTGCCGGTGGGCGCAACAAGGGTCTCGACCTGTCGATCCTGGCCAGCGAATCGAGTCGAATCCGTGCCGTGGTGGCCATCGGCGAGTCGGCCGCGGAGATCGCTGCCGCCTTCGCCGGTCGCTGTACCGTGCTGCACGCCAACTCGATGGACGAAGCTGTCGGGCTTGCAGCACAAGCGGCCCGCGCCGGCGACGCCGTGGTGCTCTCACCGGCGTGTGCCAGCTTCGACTGGTACCCGGCTGGCGGGACTTCGGCAGGCGGGTACGGGGCTCGCGGCGATGACTTCCGCCGCGCTGTCGCCGCGCACCATCGAAGCGAACCAGCCCGAGCCCGTGCAGGCATCCAGGACGAGGACCGTCAACAATGAGCACTTCCAGCAGCCTCATCGCCGACCGTCGCCGGCAGGCCTCGGCTCGTGCCGCCGCGCTGCGCCGCCGGCCGAGCGCCCGCTTCGGGCTGCGCCGGCCGACCGGCCCGCCGCCGACCACCTACTACGTCACCGGACTCATCGTCACCGTGTTCGTGATGCTCGGGTTGGTGATGGTGCTGTCTGCATCTTCGATCCAGCAATTTCACCTGGGGTACTCGCCGTGGCGGATCTTCAACCGTCAGGCCACGTGGGCCGTGCTCGGAACCGTCGCGTTGTACGTCGGGGCAAAGGTGCCGTACACGTTCTGGCGCCGGCTGGTGGCACCGGGCCTGGTTGGTGCCGCCGGGTTGATGTTCCTTCCGTTCGTTCCCGGTCTCGGCGCCGAGGTCAACGATGCCCGCGCATGGATCTCGCTGGGTTCGTTCAGCTTCCAACCATCGGAGTTCTTGAAGCTCGCCGTGTTGTTGTACTGCGCCGATCTACTCACCCGCCGCGAATCCGAGATGCACGACCTTCGTCGCACACTGATCCCCACCATCTACGTCGCCGCGCTCGCGTCGGGTTTATGCATGGCCCAAGGCGACCTGGGCACCGCGATCGTGCTCGGTGCGATCGTCTTCACCGTTGCCTTCGTCGGGGGCACGCCGTTCGTGCCGATGGCCTCGGCCGGGGTGGTTTCGACGCTGGCCGCGTTGGTGTTTGTCGTGACCAGCCCGCGGCGCTATCACCGGTTCACGGCCTTCCTCGACATCACCGGCAACCGTGACGACCTCAGCTATCAGACGTACCAGGCGATGATCGCCGTCGCCCAGGGTGGTACCACCGGCGCGGGGCCAGGCCGTGGGCTGAACAAGCTGGGCGACTTCGTGCCGTTGGCCCACAGCGACTTCATCTTCGCCGTCATCGCCGAGGAACTCGGCCTGATCGGCGTGGTCGCGGTGGTCGGTGGTTTCGTGGTGCTCACCTACTGCGGCGTGCAGATCGCGCTGGCCGCCCGTGACCGCTTCGGGATGCTGCTGGCCGGCGGCATCGTTGGCTGGTTCGTGGTGCAGACCGTGATCAACATCGGTGGTGTCATCGGGCTGATGCCGGTGACCGGGCTCACACTGCCCTTCTTCTCCGCAGGCGGGAGCTCGTTGTTCGTGTGCATGGCGGCGGTCGGAATCCTGCTGAACGTCGCCCGCCACTCGAAATGACCTCGCCGGCCGTGCCGCGCCGCCGCTGTCATGCAGTGGTCACAGGTGGCGGCACCTCGGGCCACGTCCTGCCGGCGATCGCGATCATGGACCGTCTCGCCGCAGCCGGCCATCATCGGGAGACCTTGCACTACGCCGGCACCCGACTCGGCATCGAGGCACGGCTGCTGCCGCCCACCGGGTACGTCGCGACGTTCTTCGACGTTGTCGGGTTGCAGCGCGCGATGTCGCTACGCAACGTAGCGTTCGCGCCCAAGCTGGTCCGCGCTACCTGGTTGGCGATCCGCCTGCTGCGCCGCCTTCGCCCGGCGGTTGTCGTCAATGTCGGCGGCTACGCAAGCATGCCGTGCACGATCGCCGCGTTGCTGTGCCGCATACCGGTCGTCGTCGTCAGCTACGACCGCCGGCCGGGCCTCGCGTCTCGGTTGAGCGCCCGGTGGGCGGCAGCGGTGGCGGCGGCGTTCGAGGACTCCCCGCTCCCGCGGGCGCACACCACCGGGGCGCCGATCCGGGCCGAGATCATCGCCATCGATCGGGCCGCCGACCGGACCGGTGCCCGTGCCCGACTCGGCGTCCCTGATGACCGATTCATGATCGCGGTGTTCGGTGGCTCGCTCGGTGCCAAGGTGATCAACGAAGCCGTCGAGGCACTCGTCGAGCGGTGGGCTGATCGCGGCGACCTGTACGTGCATCACGTGGTGGGGGCGCGCTGGTTGGGCGAGGTGTCGCCCTCGCCGCCCGCACTGCAGGGTCAAGCGGGCATCATGTATCGCGTGATCGGATACGACGACCGGATTTCTGAGCTCTACGCCGCTTCCGATCTGATGATCACGCGTGCCGGGGCGAGCACCATCGCCGAGCTGGCCGCCACCGGCACACCGGCGATCGTGGTGCCGTGGCCGGATGCTGCCGAGAACCACCAGCTCGACAACGCCCGCACGTTGTCCGATCTCGGCGCAGCGGTCCTGGTCGAGCAGGCAGCGCTGACCGTGGACCGCCTGTGCTCTGAGGTGGATGACCTCGTCGAGCATCCCGAACGTCGTGCTGCGATCGGGCGAGCGGCCCGTGCCGCCGGTGAGCGACATCGCGGCGATTCGTTGATCGACCTGATTGACGAGGTGGCCGCGCGATGAGTCGTCCCGAACCCCCCCTCGATCTGTCGTCTGCGCAGCGGGTGCACGTCGTCGGTGTGGGCGGTCCGGGCATGAGCGCGATCGCGCTCGTGCTGGCCGAGATGGGCCACACCGTCACCGGGAGCGATCAACGCGACCGTGCGGTCCTCGATCGCCTGCGCGCCGGTGGCGTCACGGTGCACGTCGGTCATCAGCGCGCCTATGTCGACGGCTGCGACGCCGTCACGTTCAGCACCGCGGTTCCCGAGCGGAACATCGAGGTGGATCAAGCTCGGACATCCGGCATCACCACGATGCGCCGAGCGGGCATGCTCGCCTCCATCTGTGCGAGGGCGAGGTCGCTCGGGGTAGCCGGCACGCACGGTAAGACCGGGACGAGCTCGATGCTGATGCTGATCCTGGCCAAGGCCGGATTGCGGCCGAGTTTCATCATCGGTGGCGACGTCGCCGATGCCGGCACCGGCGCGCAGTGGACCGGCGGCGAATGGCTCGTCGTGGAGGCCGATGAAAGCGACGGCACCCACCTCGAGTTGCCCCTCGCCGGCACGATCGTGACCAACGTCGACGTCGATCACCTCGATCACTACGGGACCTTCGACGCCATCCGCGCCAGCTTCGACGCGTACCTTGCGCAGGTCGATGGTCCAAAGGTGGTGTGCTTCGACGATCCGGTGTGTCGCGAACTCGCAGCACGCCATGATGCGGTCACCTACGGAACCGGCGATGGCGCACGGGTGCGCGCGATCGACATCGCCGCCAGCGCAGGTGTCTCGTTCTTCGGTGTTGTCCGCAATGGCGTCGCGCTGGGGAAGGTCGAGCTTCCCCTGCGCGGCATCCACAATGTGCGCAACGCAGTGGGCGCGATCGCCCTGGCGATGGAGATCGGAGTCAGCTTCGACGATGCCGCCCTGGCGCTGGCCCGCTTCGGCGGCGTGGCCCGCCGCTTCGATATTCGCGGTGTCTCCGGCGGGGCCACCCTCGTCGACGACTACGCCCATCTTCCCGCCGAGATCACCGCCGTCCTTGCGGCAGCGAAGTCGAGCGGTGACGGCTGGCAGCGCGTGGTGGCGGTGTTCCAGCCGAACCGCTACAACCGCATGTCGGTGATGTCGCCCGGCTACGCCGATTCATTCGTCGACGCTGATCTCGTGGTGATCACCGACATCTACGCAAGTGGGACCGAGCCGATTCCCGGCGTCACCGGCAAGCTCGTCGTGAACGCGATACTCGACAACCATCCCGCGGCTCAGGTGGCGTGGCTGCCGCGGCGCCAAGATCTGGTCTCGTTCGTGGCATCCCGGTTGCGGCCCGGTGATGTGTGCATCTCGATGGGCTGCGGTGATATCTCCTCGTTCCCGTCCGAGGTGATCGACCAGCGCGCGGGCGTTGGGGGCGAATCGTGACGGCCCGCACCAGCAGCTCCCTGGATGCGTCGATCGCCCATGCGGCGCAGATCCTCGGTGTCCTCGGCGAAACCGGTGTTCCACTGGCACCACTCACCACCTACCGGGTCGGCGGTTGTGCCGCATTGTTCGTCCGTCCACGCTCGACCGAGGATCTCGGTGTTGTGTACGAGGCGGCGTCGGCGTCGGGCCTGCCGGTGTTGATCGTCGGGCGCGGCTCGAACCTGCTCATCGCCGATGAAGGTTTCGCCGGCATTGCGCTCACGCTTGGATTCCTTTGCACCGACATCGACATCGATGGGCCCGCACAACGGGTGGTGGCCGGTGGCGCGGTGGCGCTTCCGGTGCTTGCCAGGCGCACGGTTGCCGCGTCGCTGACGGGTCTGGAGTGGGCAGTCGGCGTTCCCGGTTCGGTGGGTGGTGGGGTGCGGATGAACGCGGGCGGTCACGGCTCGGACGTCGCCTCGTCGTTGATCGACATCGAGCTGTTCGATCTGGTCCGCGGGCAGGCCGTGACGATCGCCGCGGAGTCCCTTGGCCTCCGGTTTCGAGGCTCAGACCTCGGGGACCACCAGGTGGTGCTGAGTGCTCGCCTGCAACTCGCCGAGGGCGACCAGGCGCAATCGGAGGCCGAGCTCGACGGCATCGTGCGCTGGCGGCGCGAGCACCAACCCGGTGGGCAGAACGCCGGCTCGGTGTTCGTCAACCCCGTGCCGGGTGAGGTGACCGCCGGTGCGTTGATCGATGGTCTCGGCATGCGCGGCTTTCGCATCGGTTCGGCACAGGTCAGCGACAAGCACGCCAACTTTGTTCAGGCCGACGCCGGCGGGCAGGCCCGTGATGTGGTGGCGGTGATCGCCGAGGTTCGCCGCCGTGTGCGTGAAGCAACGGGCTACCAGATGCGCAGCGAGGTACGTCTCGTGGGGTTCGCCGCCGAAATCGCCGAAACCGCCGAAACCGCCGAAACCAGCGGGATTGCGGGCGGAGTTTCTGGCGCGGTTGCCGGCGGGGTGCAGTGGTGACCGAGCCCACGCCGCCCGGAGGCGAGATGGTGCCCGACTCGGTGCTTGACGAGTTGAAGCAGGCCTTCGCCGCCAGCCTCGCAACCGAGCCCGCGCCGCAGCCGGTCGAGCTCGCGCCGCAGCCGCCAACCGAGCCCTCGGCCGAGCCGATGATTCCGACGGCACCGCTCGTGGTGCGCGCCATGGTCGGCGACCCGGATGGCACGGCTCCCGGGGCCTACGACCCCACGGCCAAAATGGTTGATGACGGCGACGATGATGGCCTCGGCGCGCCCCTGACAGCGAAGCCCACGATCGTGATCGGCGTTGGCGATGACGAGGATCTGCCCGACGCGGTGTACCTCGACGAAGCCCGCCCGACCAGCGCAGGCGGCGATGGTGCCAAGCGCGGTGATGGTGCCAAGCGCGGTGACAGTGCCAGGCGCGGTGACGGTGCCAAGCGCGGCGGCGACACCGGTGGCGGGGCGACGATCGTCATCGGTGACGAGCTCGACTCGACTGGGGCCTTTGACGCAGTGGAGGTCACGACGAGCTCGATGGATCCACGGGTGCGGGCCCGCAGGATCGCGGTCAAGCGGGCCAAGGGGCGCCGCCGGCTGCTGTGGGCCGGCGGCGTGGTCGGGGTGGTGCTGGTGATCGTTGCCGTGCTGGCGGTCTTCGCGTCGTCGTTGTTCGCCGTCAAAGAGGTCGTCGTGCAGGGCGCGGTGTACACCGACCGAACGCAGTTACAAGCGGTCATCGACTCAATGATGGGGGAGCCGGTTCTGCTGGTCGACACCGACGCCGCGGAACGCTCGCTGGAGGAGATCTCGTGGGTCGAGCTTGCGGTCGTGAGCCAGCAGTTTCCGGACACGGTGTTCATCGACATCCGCGAGCGCCAGCCGTTGGCCACGTTCCAGGGCTCCGACGGCCGCTACCGGGTGATTGATCGCGACGGCCGGGTTCTCGACCTGCTTACCGGCAGGCCGGTGGAATACATGCTGCTCACGGGTCCCGCGCCCGACACCGACATCGGTGGCCTCGCCGGACCGCCGTTCGCTGCCGCAGCCCAGATGGTTGGGGCACTGCCGGCGGAGATCCGCTCGATCACCCTGACCGCTTCGGTCGATGCGACGACGGGGGACCTCGGGCTGGTGCTGCGCGACGACATTGAGGTTCGCCTCGGCGGATATGACCAGCTCGACAGCAAGCTGGCCCGTTTGTTGAAGCTCGTGCGCGGCGGCCTCGGCGGTCTCGTCGGTGTTGATGTGTCCACCGACGACGTTTCCAAGCGAACGCGATGACGTCGCGGGGCCCCTGGTTCCGCGCCTGCACGTCTGCGACGTGAAAGACTGTCGGCGCAAGGACTGGCAGTGCCGATGTGGCAGCCATTCGTTACGATCGGAACGTCATGTTTTCCTCGGATCTTCATCATCTCACCCAATCGGCGCTCCCGCAGAGTTGCCGCACCGCAGTCCCGCAGATTTGGAGGTCACGCTGATGGCCGGCGCACCGCAGAACTATCTTGCCGTCATCAAGGTGATCGGCGTCGGCGGTGGGGGGGTCAACGCCGTCAACCGGATGATCGACGCCGGGCTGAAGGGTGTCGAGTTCATCGCCGTCAACACTGATGCGCAGGCGCTGTTGATGAGCGATGCCGATGTCAAGCTCGACATTGGTCGCGACCTCACCAGGGGGCTCGGCGCAGGTAGTGACCCCGAAGTCGGTCGTGCTGCGGCCGAGTCGCATCGTGACGAGATCGAAGAGATGATCAAGGGTGCCGACATGGTGTTCATCACCGCTGGCGAAGGTGGCGGGACGGGCACTGGATCGGCTCCGGTCATTGCCGAGATCGCCCGTGGAATGGGGGCGCTTGCCATCGGCGTGGTCACCCGGCCGTTCAGCTTTGAGGGGCGGCGGCGAGCCGTGCAGGCCGATGCTGGCGTGCAGAAGCTCAAAGAGAAAGTCGACACCCTGATCGTCATCCCGAACGATCGTTTGCTGACGGTGGCCAACGAAAAGACAAGCGTCCTCAATGCATTCAAGATGGCTGACGAGGTACTGCTTCAGGGCGTTTCGGGCATCACCACCTTGATTACTACGCCGGGCCTGATCAACACCGACTTCGCCGACGTGAAGATGATCCTCGCCAGCGCAGGGTCGGCGTTGATGGGCATTGGTCAGGCAAGCGGTGAGAACCGTGCCGTCGTCGCCGCCAAGGCGGCCATCTCGAGCCCCCTACTCGAGGCGGCCATCGACGGTGCACGCGGCATCCTGTTGAACATCACCGGCCCGTCGGCGATGGGCCTGTTCGAGATGAACGCGGCTGCCGAGATCATCCACGGTGTCGCCCACGCCGACGCCAACATCATCTTCGGAACCGTGATCGACGACGAAATGGGCGATGAGGTGAAGGTCACCGTCATCGCCGCCGGCTTCGATCGGTGGGACGCGGGCGCGCCAGCCAGCCGTGGGACCCTCAAGGCCGTCGAAACCCCCGTGTCCACGCTGAAGGACCTCTTCGCCGACGAGGCCGTTGATCCGCTCGACGACGACGACGATTTCGACGTTCCATCGTTCCTCAAATGACGTCCTCGCGCCGGTGACGGGCGGTGCGGTGTCGGTGCGGATCACCTGAGGCCCGTGGCGATCAGCGTCGCCGCAGTCGCCGAGATGCTTGCGGTGGTGCGCGCTCGGATCGAGCGTGCCGGCGGCATCGGCGTGCAGGTGATGGCCGTCACCAAGACCTTCGGCGCCGATGCGGTGCGGGCGGCCATGGCCGCCGGGTGCGATTCGATTGGTGAGAACTACGCCCAGGAGCTGGTTGCCAAGTTCACCGAGGTCGATCCACGACCGCCGGTCCACTTCATCGGCCAGTTGCAATCCAACAAGGTGCGTCTGGTCGCCGGAGTGGTTGATGTCTACGAAACCATCGACCGTGTCTCGCTGGCGACCGAAGTTGCCAAGCGTTCTCCTGGTGTGGCGGTGCTGGTGCAGGTGATCACCGCCGACGACGACGGGCAGATCGCCGCGGACAAAGGCGGGTGCTCGCTCGCCGCAGCCCCAGCGATCGTCGACGCGTGCATGCACCTCGGCCTCGTGCCGCTGGGTTTGATGACGGTCGGCCCCACGGCTTCCTCCACGGCCACGACGCGGACCGGGTTCGCCAGTGTCCGCGCGCTGGTCGATTCGCTCGGGTTGTCCGTGTGCTCGATGGGCATGAGTGACGACTTGGAGATCGCCGTCGGCGAGGGTTCGACCCAGGTGCGTGTCGGGAATGCGTTGTTCGGTGATCGTCCACCTTTCCGCTGATGCGATGAGCTAGCCTCATCCGACCAGGAGGAGGGTGGATGTCGATCTGGAAGAGGGCAATGGAGTATCTCGGGCTCGGACCCGACGATGCCTACGACGACTACAACCCGCAGCCTGACCATGAGCCGCGCCCACAGCGCGCCCGCCAGCAGCGATTCGACGAGCCCGTCGGTCGTGGACCCCGCTCGGGCGGAGATCACGACGATGTCTCGGTGCGCGCCGTCCCCGCCCGGCCGAGCTTTCCGTCGCGCGACGAAGGTCCGGTGGCGCGTCGTCCGCAACCGGCCAACGACGACTCGAGTGTTCATCCCCGTCCGAGCAATCCTGCTCGCTCGTCCACAGCATCGCGAGGGGGGTCCTCGATGGGTTCCGATCCGTACACCATCCGACCGCGCCGTTTCGACTCGGCCCAGGAGATCGCCGACAAGTTCAAAGACGGTCAACCGGTGATCATGAATCTCGAAGCGACCGATCGCGAGGTGTCCCGGCGGTTGATCGACTTCGCCTCCGGGCTGTGTTACGGGCTCGACGGAACCATGGAAAAAGTTGCTTCCGGGGTGTATCTACTCAAGCCGGCCGGTGCACGCGGTGGCTCCTACGCAGGCGAAGGATTCGAATGAGCATCCATCAGCGTCGCGGGCACGGTCAACTATGATGCGGGCCATGGAACTCAGCCCGCAGGCCGTTGCGGCCGCAACGTTCAAGATCGTCAAGCGCGGATACGACCCCGACGAGGTTCGGTCCTACCTCGTCGAGGTTTCGTCCAGTCTCGAGTCCTCGCAGCAGCAGGCAACGGCGATGGAAGCCAGGGCCCGGGCGGCGATTGCGAAGCTGCAAGACGCGTCGCACAGCGGTGGTGCCGTCTCAGCTGCACCGATATCCACCCCGGCAGCGGCACCGGTCTCGTCGGACGACACCGAAAACATCAGCCGCACGCTGCTGCTCGCCCAGCGCACCGCCGACGCGACCGTCACCGATGCCCAGGCCGAGGCGGCGGCGATTCGTTCGAAGGCCGAAATCGAAGCGACGACGATGACCGCTGTTGCCCGGGCGGATGCCTCCGCCGAGCTCGACCGAGCGCAGGTTGCTGCGAAGCGTCTGGTCGACGAGGCGGCAGAGGATGCCCGCCGCGCCCGGAGCGACGAGCACATCCGCGCCGAAGCCGAGTACGGCGCACTCGTCACCAAGCGAGACAGCCTGCTGGCCGACGTGGAAGTGCTCGAGCGTCACGTCGCCGGAGAACGCAGTCGTGTCCGCGATGCCTCGGTGGCGCTCAAGGATCTGGCCGAGCGCGTGCCCGCCGGCCTCGCTCCCGCCGATCGCCCCGAGCTGTCCAGCACCAACACCGACCGGGTTTCGATGTCGTTTCCGCCGTTGAACAGCGGTCAGGTGCCGATCGTGCGCGACGACGCGCAGATGTCGCCCCCGAGCAGCGATGAATTGATCGACTCGACACCCCCGAGCGGACTGCCGGGCTCCTCCGACGGCAAGACTCCGCCATCGGGCATCGGTTCCTTCAGA
This sequence comes from Acidimicrobiaceae bacterium, assembly GCA_031404435.1. Classification (GTDB taxonomy): domain Bacteria; phylum Actinomycetota; class Acidimicrobiia; order Acidimicrobiales; family Ilumatobacteraceae; genus VFMC01. The sequence goes on along the minus strand of JANNHO010000185.1, from coordinate 3,872 downwards.
TCCAATTCCTGAACACGCGTTCAGGCTCTATCGTTGACAACACGGCTGTGACGAGGCAATCACCTCTGAGCCTTCGGAAGAACCCTGGACCGCCGCAGCTGAACAGTCAGTAGAACCGGACGGGTCCAGCCCGATATCGCTGGCGCAACGGAGTGGTCAGGGGCTGCGGCTCCCGGCAAACAGGGTGGTATCGCGGGCTCGTCTCGTCCCTGGCAGATGACCCCATCGCAGGAGACACACCGTTGAGCTACCCGAACGTCGACCCCCATCCGTCATTCCCCGCCCTCGAGCTGCAGATCCTCGACTTCTGGCACACCGATCACACCTTTCAGGCCTCGATCGATGCGCGCCGTGATGCCGACGAGTACGTGTTCTATGACGGTCCGCCCTTCGCCAACGGGCTCCCGCACTACGGGCACTTGCTGACCGGTTTCGTGAAAGACGCGGTGCCGCGCTACCAGACGATGCGCGGCAAGCTGGTTGAGCGGCGCTTCGGGTGGGACTGCCACGGGCTGCCCGCCGAGGTCGTCGCAGAAAAAGAGTTGGGGATCAGCGGCCATCCGGCGATTGCCGCGTACGGCATCGATCGGTTCAACGACTACTGCCGCACGAGCGTGATGCAGTTCACCGACGACTGGCGCCGATACGTCACACGCCAGGCGCGCTGGGTTGATTTCGACAACGATTACAAAACGCTCGACCTGTCGTACATGGAGAGCGTGATGTGGGCTTTCAAGACATTGTGGGATAAGGGTTTGGTCTACGAGGGATACCGGGTGCTGGCGTACTGCTGGCGCTGCGAGACGCCGCTGAGCAACACCGAGACGCGCATGGACGACGTGTACCGCGATCGTCAGGATCCGGCGCTCACCGTTGCGTTCCAACTCGACTCCGGAGAACGGATCCTTGCCTGGACCACAACCCCATGGACACTGCCGAGCAACCTCGCGCTCGCAGTGGGCGCCGAGATCGAATACGCGGTGATGGAACTCGACGGGCAGCGTTACATCCTCGCCGACAGCCGCCTCGCAGCCTACGAGCGCGAATTCGACGGTGCCGAACGCGTCGGGACCCTGCTGGGCGCCGACCTGGTCGGGCGCCGGTACAGCCCGTTGTTCCCCTTCTTCGCCGACACCCCGAACGCTTTTCATGTTCTCGTTGCCGATTTCGTCACCACCGACGACGGAACGGGTGTCGTGCACCTCGCACCGGGTTTCGGTGAGGACGACCAGATCGTGTGCAACGCGGTCGGCATCCCCACCATCTGCCCGATGGACGAGCACGGCCAGTTCACCGCCGAGGTCACACCGTGGGCAGGACTGCACGTGTTCGACGCCAACCCGGAGGTGATCAAAGAGCTGAAGGCTCGCGGTGTGGTGGTTCGCCACGACACGTATCAGCACTCGTACCCGCACTGCTGGCGGTGCGCCGAGCCGTTGGTGTACCGGGCAATCAGCTCGTGGTTCGTGCAGGTCACCGCGTTCCGTGACCGGATGGTCGAGCTGAACGAGCAGATCAACTGGGTGCCCGAGCACGTCAAAGACGGCAACTTCGGCAAGTGGTTGGAAAACGCCCGCGACTGGAGCATCAGCCGCAACCGGTTCTGGGGTTCACCGATCCCCGTGTGGAAGAGCGATGATCCCACCTACCCGCGAGTCGATGCGTACGGATCGATTGCTGATCTGGAACGTGACTTCGGCGTCACCGTCACCGATCTGCACCGTCCACAGGTGGACGATCTGGTCCGCCCGAACCCCGACGACCCGACTGGCGTCTCGATGATGCGTCGCGTGCCGCAGGTGCTCGACTGCTGGTTCGAGTCGGGTTCGATGCCCTTCGCACAGGTGCACTACCCGTTTGAGAACGAGGAGTGGTTCGATGGGCACTACCCGGGCGACTTCATCGTCGAGTACATGGCCCAGACCCGCGGTTGGTTCTACACCTTGCACGTGCTGGCGACGGCGCTGTTCGACCGTCCGGCGTTCACGAACTGCGTGAGCCACGGCAACGTGCTCGGCGACGACGGCATGAAGATGTCCAAGAGCCTGCGCAACTACCCCGATCCCATGGCGGTGTTCGACTCCCACGGCTGTGACGCCATGCGCTGGCATCTGCTCAGCTCGGCCATCTTGCGCGGCGCTGACTTCGCCGTCATCGAAGAGGGCATGCGCGACACCGTCCGCCACGTGCTGCTCCCGATCTGGAACACCTGGTACTTCCTGGCGCTCTACGCCAATGCCGAAGGTCGAACTGGCACGTTCCGCACCGACTCGGCAGATCTACTCGACCAGTACATCTTGGCCAAGACCCACGATCTCGTGGCCGATGTGACCGTGGCAATGGAGGCGTACGACCTGTTCGCCGCGTGCGGCACCATCCGGTCGTTCCTCGATGCACTGACCAACTGGTACGTGCGCCGTAGCCGCGACCGGTTCTGGGTCGGCGATCAGGATGCGATCGATACCTTGCACACGGTGCTGGCGCTGCTGTGTCGGATTTCGGCACCACTGCTACCGCTGACCGCCGAGGCGGTGTATCGCGAGTTGACCGGCGAACGAAGCGTGCACTTGACCGAGTGGCCGTCGGCCGATTCGATCCCCGCTGATCGTGAACTGGTGGGGGCGATGGATCTCGCCCGCGACGTGTGCAATGCGACCCTGCGAGTCCGCAAGGGGCACCAACGGCGCGTCCGTCAGCCGCTCACATCGCTCACCGTGGCAGTGCCAGGCGCCGAACGGCTAGCCGGGCTCGCGGGACTGATCGCCGACGAGGTGAACGTGAAAAATCTGGTGCTCACTGACGACGTTGCGTCTGTGGCCACCTACGACCTCCAGGTGATACCGGCCACGCTTGGTCCTCGACTCGGATCGAACACGCAAACGGTGATCAAGGCGGTCAAGGCGGGGGACTGGACGCGCGACGGCGATGCCGTGATCGCCGGCGGCGTCGAGTTGCACCCCGGCGAGTATCAGCTCAAGCTTGTTGTGGCCGGCGGTGGTGCCAGTACGTCACTGTCGAACGGTGCCGGGGTCGTCCTGGTCGACATCGAACTGACGCCCGAGTTGGAAGCCGAAGGGGTGACCCGGGATCTCATCCGGCTCGTGCAACAGGCCCGCCGCACCGCGGGGCTGTCGGTGTCTGACCGAATCGACCTCGTCCTCGGCCTGCCCGAAGCGGTTCGCCGTCAGATCGCCGACTTCCATGGCGAGCTGACCGCAGAGACGCTCGCCACGTCGCTGTCGTTCGACGACGCCGCAGTGCGCGCTGCGGCAACGGGGCGGGCGAACGCTGAGCTCGACGGTGAAGCCATCTACATCGGGGTCAGTCACGCCGGCTGACCGCTTCGGCATGGCGCGATCGTCGTGGCATGTCCGATAGCATCCGGCGCTCAGCTCGGTTGATGGAGGAGTATTCGATCATGGCCACAGCCAAAAAGAGCCGAGCCACAACAAGCTCGGCCACATCAACGAAAGCTGGGGCCCCCAAGGCAGCGGCGGCACGATCGTCGGCCCCGTCCAGTTCGGTGAAGGCCCCGAAGTCGACGGGCACCCCCGCAGCTGCGGCGAAGACCGCCCCGGCGAAGGCCGCCGCCTCGAAGACCGCGTCCGCGAAGGCCGCCGCTTCGAAAACCGCTTCAGTGAAGCCCGCCGCTTCGAAGACCGCTTCAGCGAAGACCGCTCCGCCGAAGGCTGCCCCGGCGAAGGCTGCTTCAGTGAAGGCCGCTCCGGCGAAGGCTGCTTCAGCGAAGGCCGCTCCGGCGAAGGCTGTTTCAGTAAAGGCCGCTCCGGTAAAGACCGCTCCGGTAAAGACCGCTTCAGTAAAGACCGCTTCAGTAAAGGCCGCTCCGGCGAAGGCTGCTTCAGCGAAGACCG
>JANNHO010000184.1:0-3096 GCA_031404435.1 Acidimicrobiaceae bacterium | reverse complement strand
GAGAGCAAGCTCTTCTTCGACGGGTAGGTGTAGACCGCCCGTTTCCCGGTCCGGCCTCGCCAGGTTCGGCGCTGGATGCGCCACCCGAGGAAGTCGAACCCCTCGTCGATGTGGCAGACCCTCGTCTTCTCTTCCGACAGGCGCAACCCCATCGGTGCGAGCACTGTCGCGACCTCATCCCAGAGCGCTTCGGCGTCGTCGCGGGTGCCGTGGATCATGACCACGAAATCGTCCGCGTAGCGGACGAGTCGCATGGCCGGAGCCCCGGCGCGACAACGCTTGGCGCGTGTCCATGCCGGGCCGAGCGCTTCCCATTTCTGGGTGAAGTGCTCGTCCAACACGGACAGGGCGATGTTGGCCAGCAACGGTGAGAGGATCCCGCCTTGCGGGGTGCCGGTGATCGTTGCCCTTGCCCGACCGTCCTCGGTGAGGACGCCCGCACGTAGGAACGCCTTCACCAAACCAAGAACACGTTTATCTCCGATCCGACGTCGCACCCGCCCCATCAGAGCGGTGTGGTCGATCTCGTCGAAGCACGCTGTGATGTCGGCCTCGAACACCCACTCATAGGTGCGTGATCCGAAGAAGTGGATCTCAGCGATCGCGTCCTGGGCTCGGCGCTTCGGACGGAAGCCATACGAACACGGCTTGAAGTCCGCCTCGAAGATCGGTTCGAGCACCAGCTTCAACGCAGCCTGCACAACCCGGTCTGCGGTCGTTGGGATGCCGAGGTGCCGGATCTTGCCCGACGCCTTCGGGATCGCCTTCTCCCGCACCCGCTGAGGAACGAACCGGCCAGCTTTGAGATCAACTCGCAGCCCGTCGAGTAGTTCCCCGGCACCGAACACGACAGATCGCGGTGCGATCCCGTCGATCCCGGCGGTTCGCGCACCCTTGTTGCCCCGCACCCGATTCCACGCCACAACGAGGAACGCCGGGTCATACACGAGGTTGAACACATCATCAAAACAACGGCCAGGATCACTGGTCGCCCATTGGTGCAGCTTCATCTGCATCACGAGTACCCGCAACTCGGCCTCGTCAAGGCCAGGCCACGGAGCGCCGATATTCACCAGCGACCTCCTCCATCCGCTGTGTTGCTGCGAACACGCTGGACCCCTTCGCCATGTGCACGGCTTTCCCGTGCCCGGACTACTACGAGTCCTCCGCCCCATCCCGACCGCATCAGCCGACGACGGGCCTGCCCTTCGACCAGCTGGCTGCTGGCCGGCGAGGGGACCGCCGGGATGGTTCCCACGTTCACTCTTGAACCGTTCGACAGGTGAGGTGCCCAACTATGCCCCTGCGGCTTCGCCACACCTACGCCGCAGGCATTCGGTGTGGCCTCCCGACCGGCGACATCAACCGGCCAAGGAGTTCCCCCCACTATGGTGGAGGTGCGCGCCGCTGCCCAGCCCAGATCCGTCAGGTTCGAGCTGGTGGTCTGCTCTTGAGAGGCGTTCATACGCTGATTCACTGTCGTTACACCTTCCTGTCTTGCTTGCCGGACCCGCACCATCTGACAGTGCTGGCACGTCCCGGCGTTGTCAGGGCTGCTTGCCACCCTCCCCGGCGTCTCCCGAGTCAGGCTGCCCTCAGCTTCAATGGCCCGCTGCGACGGACCGAAGGTGGTGTCCTTTCATCACCACACGGTTCAAGAGCGCCTCGTGGCGCTCGATATCGCCGCACCATGCGATGTTCGGGCCGGCAGGGTTGAACTGGCGGTTCAACAGGTTCTCGAACTTCGGCGCCGCCTCGTCAGGACGGGTCAACGACCGGCGAACCGGCTTCACCTTCGCTCGTAAACCCTTGTGGCGCATACGTTTCGCGACCGTGTTCACACTCAACTTGGCGAACGCCGGGCGTTCCACGAGCTCAGCATGCACCCGCGGTGAGCCGTACTCGCCGTCCTCGCTAGTGAACACCTCCTCGATCGCCGTGTCGAGCTCCTGGCGCCGCACAACGGTCGCCGTCGGCGGCGCGTCACGATGCTTATAGAACCACGATTCGGACATATCCAACGCGCGGCACGCCACCGCGACCGGTATCTGAAGTTCTGTCCTGCAGGCAACGATTCCGGCGATCACGGCTTGCGGCCCATCGCCTCGTCCACCCACAGGACCACCGATTTTTTTAGGACATCACGCTGCATCCTCAACTCGGCGTTCTCCCGACGCAACCGCACCAACTCGGCACGCTCGTCCTCGGTCACCGCACCCGGTTTCTGGGACCGCCGGCGCAGCTCCACCCAGTTACCCAGCGTCCCTTCATGAACACCGATTTCTCGGGCAACCTCAGCGACCGCACGACCCGTCGTCAAGACGATATCGACCGCTCCATCCTTGAAGTCCTTCTCGAACTTCCTGCGCTTCTCTGGCATGGCATCTCAGCTTTCTCGATGCCTCCACGATCTCGGGGGATTTCCAGGCTGACGTTGCCGGCGCGATGCGCGATGGGTTGCTCGCGTTCTCAACTGCGGCGGGGCTGGTCGTGAAGCGTCAGATGCTCGATGCCGAACTCGCTTCGATCGTTGGGGCCAAGCACGCCAAGCTTGGTGATGACCGGGTTGGGAACTGGCACGGGACCGCGACCGGTCAGATGGCGCTCGGGGGCCGCACGCTGAGTGTGGAACGCCCTCGGGGCTGCACCGTCGACAGTAGCGAGCCGAACGAGAAATCCCGGCACTTGCCAGCCAGCTGCGAGCAATCCAGGTCGCAGGCTGACGCCAGTGGGAAGCGCGAACACTCGCGCTGGCCTGCGTTGGCGACGAGGCCAGGCTGACGAGGAGATCGCCCCGCAGCGCCACCGTGAACGGGCGACGGTCCTCGCTGCGCCGGCAGCGTCGGTGATGTGCGGCAGATAGATACAGCGCAAATACGGTGCGTAGCGGCACCGACGCCGGGTGCGACCAACGATGCGAACAGTTCGTCAACGAGAGCTGAACAGCAGGTGCTCCGTTCGACAGCTCCGCCGAAGAGGTTTACCATTCGGCGAATCACAACAAATGAAAGCGGGAATTTTCATGAGCCATGATGACGACATCGATACCAATCTCACCAACAATCCTTCACTCAACGACATCGTTGCGGCTCGCCT
>JANNHO010000183.1:0-5282 GCA_031404435.1 Acidimicrobiaceae bacterium | reverse complement strand
AAGCGCCAGATCGATCTCGCGCTCATCGACCACCAGCGGCGGCATCCACCGCATCGTCGTACCGGAGGTGCCGGCGTTCATCAGGATCAGGCGTCCTTCGTCGAGGCAGTGCTGTTGCACAGCCGCAACCCGGGCGCTGTCGGCAAACTCGGTGCCGACCATCAACCCGGGACCACGCACCTGCGTGATCACATCATGCTCGCGCTGCAACTCGCCGAGACCGGCGCGAAGCTGCTCGCCGCGGGCATTGACGTTGGCCAGGAACGCGGGTTCGGTCATCAACTCGATGGTGGCCAACGCCGCCGCACATCCCATCGGGTTGCCACCATAGGTCCCGCCGTGACTGCCGGTCGGCCACTTGTCGTCGAGTTCGCGGCGGGTGCCGAGCGCTGCAAACGGGAACCCGCTGGCGACCCCCTTGGCCATGCAGATGATGTCGGGATCAATGCCGTAGTGCTCGACAGCGAACATCTTGCCGGTGCGACCGAAGCCGCTTTGTACTTCGTCGGCGATGAACAAGATGCCGTGCTGACGGCAGCGCTCGACGATGCCGTGGATGAACGCGGCGGGTGCGGCTATGTAGCCGGCTTCACCGAGCACTGGTTCGAGAATTGCAGCGGCGGTCTCGCTGGGAGCGGTGAGCGCCTTCAAGAGATAGTCGAACCCGGCGAGCGCGCGGGCTACTTCGGCGTCCTGGTCATCGGCCAGCGGGTCCGGGTACGGCGCCACGAACACACCGGCGGGTAGTGGGGCATGCCCGGCGCGGTAGACAGTTTTCGATGTGGTCATCGCCATCGCCATGTGGGTGCGCCCGTGGAAGCTGCCGGCGAACACGATCGTGTTCGGCCGACCCGTGGCCTGCTTGGCCAGCTTGATCGAGGCCTCGGTGATCTCGGCACCGGAGTTGGCAAAGAAGAACGTGTCGATGCTGGGCGGGGTGATCTCGGCCAACCGGGTGGCCAGCGGTTCGAGCAGGTCGTGTTTGTAGACGTTGACCTGCGCGTGGATGAACCGCTGCGCCTGCGCGGCGATCGCCTCGACGACACGCGGATGGGAGTGACCGGTGGAGTTGACGGCGATCCCCGCGGCAAAGTCGAGGTACTCCTCCCCGCCTATGGTGGTGACCCAACAGCCGTGACCAGACGTGACCTGCAGCGGGGTGACCCCGTACCAGACGTTCGACAGATGTGACATGCCGTCAGCCTAATCCCGCAACACGCCACCCTCGGTGGGGCCATCCTCGCTCAGGCGAACGCTGCGTTGAGGACGTCGATGTAGGTGTCGGCGAGGTGGAAGGTCATCACCTCACGCACCTTGTCGGGGACGTCGTCGAGATCGGGTCCGTTGCGCTTCGGGAGCACCACTTCGGTGAGGCCGGCCCGGTGGGCGGCGAGCACCTTTTGCTTGATGCCACCGATCGGCAGCACCTTGCCCTGCAGGGTGATCTCGCCGGTCATCCCGACACTGGGCTTGACCACTTTGCCGGTCAGCAGGCTGACCAACGCAGTCGTCATCGTCACTCCCGCTGACGGACCGTCTTTCGGCACCGCCCCGGCGGGCACGTGAATGTGCACCCGCTTGGCCAGCGCGGCGGGATCGACGCCAAGCTCGGCGGCGTGGGAGCGGACGTAGCTGAGCGCGATGTGCGCACTCTCTTTCATCACGTCACCGAGTTGACCGGTGAGAGTGAGCGTCGGTTCGGCTGTGCCGCCCTCGGCCACCACCATCGGGAACGCGGTGGTCTCGATGAACAACACGTCGCCACCCGACCCGGTCACGGCAAGTCCGGTGGCGACACCGGGCACGTTTGTGCGTTCCTCGATGGCGTCATCGACCTTCTGGCGGCCGAGCCACTCACGAACATCGCCAGTGTCGACCGCGACCGGGGTCGCTGTGCGATCCGTGGCCACTGCGGCTGCGACCTTGCGGCTCAGCTTGCCGAGCTCACGTTCCAGTGAACGCACACCGGCTTCACGGGTGTAGCCGGTGATCACCGCGCGGACAGCCGCCTCGGTGACGCTGACCTCGTCGGCCACGAGACCGGACCGCTCGAGCTGGCGGGGCAGGAGGTAGCGCTCGGCGATGAACACCTTCTCGTCTTCGGTGTAGCCGTCCAGGCGGACGAGCTCCATCCGGTCGAGCAGCGGGGCCGGGATGGTGTCGGCGACGTTGGCGGTGGCGATAAACACCACCTGGCTGAGATCGAGCTCGACTTCGAGGTAGTGGTCGCGGAACGTATGGTTTTGCGCCGGATCGAGCACCTCGAGCAGGGCCGAGGTGGGGTCGCCGCTCCAGCCGCCGGGGCTGAGCTTGTCGACCTCGTCCAGCAGCACGACCGGGTTCATGCTCCCGCTTTCGACGATCGCCCTGGCGATGCGGCCGGGTTGGCTGCCCACGTAGGTACGTCGGTGACCGCGGATCTCGGCCTCGTCACGCACGCCGCCGAGTGCGACGCGCACGAAGTTGCGGCCCAGCGCCCGGGCGATCGACTCGCCCAGGCTGGTCTTGCCCACGCCTGGCGGCCCGACGAGCGTGATCACCGTGCCGTGCTGGTGCTGGTGCGGGCCGACACGGTCGGCGGATTCGGCTGCGGCGCGGTCGGCGCGTAACTTGCGCACGGCGAGGAACTCGACGATGCGGTCCTTCACGTCGTCGAGGCCGTAATGATCGGCGTCGAGCACGGCACGGGCTTCGGCCAGCTCGAGGCGGTCGTCGGAGTGCACGTTCCACGGCAGTTCGAAGATGCGGTCGAGCCACGTGCGGATCCACGAGTGCTCCGGCGACTGGGCACTCATCCGGTCGAGCCGGTCGATCTCCTTGTCGATGAAGTTGGCCGTCTTCACCGGCAGCACTGCACGGACCAGATCAAGCTGGCTGCGATAGACGCCGACCGCGTCGTCGTCGCCCTCACCAAGCTCCTTGCGGATCGCGCTCAACTGCTGGCGGAGCATGTATTCACGCTGCTGCTTGTCGACTCCCTCGGTGACCTCGGCGCGGATCTGGGCGGTCACCTGCAACTCGGCAAGGTGATGCTTGGCCCAGTCATTGACCAGCCCGACACGGTGCTCGACATCGACGGCAGCGAGTACCTCGTCGCGCAGGTCGCCCTCAAGTTCGCTCCAGGAGATCACCGCGTCGGCGAGCGCGCCGGGCTCGCCGACGCTGCGAATGATCTCGGGCAAGCGGCGGCTGTTGCGCAGCTTGGCGATCTCCTCGAGCACCACCCTGAGCTCGCGCGCCACGGCCTCGACCCTGGGGGTCGGTCGCGGATCGGTGATCGGCTGAACGTCGGCATGATCGACACCGCGCTCACTGGTATGGCGGGCGATGATGCGCGCCCGCGAATCGGCCTGCACGATCGCAACCGGGATGCCCGACGGCAGCGCACCGATGTTGGGCACCCTGGCCAACACGCCGACATCGCCCGACCCCGGGGACACGAGCACCACCCGGCCACCACTGGCACCGGCAGCATCGACTGCGAGCCGAACGACATCGGAATCCAATGCGAGTGTGACGAGCGTGCCCGGCAGTACCGCTGTCGGGAGTGGGAGTACCGGGAGCGTCTGGAGATCAGTGACGGGAGCCGATGCGGGTGAGGTTCCGAGATCAGTCATGTGATGCAGGGTAACGACACATAACTTGATTCCATCACACTCAACTTTTGCGTGGTGTGACACTCAACCAGGTCGATCCGGGAATAATCAGCCCGTCAGAGTAGCGGCTTTGGCGAGCCCGTCGGCCCAGGTGGCCTGCGCCCCAAGCAGCGCCCGGAACGGCATCACCAACCTCGGCTTGCTCACCCCCAGCACGCCACGTAGCCGCCCTTCGAAGCCGTACAGCGCGGCAAACGCGCCGCCAGGGTCGCCGGCGAACACGTGAACCTCGTCACCGCCGTGGGCCCGGCCCAGGAACTGGATGCGGCTGTCGAACTGGTCGCTCCAAAAAAACGGCACCGATTCGTACACCGGGGCATCGTCACCGCTCGACCAGGCGAGCAGGCTGCGTGCCGCGGCAGCGCCCTGCTCGGCAGCGTTGGTCCAGTGCTCCACCCGCATCACGGCATCATCGTGGGGATCGAACACGTGGTTGTGCCAGCGCGCGCAATCGCCCGCCGCGTACACGCCCGGCACACCAGCAGACAGCGTGTCGTCACAGACGATCCCGTCGTCCAACACGAGCCCACTGCCGACGAGCCACTCGGTCGCCGGTGCAACGCCGATACCCACAACCACCACATCGGCCGGCACCACCGTGCCGTCGCCGAGACGCACCCCGGTCACCCGCATCACGCCGACGGACTCCGCGCCCTCGAGCGCCACGATCCGGATGCCGCAGCGGATCTCCACATCATGGCGTTCATGGACCGAGGCAACCGCGGCGCCCATGGCCACGCCGAGACCGCGGATCAACGGTGACGGAGCCCCCTCCAACACGGTGACCGTGCAACCCAACTGTCGCGCCGTTGCGGCAGCTTCGAGGCCGATGAAGCCGGCCCCGACCACGACCAGTCGGGCAGTACCTCCGGCCAGTCGGGCGCGCAGATCGAGCGAGTCGGCAAGGGTGCGTAACACGACCACCCCGTCGAGGTCCGGCTGCGCCGGGAGCCGGCGCGGTGCGGCACCGGTGGCGATGATCACGCCGTCGGCGCGCAGTTCCTCACCATCGGCACAGGTCAGCGTTCGCGACGCAGAGTCGAAACCGGTCGCCGCGCAGCCGAGGCGCAGATCGAGGCCGAGGGCGCTGAAATCGTCGGGCTTGCGCAAGCGGATGCGGTCGGCCTCCCATTCGCCGGCGAGGAACTTCTTCGACAGCGGCGGACGGTCGTAGGGCATCTCGGCCTCCGCACCGATCAGCGAAATCCGACCGGTGTAACCGTCGGTGCGCAACGATTCGCAGGCCCGCAACCCAGCCAGGGATGCGCCCACCACAGCGACGTGTTCCATCACAGGATTGCCAAGCATCGGTCCATCGTCGAAGACTAGGCATGGCCCGTGTCATCGGCTCCACTGCGCATGGAGCCTGTTCGGTTTGCGGAACACCACACCCGATGGGGCGTCGTGTTCGCCGAGCGTGATCCCCGGCAAGCCACGGCTCACCACCTCGACTACCGCGCGTCCTTCGATGCGTGCGAGTTGCGCGCCAAGGCAGGCGTGGGGACCCTGGGCGAAGGACACGTGGGAGCGGGCCATCGGTCGGCGCAGGTCGAAGACGTCGGGCCGGTCACAGGTTGCCGGATCGCGGTTTGCCGCGGCCAGCGACACCACCACCAAGTCGCCGAC
>JANNHO010000182.1:0-8559 GCA_031404435.1 Acidimicrobiaceae bacterium | reverse complement strand
CCAGCTGCGCGAAGACCTCGTTGCACTCTCGCGAGCGCGGCCGCGGCCTCGCGACGAAGGTACGCCCGATTGGCCAGGTAACCCGGCAACGGAGCGCCCGTGAAATTGTCGTCCGTCGCGTAACGCATTTCGACGGAGATCGCTGACAACCAGTACGGCGTGTTCGATCGAAGCGGCCGCCAGATCGCGGCCGTCAACCAGGTTGGCCAAAGCACCGCCAAGAAGATGATCCGGTTGGTGAGCAACCTCGATCAGTTCTTGACGCACAAGTTCGAGATCACTGACGCCTCCGGGGCGGTGCTGCTGCGCATCACTCGTCCGGCCAAGGTGATGAAGAGCACTGTGATCGTCAGTGACGGCAACGACGCCGAGATCGGACGAATCGTGCAGGACAACATGTTCGGCAAGATCCACTTCTCGTTGCAGGCCGGCGGCCACACATACGGTTCGATCCGTGCCGAGAACTGGCGGGCCTGGAACTTCCGCGTCGAGGACCACACCGGGGCGGAGGTGGCGCGCATCACCAAGACCTTCGAAGGCGTCGCCAAGGCGCTGTTCACCACGGCCGACAACTACGTAGTGCAGATCCACCAGCAGCTCGCGCAACCGTTGAACTCGCTCGTCGTGGCGGCTGCGCTGTCGGTCGACACTGCACTCAAACAGGATTCGTGACGCTGGCTGACGCGTCGCGCCAGACGGAACGTTCAGGCTGCAGCTACCACGTCGACGATCACGTCCACGGGTTGAAGGGCTGAGATGCAGACGGCCCCGTTTTCGACCCGCACCGGAACGACCGCCGTCGTGACCCGTCCTGACGAGGTGGCGATCACAGTGCCGCCGCTGCGGCCCTCGCCGCACGGCACGGCGAACACTGAGCTTCCCGTCGCACCGGAAACCGTCGTGATCGACAGCACCACCGTTGTTGCGCCACCGGAAACGGGGACACTCACCGGGCTCAGGTGGACGGGCGACCCTGTCGAGCGGGAATCGAACAGGCGGACCGGATCGATCGGGGCAGGCGCATTCCCACCACCCCAGTTGCCAACCACGTCGACGATCACATCCGTCGCCACCGTCGATGTGAGGCACCACCCGGCGCTGTTGGCGCGCATGGTCAATGCGAACGACGACACAGGATCGGCGTTGAACGGAACTGCCCAACCGCCCTGCCCGCAAAACCCGATCGACAACGTGCCCGCTGAGGCAGGATTGACGATGGTGACGCTCACGGTCAGCGCCTGGGTTGCCGCGTTGACGCCGAGCGCGGCGGGTGTGATCGCGGCTTGCACCGAACCGCCGAGCCTGCCGCCGGTGTCGCGCGTGTCGAGCGCACGCACCGCGCTGACCGCCTGTACACCCACGCCCTTGGCAGAACGGGCGGCGACGACCTCCACCTTCACCCGGGCGGACGCGCTCACGGTGACACAGATCGTGCCGCCCACCACCTCGACGACCGAGGTGCCAACAGCGGTTCCGCCGGGTGGGAAGTTCAGCATGGACACCGCAGGTGCGCCGTTGTCGCACGGGTACGTGGTGAGGTAGCCGGCTGCTCCGGCGCTCTTGGCCGTCAGGCGCACGATCACTCCCGATGTGCCGGATGGGACCCCGGCAAGGTTGTCGACACGGATGGCCTGACGAGCACCGCCGCTCAGCGCCCGACCGTTCCACGACGAATCGAATGCGGCTTTCGGACTGAAGAACTGCCACAGCAGCCCGTTCGCCGGCGAGGCAACCAGGTTGGCTGCGGGCATCGGCGAAGCCGCAGGCAACGGCGCGGCCGCGGTAGCCGGGCCGCCGGCCGGGGTCGCGGTTGCAGCGGGGGTGATCGAGCTCTGCGGTTCGGGGGCAACGGTCGACGGTGTCGATGGCACGGCACCACCCGGTTGCGGGTAGGGCTCGGTGCGCTTGCAGCCGTCGACGGCCTTGACGATCGCGGTTGGATTGATCGCTGCGCCACCCTTGGGGTGGATCTCGAAGTGCAGGTGGGCCCCGGCCGCGTTGCCGGTCCGGCCGACGTAGCCGATGATCTGGCCCGCCACCACTTTGGATCCAACTTTGAGATCGGGAGCGAACGCCGACATGTGCGCGTAGAAGTAGTAGGTCCCGTCGGCCCCGGTGAGCCACCAGGCATTGCCCGAGCGCGAGTTGGGCCGATCGAAGGTCTGCTTCGACAACTTGCCGTCCTGCACGGCGTAGATGTAGGCACCGGCCTTGGACATCACGTCGACGCCCTCGTGCACCCGACCGGCACCTCGGGGGGCCATCCACGTATCACCGAACCAGCATGATCCCTGCGCCGGGAACGCCGCGAGCTGCACCGGCAGCGCCGCGGGAGCCGCTGGAACCGGGGCCGGTGTAGCGCCGGTCGGGGCGGCGACGGGCGCCGCCTCGGGTAGGCACACCTGGTTGCCGGGGTGCAGGACCGTCTTGGCCGTCGCCCCGTTCGCCGCGAACAACGCATCGATCGTCACCCCATGCCTCGTGGCGATACGACCCCAGAAGTCCCCTGACACCACGGCGTAGGTGCGCGCACAGACCCCGGCAGGGGCCGGCACCTGGGCAGAAGCCGGGCGACCGGCGAATGCCATCGTCGACATCACCATCACCATCGCCATCGCCGGCGTCAGAACCGCTGCGAAGCCTCGGCACTGCCCGTACGACTGCCACGATCTGACCCGCAGCCGGCTCGGCGTCCCAGCCGTGAGCCGTTCGACGACGAAACGCGCCGACCCCGCAGTGTGTGTCCGCGTGCCCATGCCTTCAGCTATCGGCAACCGCGGGCGGCCCCTTGAGGTTCGCCGCCGACCGCGGCGAACCCCCGTTCGCCCGTGCTGACGCTATCGTCCTGACATGCCAGGCCGACGAGTGCTCGTGAGCGGGATGGGTGGCGAGCTCGGTTCCCTCGTGGCGTCGCTGCTCGAATCGGAGCCGTGGGTGGGTTCGCTCGTCGGCATCGACGCCGATCCACCCCGTCGTCGGCTCCGGCGGGCGGTGTTCCACCGCATCGACCCGTCGGATCGTGAGCGGATCGTCGACGTCGTGACGTCCTTCGATCCGCACGTGGTCATCCACCTCGCCGTGTGGGAACCAGACGCCCGCGTCGGGACCACGCCTGCCCGCCGGTACACCAGCGAGTGCACGGCCGCGGTCCTGGGCGCTGCGGCCGAATGCCCCTCGCTGGAGTCAATCGTCGTGCGCAGCGGGATCGAGGTCTATGGGCGGCGCCGGCACTCGCTCACCCGCCCCGACGAGAGCGCGCCGGTTGACCCGACGTCGGAGTTCGGCAAGATGCTCGCCGATCTGGAACGTGTCGCGGTGTCCGTCGGGGCCCGCGTCGGTGTTCCAGTGGGGACACTCCGCCTGGCTCCGGTGCTCGGTCCGCACGTCCCCAGCCCGCTCGGGCGCCTCCTACGCCAGCCGGTTGTCCCGTTCAGCGTTCTCGCCGATCCGCCGTTCGTGGTCATCCGGGAAAGCGACGCCGCAGCAGCAGTCATCGCTGCTGCGCAGCGCCGCGTCGACGAGCCCATCAACGTGGTCGCCCCCGGAGCGGTCACCGCGTTACAGGCCATCCTTCGTGGCCGACGCGTGCCGCTGCCCTTGGTCGGTCCCGAATGGTCGATCGCCCGGCGGATGTCACACCTCCTCGGTGCCCCGGTTCCCGACCATGTGATGGAAGTGGTGCACCGTGGCCGCCTCGCCGACGGCTCGCACGCAGCCGAGGTGCTCGGAGTCGTTGCCGCATCCACCACCCCGGAAGTCATCGACCGCTTGTATGCATGGGAAACCGTGGTCCGCGTCCCCCGCCCCATCGCAGTGGTGGCGTAACCGTGACGAACGTGATCGACCTTCCCAGGCGCGCGGCCGCCACCGCGGCCACTGCGGCGGCAACTGCCGCGACGGTGACGCTGCGAACGTTGGTGCACCGCAACTCCGTCGACGATTGGGGCCGCGATCAGCACCTCGTCAACGTGTTGTCACCGTTGCTCGGCATGCGCTGGCACGTTTCCGTCGGCGGTATCGATCACCTTCCCGCACGGGCCGGAGCGCTGCTGGTCACCAATGAACGGCACTTGTCGTACAGCGCGTTGTACGTCTCGTGGGCACTCGGGCGGGCATCGGGGCGGGCGGTCCGATTCGTCGGTCGTCCCGACAACGCACCGTTCGGGCCACTGCTGCGCCGCATCGGTGCGCTGCTCGACGATCCGATCGAGGTTCGCGGTGCGCTTCGTCACGGCGAACTCGTCGTCGTTGCCACCCGTGCCGTTTCTCATCTGCGCCATGCGGGCCCGGTCGATCCAGAACTGGTCGGCGCCGCGGTCGCTGCCGGGGTCGGCGTGCATCCGGTGGCGTCGATGAGCACGATGTTCGGGCGGGCGGCACGCGCCGAGGTTGGCCCAGCGGTGATGCCACGGCGTCAGCGCCGGGGTCCGCTCGCCGAGATCGAGCTGGCCGAGGCAACGCAGCGCCATCTGCAGAAAATGCTCGACGGGCTCGGCGGGCTGCAAACAGGTGTGGCGCCTATCGACTGGCTCGGAGAAGGCTGATGCCCTACGCACGCACGACCGACGGCATTCGCGTGCATTACGAGGTGTTCGGCCGTTCCAGCGCCCCGGCGGTGCTGATGATCCAGGGTCTCGGTGCCGACAAGCATGGTTGGGACATGCAGCGCTACGTGCTGGCGCTGTTCTACCGGGTTGTCGCACTCGACAACCGGGGTGCCGGGCGAAGCGACAAGCCGTTCGGCCAGTACAGCCTCGACCAGATGGCTGACGATGCGATCAGCGTGCTCGACCACGCCGGCATCGACACCGCACATGTCGTTGGTGCGTCGATGGGAGGGGCGATCGCGCAGCTCGTCACCTTGCGCCATCCGGGGCGCGTGCGGTCGCTCACCTTGGCCTGCACGGCGTGCCAGCATCATCCGTGGCGACGCGAGCTACTCAGTGGATGGGCCACGAAGGCGACCGAGCAGGGGATGGGGGCGATGACCCGCGAGGCCGCCCGGTGGGTCATCGGGCCCAGGTCGTTCCGCCGCCTCATGCCGGCGTTCGGGTGGCTCGGGCCGCTCGCGCTTGGTCGTCCATCGCACGCGTTCGTCGCTCAGGTGCGGGCGATCCTGGCCACCGACGAAAACATCGCCGATCAGCTGGCCACCATCACCGTGCCCACGCTTGTGCTGGTCGGCAACCAAGACATCCTCACCCCGCGCGGCGATAGCGAGGAGCTCGCCGAACGGATCCTCACTGCTGAGCTTGTCGTCATCTCTGGTGCGGCGCACGGGTTCATGGTCGAACACGCCACCACCTTCAACCGGGTATTGATCGACTTCTTGAACAGGGTCACCGCAGCCGAGCGGGTCGCGAACGATCCGGCCGCGCTGGCCGAATCCGCGTGAGCCCTCGGGCGTCGCGACCGCCAGTCCAGGGACTGCGATGTCGGAGATGAGGGTGGGCGGTCGGCCAGTGGCCAGAACAGGCCGTCGGTCAGGCCGTCGGTCAGTCGGCTTACTGAATCGACGTCGGCGATGAAGGTTGGCGTGATCGGCGCAGGCATCGCCGGGCTGACCGCCGCCCGAACGATCGCCGATGCAGGGCTCGACGTGGTGGTGTTCGAACGGGGCCGTTCGCCCGGCGGGAGGATGGCAACCCGGCGCATCGGCGCGGCCACGCTTGATCACGGCGCGCAGTTCTTCACCGCCCGTACGCCCCAGTTTCAGGGCATCGTCGACGGATGGGTTGAACGAGGTGTCGTCACCGAGTGGTGTCGCGGCTTCCAGCCCGGCGGCGACGGGTACCCGCGATTCGTCGGCACGGACGGGATGAACTCAGTCGCTCGTGATGTTGCCCGAGGGCTCGACGTCCGATGCGGATCGCTCGTGTTCTCGCTACACGCCGAGCAGGGGCGGCGAGCGTGGTCGGCGAAGCTCGACGATGCCTCGATCACCGAGTTCGACGCGCTGGTCGTGACCTGCCCGGTCCCGCAAGCGTTCTCGCTTCTCGTGTCGGCCGAAGTACAGATGCCCGAGCAGCTGCTGCACACCGGCTACGACCGCACCCTCGCGTTGTTGACCGTGCTCGATCGGCCCAGCGCCGTTCCGCCGCCGGGTGGCACACAGACTGATCCGACGTTCACCTTCATTGGCGACAACCTGGCCAAGGGCGTGTCGACCGTTGCCGCGGTGACCTTCCATGCCAACGCGACGTGGAGCGAAGCCCACTGGGACGACCCACACGAAGTCGCGGAGGCGGCGTTGCTCGAACTCGCCCGACCGTGGCTCGGCGACGCGGTGGTCACGGTGAGCCAGCTGAAACGGTGGCGATTCGCCACGCCGACCAACATCTGGCCGGCTGCCCACTGGGGACCCGACGACCGCTCCAACCTCGTCGTCGCCGGCGACGCCTTCGCCGGCCCACGCGTGGAAGGCGCCGTGCTCAGCGGCCTGTCCGCAGCCTCAGCCCTTATCGCCTGACCCGGCACCTGCGACGCCACGGGTTCGGTGTGAGTGAAGGCCGACCGCCCGCCGAACGCCTGCTGTGAATCGCCCGGCACCTACCGTGGAGCACCGTCTTGTCGAGAAAGCCACCGTGGCGGGGCATTTCTCGACAAGTCATGGCTCCACGGGCCCGGTTCGCCGACTGCGCGCGCCGCCTGGGCCTCACCGAGTACGGCGAACACGGCCGTCGCCTCGGCTCGTATCCGGCCTTTGACATCGATCACCACCGCCTCGGTACGCATCTGTTCCGGGGTGATCTCAAGCACTTTGGCCTCGACCCGGTGTGTCTTGTCCACGTGCACGGCCCCGAGGAAACGGGTGGTGGTTTCGACCGTTACCGCCCATCGGCGGCCAACGGCGATGCATGCCCAGGCCATCGCCTCGTCAAGGATCGCCAAGGTGACGCCGCCGTGCACGAATGCCGGCGCACCGCTGAACGATCCCGGCAGGGTGAACTCGGCGAAGACCAAGCCCTGATCGGTGTCGTGAAAGAACGGGATCCGCAACCCCTGCTCGTTCGTGGGTTCGCAGACGAAGCAGTTGGTTTCGAAGCCCCAGTCTTCGTTGTGGATCGCGACGATGGTCATCTACGGTGAACCGTAGGCCACACTGGTTGCCGATGCTTGACTCGAACCAGCCGCCGCTGCCGGCTCCCATCGCGCTCACCGACGGACTCCGCGCTTCGATCACCACCAACCTTCGCGCCCATTCGGTGCGTGCCGTCGCCGTCGACGAACGCAAGCGCGCCGCCGTGGCAATCGTGGTCGTCGACAGCACATTGGAATCCGACGATGTCGACCCCTATCCCGCGACCGCCGAGGAATTGTCGATCGTGCCGGGTGACGTCACCGGACTCGACGGGCAGATGCGCGGTGTGGCCGGGGGATCGGCGTTCCTGCTGTGTCGCCGCGCGCCACGGATGAACAGCCACGCGTCACAGTGGGCGCTACCCGGCGGCCGGATCGATCCTGGCGAAACGGCCGAGGACACTGCGCTGCGCGAACTTCACGAAGAGCTCGGCGTGGAGCTCGGCCACGATTCGGTGCTCGGTCGGCTGGACGATTACTGCACCCGCTCCGGCTACGTGATGACTCCCGTGGTGGTGTGGGGCGGAGCGGGACTCGAGCTGGTGCCGAACCCCGATGAGGTCGCCCACGCCTACCGGATCGGGCTGCACCAGTTGTGCCGCGAGGATTCACCGCGCTTCGTCACGATCCCCGAAAGCGACCGCCCCGTCGTGCAGGTGCCACTTGGCGGTGATCTGATCCACGCCCCGACCGGGGCAGTGCTGGTGCAGTTCCGTTGGGTTGCGCTCGACGGTCGCGTCGATGCCCGCGTCGACGAGTTCGAGCAACCCGTCTTCGCCTGGCGATAGCACCTGTCCGGGGCCGGCTGGACGGGCGGCTCAGGCGACTTGAGCGCGCAACACGTGTTTGAGGACCTTGCCCATCGGGTTGCGCGGCAACTCGTCGATGAACTCGAGCCGCTCGGGGATCTTCGTCTTCGACAGCCCCTTCGCCTGGCAATGCGCCGCGAGTTCCGGGATCGTCAGCGTGTCGAACTCGGCGGCGAGCACCACGACTGCGCACGCCCGTTCGCCGGTGACCGGATCGGGAACACCGATGACCGCGACGTCGGCGACGGCGGGATGCTCGGCAAGCACGTCTTCGATCTCTTGCGCCGACAGGTTCTCGGCGTTGCGGATGATGATGTCCTTCAATCGTCCGGTGATGCGCACGAACCCGTCGGCGTCGACGGTGCCGATATCGCCGGTGCGGAAGTAGCCGTCGGCATCGAAGGCCTCGGCGTCGAGCGACGAGTCGACGTAGCCCTGGCAGCGTTGCGGACCACGCACCCACAACTCGCCCTCCGCGCCGGAAGCAAGCGGGGCGCCGTCGAAGCTGCGCACGTTCACCTCGGCACCGGGAGCCATTCGCCCAACGGTGCCCGTGAACTTCTCGGGCGGGTCGCCGATGCCGAGGCTGGTCGCCGCCGGGAACTCGGTCAGTCCCCACTGGTTGTAGATCGGCGTCCCGAACACCGCGAGGCATTCGGCGTTCAGCTCT
>JANNHO010000181.1:0-3894 GCA_031404435.1 Acidimicrobiaceae bacterium | reverse complement strand
ACACACTTGTGGATCGGTGAACGTGACACGGGAGATGGCCGTGTGGTCTGACACTGCGGCTGCGGTGCGCCCGAGGATGGTGTCGGCAGCGACCCGGGCCTGGTACTTGCCCATGTGGGTGAGGAGGGACCGCCCATTGCAATCGCCAACGGCATACAACCAACCGCCTTCGACTTTGGTGCGGAGCTGATCGTCGACCTCGATCGACTTGCCAGATTCCAGCCCCACCGCCTCGAGCCCGAGATCCTCGGTGTTCGGCTTCCGTCCGGCGGCCACCAGCAGCACATCACCGACGCACTCGATGCCGTCTTCCAAGGTGACGATCACGGTGCCACCGGCCCGGCGACGCGCAGCGACAACGTTGGCACCGATCAGGAAGCGGATCCCCTCGTCTTCGAGCGCGGCCTGTACCTCGTCGGCAACGTAGGGCTCCTCGCGGATCAGGATGCGTGGCGCATCCTCGATCACCGTCACATCGCGAGAACCCAACCGCCGGAACGCTTGAGCCATCTCCAACCCGATTGCCCCGCCACCGAGCACCAGCAGACGCTTGGGTACATTGCCGGTGGCGGTGATCTCGCGATTCGTCCACGGTTTTGTCTCCTCCAGCCCAGCGATCGGGGGGAGCGCGGCCGCCGTGCCCGTGGCGAGCACCACTGCGCGACGCGCCGTGAGCGAACGTGTCGTTCCGTCGCCGACGGCGACCTCGACGGTGCGCGTCCCGGTCAGCCGGCCACGACCGCGCACCACCTCGATGCCGCGGTCTGTGAGCCACGGCAGCGAGTTGGTGTCATCGAAGTTGCCGACAATCTTGTTCCGCCACGCAAGTGCTTCGGCGGTGTCGATCTCACCGGTCACCGCGGCTCCCGCACCGGGCACTCGACGTGCGGCAGCAACGACATCGCCGGGCCGGAGCAAGACCTTCGAGGGCATGCACCCCCAGTACGAGCACTCGCCGCCGACCAACTCCCGCTCGACGATGGCCACCTGCAACCCGTTGTCGGCGCAGCGCCCTGCGACCACCTCGCCAGCCGGGCCTGCCCCAATCACAACGACGTCGAAATGGCCGGTGCTGCCGGTGTTTGCATGTGCTTCAGTGCCGGCTTCGGCACTTGTGGTGGCACTGGTCATTCTCCGCGCTCCTGTCTCGGCTTCCTCGTGTAGTACAGCGGCACTCAATCGAGCCCGGGAACGGCTGATAGCGCGTGCAGGTTCGCCGTTTCGAGTGCGTGGGCGAGCGCCGCCAATTGACGAGCGGCAGGCCACGATTCGGGATCGAACAGAGCCTGCATGGCGACGCCGTCGACCTGCGCGATGAGCCGCTCGGCCAGTTCCTGCGGAGCATCGCCAGGGGCAATCCGAGAAAGCAACGCGGTGACGTGCGCCCGGAACTCCCGGTACGCATCGCGCTGCGCGGCAGCGAGTTCGCTGTCGCCGGCGGCCTGCGCGCAAAAGGCCACGGTGACCATCCAGTGGCGGCGGCGATCATCGTCGATGGGGAGTGCACCGGCGAGTGCGTCGTGCAGCGACAGCGCAGCGTCGGCCGGATCGCGCTCGGGGCGCTTGGCGCGGCGGCCATCAAGCGAGGCCTCGAACGTGCGCAGCAGCAGCTCGCGCTTGTCGGCGAAGTAGTGGGTGAGGGCGCCTGTCGTCACACCTGCTTCGGCGGCAACATCGCGCATCGTCGCAGCCCCGATGCCGGCGCGGGCGATCAGGCGGGCGGCAGCGTCGGTGAGTCCGACGCGTCGCTCCTCGGCGTCGACGACTTTGGGCATTGACGTGCAGCGTAGCCTTGCTAATATATAACAACTGTTCCGCAAACGGGAGATGACAGAAAGGGGCGTTCAATGGTCCACGTCGCATCACGAGGAGACGTACCGGTCCGGCTTGGGCCAGGGGTGAAACAGGTTCCCGACTACGGGCCGGCGACGATGGGTCGCGATGTCTACACCGACCCGGTGCGCTTCGAGCTCGAACGCGAGCGCGTCCTGAACACCAGTTGGCTGATCGCAGCGCGGTCGTCCGATGCAGCGAACTCTGGCGACTGGGTGACGTTCGACAGCCACGGTGAGACCATCGTCATCACCCGTCAGGCGAATGGAACGCTGGCCGCGTTCCACAACGTGTGCCAGCACCGCGGACCGGCGCTGGTCGCCGAGAAGAAGGGCTGCGGGGCGCGCCGGTTCAGCTGCGCCTATCACGGTTGGGTGTACGACACCACCGGCCGTCTGGTCGGTGTCCCCGAACGCGAAGACTTCTCCGAGGAACACCTGCGCGACGTGCGCGCGCCTGCCGTGGCCGCCGACGAATGGGCCGGCTGGATCTGGGTCAACCTGCTCGGGCCCGAAGCGGCTCCCTCGCTGCAG
Organism: Acidimicrobiaceae bacterium; assembly: GCA_031404435.1. Classification (GTDB taxonomy): domain Bacteria; phylum Actinomycetota; class Acidimicrobiia; order Acidimicrobiales; family Ilumatobacteraceae; genus VFMC01. The sequence goes on along the minus strand of JANNHO010000181.1, from coordinate 1,528 downwards.
AGTTGGATCGGAACCGAGATCAGAAGCGACTTGGGCAAGTTCCAGATGGAGGACATGGTCGTTCTCGACGTACTCGAATGGGACGTTCCGGTCAGCTACAAGGCGATCGTCGACGGCTTCAACGAGGTGTATCACGTCACCGCGCTGCACCATGTGCCACCCGAGTTCACCAAATCCACTCGCGACACGTCGTTTCACATCCTCGGCCAGAACTACATGTGCTTCGTGCCACGCCCGGAAAAGCGCGAGCTGCTCGAGCAGAACTGGGATCACCACCAGTACGCCATCTGCCACTACGTGGTGTTCCCCAACACGATCTACAACTGCAATCCCGAGCACATCCAGGTGTTCAACCCGATCCCGATCGACGTCGACCGCACCCGCTTCTTGTGCTGGCAACTGATCTACGACGGGGACCGCAACAACCCCGAATACGCGGTCTACTACGACAGGATGATGGCGCACTGGCAGACGCTGCAAGGCGTGGTGGCCGAGGACATCGCCATCTACGACCGGCTTGCGCTCACCAAGCGCTCGAGCGGGTACACGCAGCACATCCTGTCCGAACGAGAGTGCAAGATCGCCCACTACCACGAGAACATGGACCGCCTGATCCGCTCGTGAACCCAACTCAGCCGGTGAGCTTGCGCACCACCACACTCCCCACCGAGTAGCCGGCACCGAACGAGCAGATCACGCCGAGATCGCCGGACGCCAGATCTGCGTTGTGGAGGTGAAACGCGATCACCGAACCGGCGGAGCTGGTGTTGGCGAACTCGTCCAGAACGACGGGTGCTTCATCCTCGTTCGGCACCCGGCCGAGTACACCCTTGGCGATGAGCTGATTCATCTTCAGGTTGGCCTGGTGCAACCAGAAGCGGCGTACGTCGTCGGGCTCGAGGTGCAGCGCCGACAGGTGTGCCTTGATGTGCGCTGACACCAACGGGCAGACCTCCTTGAACACCTGCTGGCCGCGCTGGCGGAAGATCAACTCGTGCGGGTCGCGGATGCCGTCCTCGCTGGAGTTGAGGAAGCCGGCATCGTTGCGAATGTTGTTCGAGAACTGCGTGCCGAGTTTGGTACCGAGCACCTCCCATTGCACCTGTGCGGCAGCGTCGCTGCTGCGTTCGAGAACCACCGCAGTACACGCGTCACCGAAGATGAAGTGGAAGTCGCGCAGTTCGAAGTTGTTGTGCCCACTGGTGATCTCGGGGTGCCCGCAGCAAACCGGCGCGCAAGACCAGCAATGAGATTTGATGGTTGAAGTGGCCCGCCTGAAGGGCTGCGTCCTGCCTGTTGTCGCTGAAGCCCAGCATCTTCCTTGAAGTGGCCGCCTGCTCGCTCGCGCCGTCCGCATAGAGTCGCCTTAGAACGGCCAGGGTAATGATGGTGGTGGCCGATGATCGGCCCTCGCCAGACAGGCCAACCAGCCGATTGATGTCGTTACCGTAGGCCTCATGTACATGCCCACAATTTAGACAGAAGCGATGCTTTCCGGGAACGAACCAGACGTCCAGCTTCGGACCCG
>JANNHO010000180.1:0-6174 GCA_031404435.1 Acidimicrobiaceae bacterium | reverse complement strand
GTGCAGATCACTGGCAGGGCCTCTATTCCCGCCACCGGGGTCCGGGCGGTTGTGTTCAACCTGACGGCCACCGAGGCGGTCAACGATGGCTTCTTCACCGCCTGGCCGAGTGGCGCCCCCCGTCCGAACGTCTCGAATCTCAATGTCGTGCAAGGCGAGACCCGGGCGAACCTGGTCGTAGTCCCAGTCGGTGCCGGCGGACGGGTGTCGATCTTTGCTCAGTCCGGCGCCCACCTGATCGCCGACGTCGCCGGGTACTTCACCGACACAACCGCACCCATCGATGTTGCGGGGCTGTTCGTGCCGATCGACCCGCGGCGCATTCTCGACAGTCGCTTCGGCGGCGCGGCACGTGTGGCGGGGACCAGCACGCTGGTGAACCAGGTTGGCTCGACGACCATCGCGCCGCCGTACAACATGACCGCTGCGGTCGTCGCCAACCTCACCGTGACGGCGACAACGGAGCCTGGCTACGTCACGACGTGGCCGCACGGGGGTCCGATGCCAACCGTGTCGAACGTCAACTCCTCGACTGCAGACTCAGCAGTCGCGAACGCGGCCGTGATCCCGCTGGGGGCGGATTCGTTCGACTTGTACGTCCAACGAAGCACACACGTGATCGTCGACGTGTTCGGCTACTACCTGCGGTACTGAGCTGCCCGCGACAGAGCCAGGCCGGGCCGGGACACGAGACCTCTGCGACTCGGACGACCGGGCAGGACGCAATTTGCAGGCCGCCACCAGCGGGCACCACTGATCCCGTGGCCGCGTTCGGGATGTGGCACTGGCGGCGTGGCAGTGTGTGCGGTGTGAGCGACACCTTTCCTCGGCAGTACGCACGCACGCAGCGGCTCACCCTCGGTGAGCCGCGGAACGTCACCGCTTCACCCGACGGATTGCGCGCGGTGTTCTTGCGGAGCGGTGCCGGCGACGATCCGGTCAACTGCATGTGGTCGCTCGACGTGATCAGCGGAACCGAGCGGCTCGTTGCCGACCCGCGGCAGCTGCTTGCGGCTGGCGATGGCACCGATCCAACCGACATCGACGCGCTGCCTGACGAGGAACGGGCTCGCCGCGAACGGATGCGTGAGGGCGCCGGGGGGATCACCGCGTACAGCACGGATCAGTCGGTGAGCGTCGCTGCGTTCAGCCTTGCCGGCCGGTTGTTCGTGGCCGGGCTGATGAGTGCCTCGGCGCGCGAGCTGGAAGTTGACGGTCCGGTGTTCGACCCGCGCCCCGATCCGCTCGCCCACAGGGTTGCATACATCTCGGGCGCCCAATTGCGCATTGCCGAGCTCGATGGCACCACGTGGGAACTCGCCGGCGAAGCCGATCCCAATGTCACGTGGGGCAGCGCCGATTTCATCGCCGCCGAGGAGATGCACCGCTTCCGCGGCTACTGGTGGAACCCCGACGGCTCGGCGATTGCCGCATGCCGGGTTGACATCGCCGACGTCGCGCAGTGGCACATCGCCGATCCCGGCGACCCCAAGCGCGAGCCATCCATCATCCGCTACCCCGCGGCCGGAACGGCCAACGCCGACGTCACCTTGCATGTGCTGGCACTCGATGGCGGCAGCGTCGAGGTGGCGTGGGACCGCCACACCTACCCGTACCTGACGTCGGTCAGTTGGATCGACGAGAACCGGTTGCTGGTCACGGTTCAGTCTCGGGATCAGAACATGCTCGTGGTGCTGGAAGCCGACGCCGCCACCGGCGACACGGCACCCCTGTTCGCCGATAGCGACCAGGCCTGGGTCGAGCTGGTGCCGGGCAGCCCCGACGTGCTGGATGACGGCCGACTCGTGGTCGCCGCCGACCGCGGCGGCCGACGGTGCATCCTCGTCGACGGCACCCCGATCACACCCGATGATGTGCAGGTGCGGGCGATCGTCCACGTCGGCGATCGAGAGATCACGTTTCTCGGCAACCCTCTCGACGATGCGACCGTGCAGCACGTGTACCACTGGGACGGCATCACGGTCAGCAGCCGCACCACCGTCGCCGGAGTGCACACAGTGTCCAGCGGGCTGCCGACGCTGATCCGCACGACGAGTTTGCTGCTGCCGGGGAGCACGACCGCAGCGCGGGGCCGCGTACCGATCGTGTCGCACGCCGAGCGACCGCTTGTTCGCCCGAACGTCACGCTGCACACGTTCGGCGACCGCTCCCTCGCCACCGCCGTGCTGTTCCCGACGGGTCACGACGGATCGACATTGCCGGTGCTGCTCGACCCGTACGGCGGCCCACACGCGCAACGCGTCGTCCAGTCGCACAATGCCTTCTTGAGCTCGCAATGGTTCGCCGATCAGGGATTCGCGGTCGTCGTCGCCGACGGACGCGGGACGCCGGGCCGCGGGTCCGAATGGGAACGCAGCGTGCATCTCGACCTCGCCACCGTCGTGCTCGACGATCAGATCGACGCACTCCACGAGGCCGCCGCGCTGCACCCCGAGCTCGACCTCGGTCGGGTCGCGATCCGCGGATGGAGCTTTGGCGGCTACCTAGCCGCGCTCGCGGTGCTGCGCCGGCCGGACGTGTTCCACGCGGCGATCGCCGGAGCACCGGTTACCGAGTGGCGCCTGTACGACACGCACTACACCGAGCGCTACCTCGGAGACCCCACCGTCGACGCCACCCCGTACGCACGGTCGAGCCTGCTCCCCCTTGCCCACCACCTCACTCGACCGCTGCTGCTCGTCCACGGTCTGGCCGACGACAACGTCGTCGCCGCGCACAGCATCCAGCTCTCCTCGGCGCTACTCGCTGCGGGGAAACCGCACGAGTTCCTCGCCCTTGCCGGCGTGTCGCACATGACCCCGCAGGAGGTGGTGGCCGAGAACCTGCTGCTGCACCAACTCGACTTCCTGCGCCGCTCGTTGGCGACTGATCCTGCGACCGCGAGCGGCAAGTCAGCGCGGCGCTGAGGCGACAGCGAGCGGCAAGTCAGCGCGGCGCTGAGGCGACAGCGAAGCGGTCGCGTCCAGCAAGGTCGGCCTCGATCAACACGTCGGCCCAGCCGTGGCTGTGGAGCAGTTGCGCGACCTGCGCACCCTGACGGTGGCCGATCTCGACCAGCAACCATCCCCCGGGCGCGAGCCAGTCCACACCGTTGGCAGCGAGCACACGAATTGCGTCGAGGCCGTCGTCGCCGGAGAACAGCGCAACGGGCGGCTCCCACGTGCCAACCGACGCCTCCACCTCGGGGTCGTCGTCGGCGATGTACGGCGGGTTGGCCACGATGAGGTCGATGCGGCCGCGCAGATCAGGTGGCAACGCGTCGAACCACGCCCCAAGTGCGAACCGAGCGTTCACCGCCTTGCGCCCGACGCCGGCGGCATTGGCACGCGCCACATCAAGGGCATCGGCCGACACGTCGGTGCACCACACCGTCGGCCCGGCCAGCGAACCAGCGAACGAACTGGCGGATGAGTTGGCGAGGGGCAGTTCGGCGACGAGCGACAACCCGATCGCCCCACTTCCGGTACCAAGATCCACGCACACCAGCTCGGGCCACCGTGGCAATGAACGCGCTCGCTGCAGCGCGAGGTCGACGAGCTGCTCGGTCTCCGGACGGGGGATCAGCACCCGTCGATCGACCATCAAGTCGAGATGACGAAAGGCCCAGTGACCGAGCACGTACTGCACCGGTGCACCCGCGCCGACACGAGCGACCATCGCGTCAAGGTGGTGCACCATCAACTCGGTCGCCGGCCGATCGAGCTCGGCGAGGAACTCGGCACCCTCCAGCCCGCATGCCTCCTCGCACAGCCAGCGGGCAACGGTGCGTGCCCCGACATGCACCTCGGTTTCGACCCAAAGCTGCCGCCACGAGACGGTGCCGGGTTCAGTCACCGTCGCTCATCTGGCGCGCCCGTTCGTCGGCCAGGAGCGCCTCGACCACGTCGGTGAGGTCGCCCCCGAGCACGTCCCCGAGTCGATAGATCGTAAACCCGATGCGGTGATCGGTGAGCCGGTTCTCTTTGAAGTTGTAGGTGCGGATCTTCTCGCCACGGCCTCCCCCACCAAGCTGCGAGCGACGTTCGACGGAGGCGGCCACATCGTGTTCGTCCTTGGCGAGCTGCACCAGGCGGGCACGCAGCACCTGCAGGGCGCGAGCGCGGTTCTGGATCTGGCTGCGCTCGTCCTGCATCGTCACCATCACACCGGTTGGCCGATGGGTGATCCGCACCGCCGAGTCGGTTGTGTTCACGCTCTGCCCGCCGGCGCCACTGCTGCGGTACACGTCGACGTCGAGGTCGCGCTCGTCGATGACGAACTCCACCTCGTCGGCTTCTGGCAACACCAGCACCGTCGCCGACGACGTGTGGATCCGGCCCTGGCTCTCGGTGACCGGCACCCGCTGCACGCGATGCGGTCCGCCCTCGAACTTGAGGTGTGTCCACGCGCTGTCGCCGCGCACCATGAACGTCACCTGGTTGAATCCGCCGAGGTCGCTCCTGTCCGTGTTCAACACCTCCAGCTTCCACCCCCTGGCCGACGCGAACGCGGCGTACATGTCGTACAGGTCGCGAGCGAACAGGTTGGCCTCCTCGCCGCCTTCTGCACCGCGGATCTCGATGATGACGGCCCGGCCGTCGTTGGGATCCTTGGGCAGCATGAGCGTGCGGATGCGGTCTTCGACGTCGGTCAGCTGCGCTTCGGATGCGCTCAACTCGGCTCGCCATGCCTCGCGGTCGCCACCATCGGCTTCGTTCATCAGCTCACGCGCGGTAGCCACATCGGCCAGTTTGGTGCGGTGCTCGCGCAGTGCCTCGACGAGCGGGATGAGGTCCTTGTAACGCTTCGATGCCGAGCGCAGACGTGACGGGTCGGCCAGCACCTCGGGATCGCCGAGGCTGGTCTCGAGCAGTTCGAACTCGTCTTCGATCGTAGCCAGGCGTTCGATCACGACGCGACCGCAACGAACCGCGTGGGCACCTTGACGAGCGCCGCGAGCCGTTGTTGAACCGGAATGATGTCGCGCCCAGGCGCAACGATGAGACAGGTGTCGCCGCGGTGCTGCACGATTGCGTCGCAGGCGAACGGCACCACCTCGAGGTCGACGCCCGACACGAACACCACCACCGTGTTTGATTCGGTCTCCACCGCGACGCACGGCACTTCGTCTTTCAGGTTGGCCCGAGGCACCGGAGGCTCCATCGCCACCAGCACCGCCGACGACTCGAAACCCATCAGCGATGGGTCGGCCACCACCCGCGAGCGCAACAACCGGCTTGCGCCGAGCACGTTCAGCGGGTGCGGTGCGGCTCCATCCAGACGATGCGCGCCGATGGTAGCCACCACGTCGGCGAGCGACTCGACGGGTGACCGTTCGGCATGCAGCATCTGGAACATCTCCCGGTCGTGGGCACCGATGCCCACCGCAAGCCGAGGTGTTCCCGAGTTCGGATCGTTGACCACGCGGCACACCTCGAGGCCGTTGACCTCCCCGCTGAGCACCCCGTGCTCACGCACGGGCACCGCACCGCCGGCCTCGATCAACTCGGCGAACGCCTCATGCGCAGCCGGTACCGGCACCGGCGCGGGTAGCGGCTCGGCGATCGCTGCCACCATGTTGCGTCCCTCCAGATGCACCACCGTCACTGCAACCGCGAGTTGCTCGACGCGCCGAGCGATCGTTGCCGTGCCGCTCTCGGCGACGATGCGGACACCGGAAAACTCTGCGCGTGTCGCCCACCCAAGCGCTCCCCCGAGCCCGCGTCCGTAGGGCTCGTCGAGCAACGCCCAGACCTCGGCCGCGTCGTCGCGTAGCACCGCACCCGAGCCGAGCCCGCTCGGCGAACCGTCCACCTGGCGCCCCGCATCGCCGACCAGGCTGGCCAGCTTGGCCCCCATGAGTGCAGCGCGCCGGGCAGGATCGAGCGTCGACGACATCGCCGCAAGGCTACCGGCGGCCGCTCCGCCGCCGAGTGGAGCAACCCGTGTCGACAAACACCCCGTGGCCGTGCATTTCTCGACACCTGGCCGCTCCACCAACGTTCGATCGAACGACACCCGGACAGGCCCGGGGATCAGGCGGTCAAGAGCTAGGCCGTGAAGTAGCCCATTACGTCGGCGACGAGGTCGACTGCGCCGGAGTTGTTGAAGATTGCTGCGGCACCGTCGGGGCCAAGGCCGGCGATCACCATGTTCGGTACCACCTGCCCGGCT
>JANNHO010000179.1:0-2179 GCA_031404435.1 Acidimicrobiaceae bacterium | reverse complement strand
CGGCGCGCGAAGGCGCCAGAGCCCGCGCTCTCCAGCAGAATGTCACCACCGCAGTGAATGGTGCGATTTCCGGCACGGGACTCGTCGTCGGAATCACCCCGACGGGATGTGCGACCGCAACGGACACGGCACCCGCCAGGGTGCGTGTGACCACCACATACACGTTCTCGATTCCGTTCGTGACGCTTGGTGCCCGCACGCTGGCGGCTGAAGCCGAGATGCGGTGTGGGCTATGACCAGTCCCCGTAACTGCACTCCCGGAGGCAATGGGGTTGAAGGTGAACACGACCGTGGGGCCGTCTTGGTCCTGGTCGCGTTGTTGATGACCGCGATGCTCGGCATGGGCGCGTTGGTCATCGATTTCGGCAGGTTCCGAGTTGAAAAACGTGAACTCCAAAACGGCAGTGACGCCGGAGCGTTGGCGGTGGCACAAAGCTGTGCACAAGGTGACTGCGGCGACGAGCTGACGATGGCCAACCTCTACGCAGACCGCAACGCCAACGACGGCGCATCGAACGTCGACTCGACGTGCGGCATCGGCCCCAACCTGGCGGCTTGCCCATCGGGCGACCCCCCTCCTGCGGGTGCGGCGGGTGCATCCGGCTGGGTGCGTGTTCGCACCAGCACTGGGACGCCCAGCGGAGGTACCGAAGTCGACTTTCTACTTGCTCCAGTCATCGGAGCCGCAGCCGGTGCCACAGAGCGCGCCAGCGCCATTGCCGCGTGGGGACCGATCGGTTCGGCGATTGCGTCGCCGCTGACCGTTTCGCAGTGCGAGTTTCAAGCGCTCGGTGGCAATCTCAGCGCCGGGACGTTCCCGAGCGGATCGGCAACCTTCTACTTCCACGGCGTGGGTGGCACCGCCTCGGAGCCAGGCGTGACAAATTGCACGGCATCGCCATCAGGCCAAGACCTTCCGGGTGGGTTCGGATGGCTCGACTCGAGCACGACTTGCCGGCTGTCGCTCTCTGCCGATGGTTGGGTTTCTGGCGACTCGGGCAACAACGTGCCCGCCGGGTGCAACCTCACCACGTGGAGAAACCAGGAACTCGTCGTCGCCATCTATGACGCCGAGCGTGGGACAGGTGGTGGCGAGTACCACATCGCCGGATTCATCGGCCTGATCATCACCGGCTACCGGTTCCCGGGTGGACCCGCTAATCGGTGGCCCAGCAGCTTCACCTGTCCTGCGGCACCCGGTGGAAGCGGCTCCTGCATCCGCGGCGAATTCAGTAGGTTCAGTACAAGCCTCGGCACCTTCGGCGGTGGTGCCGACTTCGGTGGGCGGGTCATCCGGATGGTTGGCTGAGGGTCGATACATCCGGTCCGGTCTCCAACCCTTCACCAAGTATCAACGCGCGATGGCGCTCTGATCAGTAGCTTTCACTCGAAGTTCGGCACACGAAAGGGCTTCAGATGAAGCGAAAGATCATCGGCATCGCCGTCGCAGTGGTGTTGGCCACGGCCGGAACGGTGGCGCTCGTCGCCTACGTCGAGGACGCGAAGGACGAAGCGGTGAAGCCGGAGGAGCAGGTGTCGGTGTTCGTCGTCACCGACACGATCCGCCAGGGAGCCACGGTGGCCGAGATCCGCTCAGCGGTCACGCTGACCGAACTCCCCGTCCGCCTGCGTGCCGTCGACGCGGTCACCGACTTGACCGACATCGATCAGGCCCTCGTCGCAGGCGTTGAACTGCTGCCCGGAGAACAACTGCTCGAGAGTCGATTGGTCGACGCCGCCAGCCTGGTCCGGGTGGAGGTTCCGGCGGGTTTGCAAGAGCTCACCCACGCGCTCGCCCCCGAACGCGCAGTCGGCGCCAACCTGGAAGCCGGTGACCTCGTCGGAGTGGTGCTGTCCTTCGAGCCATTCGACATCGGCGTGGCGGTCACCGCCGACACCGTCGCCGGATCCACTCCCGACCAACCAGAGGGAGCCGCGAAGACACCGAACACCACCCACCTCACGCTGAGCAACATCCTCGTGACCGGGGTGCAGTACTCCCAGGAGGACAGCCAGCGCGTCTCGGAAACGCAGTCGATCGCGGCCGGCGAGGAGACTGACGACACGACCCTGCCGGCAAGCGTCGAGGAAGCACCGGCGCAGCAATTGTTGATCACCCTCGCGGCCGATACTAATTCATCTGATGCAACGCCACGACGTGCCTTCTGTTTGGATCGAC
>JANNHO010000178.1:0-8626 GCA_031404435.1 Acidimicrobiaceae bacterium | reverse complement strand
AAGCAGGAGCCGCCCCAACCCGGGCCGGGGCGGAGGAACTCGGTGCCGATTCGCTTGTCGTAGCCCATGCCGACGACGACGTCGTTCACGTCGGCGCCGACGCCTTCACAGATCGCCGCGATGGCGTTGATGAAGCTGAGCTTGGTGGCGAGGAACGCGTTTGCTGCGTACTTGATGGTCTCGGCCGAAGCCGGGTCGGTGACGATCACCTGCGGGCGGATCGACTCGTACAGCGCGCCGACGGCGATTGCGGCGGCGCGGTCGTCGCAACCGACCACCACCCGGTCGGGCTTCAAGAAATCGTCGACGGCAGAACCTTCGCGGAGGAACTCGGGGTTGCTGACCACACGCACGTCGGGGCGGCGCAGGACCCGCTCGACCACCCTGGTGCTACCGACCGGCACGGTCGACTTGTTGACAACGATCGCCTCGTAGGGAAGCAGCTCGGCGATCTCCTTGGCAGCGGCCTGGACGTAGCTGAGATCGGCCGAGCCATCGTCGCCCTGGGGGGTCGGCACGCACAAGAACGCGATCTCGCATTCGGCCACGGCGGCGGCGGCACCGACGACGAAGCGCAGGTTGCCGCGCTTGAGACCGCGGTTGACGAGCTCGTCGAGGCGGTGTTCGACAATGGTGATCTCGCCCCGGCTGAGCCGCTCGATCTTGTCGGCGTCGATGTCGGCGCACACCACGTCGTGGCCGAGGTGGGCGAAGCATGCGCCCGTGGTCAGACCGACGTAGCCGGTCCCGATGATGGCAAGTCGAGTCACGACCAGCGAATCTACCGGTTGCTGCCCCGGTGGACGCGGCCGCTCGGCTACGTTCGCACGGTGCCCGATATACCACGCCCGTCACGTGTGCGGCGCGTGGGCCCGATGATGCGCTCCGTGTTCGTCCCCGTCGTGGCATTCGTGCTCGTCGGGTTGTGCTGGATGGTCACCTCGCCGCCCGGTGTCGGCGTCGATGAGCCGTCGCACTACATCCGTATCGTGGGGATGGCGAACGGCCAGTTCTTCGGCCGCGCCGTCCCTGCAGACCGGCCGCTGTCGGGGCTTGCCGGGGCGCAGCTGGAACGGGTGAACGCCGAATCAGGCGCGTTCGATCTGCCGGGGAATCAGCGCGAACCGTTGCCGTGCAACGTGTTCGAGCCGACGATGCCGTTCGCCTGCGCGCAGTATCCGGTGGTGGCCGGCACGGCCGAGCACGTGTCGTTCCACGCCAAGTACCTGCCCGGGGCATACCTACTGCCGGCAGTGCTGGCCCGCTTCGGTTCGTCGATGTGGCGAACGCTGCTGCTCGCCCGCCTCGGGTTCCTCATCCAGAACACCGTGCTGTTCGCCGTGACGCTGCTGGCGCTGCGCCGCCGCCGGGCTGCCGAAGGGCGCGTAGGTTCCGGCCGGCCGGCGCTTGCGCTGCTTGCGTTGTCGGTCACGCCGTTGGTTGCGTTTCAGGTTGGCACGATCGCCCCGAGCGCGACCGAGGTGCTCGGCGTCGCTGCGTTTACCGCCGCGCTCGGTGCCGTTGCCCTGGCACCGCGGCCGTGGCGCTGGATCGCGCTGGGGTGTGGGGTGATGGCCTGCTGGGCGCGTGACCTCGGTGTGGTCGGCGTCGGCCTGGCGGTGGTGGCGTGGGTGGTTGTCGATCCGGGTGTGCGGCGGTGGTGGCGCGAGCGGACACGTGCCGACGTGATCGCCGCGGTGGTGCTCGCCGCCGCAGCGCTCGGTGCGGTGATCTGGCAGTTGACGATGAAGGTGGCGCTGCGGCCACGCCCGGGCCCGCTGGCCGAACTGTGGCGCGACCTCGGGGTGGTGCCGTCGCTGCTACACCAATCGGTCGGGCTGCTGGGCTGGCTCAACTACCGCCTCGATCCGTTTGTGGATGCGGCGTGGTCGGCCACGTGGGTGACGCTGTTGTTCGTGGTGCTGTCACGGCTCGACCGGGGCACGCGGTGGGTCTTTGCCGGGCTCGGGTTCGTATACGTGGCGCTGAACCTGGTGCTGATCGACGGGCTCCGCGCCACCGGGTTCGGGGTGCAACCCCGCTTCACCCTCTCGGTGGTCGCGGTCGCCGTCGTGCTGCTCGCCGCCCGCGCATCACGCGGTACCAACGCCCCTGCGGGCGTGGTTGCAACCGACGACGAGATCGAATCGGCAAGCAACCGATCGCGCGCTGCGGCCGGTGGCTCGCGGTGGCTTACCCCGGCGGTCGCTGTCGTGGTCGCGGCGGGTCACGTGTCGGCGTTGGTCATCAGCGCGCACCGTCATGCGAACGGGATCGGCACAGGGGCGATCAGCTTCGACCAGCCGGCGTGGTCTCCTCCGGGAGGCTGGGGTGTGGCGATGATGATGTTCGCGCTGGCCGCGTCTCTGATCGTCGTGCCCGTCGTCGCGCCAGCCGCGGCGAGTGCGATCAGCGAGGCGCGTGCGGCCGCGCGGTTGCGGTCGACCGCAGGATCACCGCGCAGAGACCCGTGACTGCCGCGGCGTTGATCGCGAGTAACAGCATCGGGGCCACGTCTGGCTGCCACGGCAGCGATCCGCTGAGCCACACCGGGTCGTTGGCCCCGCCGGTTCCTCCGGTGCCGCCGACGCCGACCGTGTAGCGGCGCAGCGCCTGCCAGAACGCGACCACCTCGGCGACGATGAACACAGCGCATGCGCCGTACCGCAGCGCGCCGGCGAGTGGACGGCGGTGCTCGGTCCGGTCGAGCACTCGTTGCCACGCCAGCATGCCGATCACGCCGAACGCGGCATACATCGGCAGCGAGTACCGGCCCTGCCAGATCAGCCCAGCGGTCGGGGCACTGACGACGTTGATCCCCACCGGCACGATCACGAGCGCTGCCACGACGACGGCCGCGGTGGCAATCACGCGGCCGTCCCGGCAGAGCGCCACACCCGCGAGCACGACCACGGTGAACGCGGCAAACAGCCAGTGCACGATGGCGGGCAGGGGAGTGTCGAGCCAGCCGAGGACACCGATCATCTGCTCGCTCAGATCGGGCAGGGTCGACAGTGTGTGCCGAACGACGCGTCCTCGCGACCAATCCGATGCAGTGCGTGAATCGTTCACGTTCACGTTGGAATATGCGGACCATGCGGCGAGCGCGGCGACGGCTGCGACCGTGCAGCCGAGTACGGGGACGAAGAACCGTCTGCCCAACTGGCGGATCCCGGCGATGCCGATCAGCGCTGCCACCGTGAGGGCGCCGGCCGCCACCCATACCACCGAGGCGAAACGCGACAGCAGCAGTGCGGCCACCAGCCCGCCGGCGATCAGCCCGCCGCCAACGGTTGCGGCGCGTGGGTGGCCGAGGTGCAGGCACAGGCTCCAGGCGAGCATGAACCCGGCAACCTCGAACCCGTTCGGGTTGAGCGTTCCGGCCAGGAACACCGTCATCGGTGTCAGCCCGATCAGTAGCAGCGGGCTGAGTGTCGCGGCGCGAGATCGTCGCGCCGATTCGAACGCCATTGCGATCAACAGCGCGCAGAGCATCGCACTGATGAAGCGGTACACCCGCTGGTGCGTGTCCTGGCCGACGGCGCGGGCGGCCCCGCCGACGATCGCGTACCAGAACGGGGGGTACACCGAGGCGGTCGACACGGTGACCCCGGCCGAGCCCACCGCGCAATCGGCCGGTAGCGACGGGAAGCCGAAGTAGCAGCGCAAATCCGGCGTGCCCATTCGAGCCGGGACGTCGAACAGGCGGATGTTGGTCGACTGGTCTGGCTGCGCCTCGCCGAGCGCTTCGAAATGCGCTGTGCCGTATGCCTTGTACAGGTGCGCGGCTTCGTCGGGGGAGGTGAACAACGGCATGCCGATCGTCCACGTCGTGAACGTCACCAGGAGCAGGGCGAAGATGCCGAGTGGTGCCCGCCACCGCCGCAACCGACCCCCGGGGTCGATGGGAACGGCTCGCTCGATGGGTTCGGGCGGCGCTTGTTCGACCTGTTCGATGTTGTCGTCGCCGGTGTCGGTCACGGGCGTGGCGGGAGGTCGAAGGTGGTGCCGGTGAACAGCACGGTGCAGGCCCGCAGCAGCGCCTGGCCGGATGCGTACAGATCAGCCGACGGACGACCACCTTGGCGTTCGCGCATCGCCACCGCGATCTCGCCGACGCGATACCCGCGGCGACCGGCGACGAGCACCGCCTCGAACGTGTCGCCCAGGTAGTGCGCGGGGAAGTCGGCGGCGAACGCTTCCAGCAGAGGTGACCGGATCGCACGGAATCCCGATGTGGGGTCGGTGATGCGGAGCTTGGTGGCGCGGGCGATCACCGCCGACAGCATGCGGATGCACCACCGACGAAGCGGCGACATGGGATGCGTGCCACCATCGGCGAAGCGGCTACCGATCACCATGTCGAATTCGTGCTGGTCGGGTCCGTGCTGGTCGGGTCCGTGCTGGTGCATCGCATCGAGCAGGTCGCGAACGTGGCCGGCCACGTGCTGGCCGTCGGCGTCGACCTGCACGACGCACGTGAAGCCGTGTTCGACGGCGTAGCGGAAGCCTGTGCGCAGCGCCCCGCCGACACCGATGTTGATCGGTAACGACACCACCCGCGCCCCGGCGGCTGCGGCGAGTCGTGCGGTGGCGTCGCGACTGCCGTCATCGATCACCAGGCAATCGAACTCCGCGGCACGGATCTCGCTCACGACGTTCGCGATGCACTCGGCCTCGTTGAAGGCGGGGATCACGATCAGCACCGGCGCCGTGTCAGATCGCGGCTCGCTCCCGGCGTGTGCGTCAGCGTTCACGCTGCTCCATCTCGTCGACCCGACGGGCCAGGAGCGCGTGGGCTTCGGCCGTGGTCCGCAACCGTTCCTGCAGCAGTGACACGCTGATCGACAGTTGCACCGAGATCGCCAGCAGCAGCACCGAGCTGATCGTGAGTAGGACGGCTGTCGGCGTCATGTTGGCGAGGCGGCCCAGGCGGCCGACGAATGGCATCAGCGCGGCTGCGATGGCAATGAGCGCGCCCACGCCGAGCCATCCGATCGCGTACCGGGTGCTGAGTAACCGGCGGCGCGCCAAGCGGAGTATGAAGGCGGCGATCAACAGCCCGCCGAGGGCGAGCACGAGTGCCTGCTTGGCGGTTGTCGACATGGGGTCCGAGCGTAGGCCATGAGACCTTCGGTGCCGGGGCGTCGACCGGTAGCATCGGCGAATCGTGACCGCTCAGCAACCGTACGCCGTGCTGGTGCCGTACTACTCGAACCTCGATTATCTCCGTGCTGCGCTGGCCAGCGTGCTCGCCCAGAACGATCCGAACTGGTGGTGCGTGGTGGTCGACGATTCACCAGAGGCAACTGGCGACGCGCCCCATGTGGCCGAACTGGTGCGTGATCTCGGTGACAGCCGGGTCAGCTACGAGCGCAACCCGGGCAACCTCGGTGTCGCCGGCAGCTTCAATCGGTGCTTCGATATTGCGTCGGATCGTAGAGCGGAACTGGCCGTGATCCTCCACGGCGACGACCTGCTCGAAGCCGATTACGTCACGGTGATCAGAGCGGCTCACGCGGTCCATGTCGATGCGGTGTGCGTGGCTCCGAAGGTGACCGTGATCGACGCGTTTGGCGCACGACACCTGCCGCTGCCCGATCGGGTCAAGGCGTTGCTGTGGCCACGTCAGGTGGAACGCTTGACCGGCGAGCGCGGGTTGCAGTTGCTGTTGCGCGGTCAGTTCTTCTACTGCCCGGCGGTCTCGTATCGGCTCGCGCTCGTGGAGCGACCGGCGTGGGATGCGCGCTGGAAGCAGGTGATGGATCTCCACCTGTACGGACGACTGCTGCTCGGGGGCGGGTCGATCGTGCTGGAGCCGAGCCGCGTGTACCGGTATCGGCGCCATGAGGCATCGCAGACCCAGCTCAACTCGGCGACCGTCGAACGCACGGCGGAGGAGACCGAGGTTGTGTGTTCGTTTGTCGACGAAGCGCTCCGGCACGGTTGGAACCGGGCGGCGCGCACCGGTCGTTGGCGGGCCACCATCCGGCTACAGGCGGTGCTGCAGGCGGGGCGAGCGCTTGTGCGCGGCGATCTCCGTGTAGCGCTCCTGGCGGCAAGGCTCACGGTCGGGCGCTGACCGGGTCGGTACACTCGCCCGGATGTCTGCGACGGCCACGCCCTGCCTGAGTGTGGTGATCCCGTGCTTCAACGAGGAAAAGACGGTCGCCGAGGTGATCGACACGGTGCTGGCGAGCCCGTGGGTGGGTGAGGTGATCGTCGTCGACGACGGCTCGACGGATGCGAGTCGCCCCATCCTGGCCGAACTCGACGATCCGCGTTTGCGCGTGCTGCTACAGCCTCACAACCTCGGCAAAGGTGCCGCGCTGCGACGGGGCTTTGCCGAGGCGACGTGTGAGTACGTGATCGTGCAAGACGCCGATCTGGAGTACGACCCGGCGGAGTTCGAGCTGCTGCTCGGCCCGCTGATCGCCGGCAAGGCCGACGTGGTGTACGGCTCTCGGTTCGTCGGCGACCGGGCGCACCGCGTGTTGTACTTCTGGCATTCGCTCGGCAACAAGGCGCTGACGCTGTTGTCGAACGTGTTCACCGATCTCAACCTCACCGACATGGAGACGTGCTACAAGGCGTTCCGGCGCGACGTCATCCAAGGCATCGAGATCGAGGAGGACCGGTTCGGCTTCGAGCCCGAGGTCACCGCCAAGATCGCCAGAGGTGGGTGGCGCGTGTACGAGGTGGGCATCTCATACTCCGGCCGAACCTACGCCGACGGCAAGAAGATCGGCTGGCGCGACGGCGTGAGAGCCTTCTACTGCATCGTCCGCTACTCACCGATCGGCGTCCGCGCCGCGAAGGTGCGGGGTCGATGAGCCGGTCCACACCGACGTTGTCGGTCATCCTCCCCACCTTTAACGCGGTGACATGGCTTCCCGACACGCTCCGACACCTTCGCGCGGCAATCCACGAAGCAGACGCGTGGAACGCCGAGATCGTCGTTGTTGATGATGGGTCCACGGATGAAACGCCTGCCCTGTTGGCAAACGATTGTGGCACCCCTCGCCTGACCGTGGTGACGCAACCTAACGGGGGTCGCTTTCGAGCGCGTGAGGCCGGCGTCAATGCCGCCACGGGCGACTTCGTATTGTTCATCGACTCGAGGGTGCACGCTCATCCCTCGTCATTGCGATTCTTGAGGGATCAGTTGACAACATATCCCGAACGAGTTGTGTGGAATGGTCATGTAACAACGGCACAAGGGGCCTCGTTCTTCACGCGGTTCTGGGACGCCATCACATTTCTGGCATGGCGCGCCTATTTGCGGGAGCCTCGGCTCGTGAGTTACGGCCTTGACGAGTACGACCGGTATCCGAAGGGAACGACGTTCTTCGCTGCTCCGCGAGAATGGCTCGTCGATGCGTGCAAGGGCTTCGAAAGCGCATACCTCGACCTACGCCATGCCAACGATGACACATTGATGATTCGGCCCATCGTCGAGCGGGCGAACATCAACATGTCGCCGGATTTCTCGTGCACGTACTTCCCACGCGATAGCGCCCGAAGGTTCTTGTCACACTCGTTCCATCGAGGGACGGTGTTCGTGGATGGCTACTACCGTCCGGGCACGCGGTTCTATCGCCCGCTTCAAGTACTCACAGTTCTGGCACCGATCGCCCTGTTGCTCGGGGGTCGCCATCCGAAGTTGGCCGTGCTGGCAGCGTCCACGGGGAGTGCGATCCTCGGCATCGCCGCTCGAGTGGCGGGTGTGCCGCGCCGGAACGCCGTTGCGCTCGGCTCGCTGGCCCCGATGTTCGGCTTGGCGTACGGAACTGGTATTGCCCGCGGCCTTGTGATGCGGTGGGGCTCAAGGAGGCCAAAGTGATTGCGCTCATCTACGGAACCACAGCAGAACTGGTGAAGCTTGCACCAGTGCACCGCCGGCTCAGCGAGCGAGGGTGCACGCCGCTGTTGTGGTGCACCGCCCAGCAGTTCGACGAGCTCCCCGAGGCGACGCGCCTGCTCGGCATGCCGGAACCCGACCTGATGATTGCGAAAGGTGCCGGCGGGCGGAGCCTGCGCACCACAGTCGATGTCGCACGGTGGTTGGCCAAGGTGATGTTGACGAGTGCGGCCCATCGACGGACCATGCGAGCTGCGCTGCGATCCGATGGCCTCGAGCCGTGCGTGCTGGTCCATGGGGACACGATGACGACGGTCCTGGGGGCTGTGATCGGGCGTACTCTCCGTGCCCAGGTCGGCCACGTGGAGGCTGGACTGCGGAGCCATGATTGGCGCAACCCGTTCCCGGAGGAGCTAGATCGACGAATCGTTGGCCGCATCGCGAACATTCACTACGCGCCGGGTCAGGTCGAGGTATCCAACCTCCGTCGAGCCCGTGGCAGCATCGTGGTCACGAATGGCAACACTGTCCGTGACAGCGTGGGTATGGTCCCGGCGGATATCGACCCCGATGTCGGGCTGCTGCCGACTGATTTTGGGCTCGTGTCCCTGCACCGGATCGAACTGTTGCAGGACGAACGCTTCGCGGCATCTCTTCGGGCACTTCGGGCATCGTCGTTGAAGCGCCCGTTGGTCATGGTGTACGACCCCGTGACCGATGAGCAGCTGGAGCGACAGGGCCTCCACGACCTGTTCGACGACGCCT
>JANNHO010000177.1:0-14848 GCA_031404435.1 Acidimicrobiaceae bacterium | reverse complement strand
GCAACGACGCTGGATCGGTCGTGGCGCATCACCACACCTTGCCACCCCCGCTGGACTCTTGGCGGGACATCGGATGGGTGTGCGCAGGTGTCCGGTTCGCAGGGACGGGTGGTGATACGTTGCCAACGACGGGCGTCGAATGGAGTCGCTCGCCGGAATTGACCAGTTTTCCCTGGGGAGGCACGGGCATGACCGACACAGTCGAGCGACCGGACGGCGCCGACGAGGTGGAGACACTCAACCGCATCGTCATTCGATTCGCCGGTGATTCCGGCGACGGGATGCAGCTCACCGGCGACCGGTTCACATCAGTCAGTGCGATGTTCGGCAACGACTTGAGCACGCTGCCGGAGTACCCGGCCGAGATCCGTGCCCCGGCTGGAACCGTGCATGGCGTTTCCAGTTTCCAGGTACACATCTCCGACCACGACATCACCACTCCTGGCGACGCGCCGAGCGTGCTGGTGGCAATGAACCCGGCAGCACTGCGCGCCGACCTGAACCGGCTCGAAAAGGGCGGCACGCTGATCGTCAACAGCGACACCTTCGACGAGCGCAACCTGGCCAAAGCCGGTTACGAGAACAACCCGCTCGACGATAAGTCGCTCGCCAACTACCGCCTGATCACCGTGCCGATGACCACGCTCACCAAGGACGCAGCGATCCCGCTCGGGG
The DNA here is from genome assembly GCA_031404435.1 of Acidimicrobiaceae bacterium. Lineage (GTDB taxonomy): Bacteria > Actinomycetota > Acidimicrobiia > Acidimicrobiales > Ilumatobacteraceae > VFMC01. Next base: position 14,173 of record JANNHO010000177.1, on the reverse strand, counting down.
TGAAGCCGCGCGACGCCGACCGTTCGAAGAACTTCTTCGCGCTGGGTCTGGTGAGCTTCATGTACTCGCGCCCCACCGAGCCGACGCTCGACTGGATCGATGAGCGGTTCGCCAAGGTCCCGATGGTGCAGGCGTCGAACCGAGCCGCGTTCCTGGCCGGGTTTCACTATGGCGAGACCACCGAGGAGTTCGGCCACCGCTACGAGGTGCGCCCGGCACAGCTTCCCGCCGGCGAGTACACCACCATCACCGGCAACATGGCGTTGTCGTGGGGTCTCGTGGCCGCTGGGCAACTCGCCCGGTTGCCTGTGACGCTCGGCTCGTACCCGATCACGCCAGCATCCGACATCCTCCACGAGCTGTCCAAGCACAAGCACTTCGGTGTGCGTACGGTGCAGGCCGAAGATGAGATCGCCGCAATCGCGCTGGCGATCGGCGCGGCCTTCTCCGGTCACCTGGGCATCACCACCACCTCCGGTCCCGGTGTCGCGCTGAAGAGCGAAGCCACCAGCCTCGCCGTGTCGTTGGAGCTGCCGCTGATCCTGATCGACATCCAGCGCGGTGGGCCCTCCACCGGGTTGCCGACCAAGACCGAAGCGGCCGACCTGAACATCGCCCTCTACGGCCGACATGGTGAAGCACCGCTGCCGGTCATCGCGTCCTACAGTCCGGCGCACTGCTTCTTCGCCGCGATTGAGGCGGCACGCATTGCGATCAAGTACCGCACCCCGGTGATCTTGCTCTCGGACGGCTACTTGGCCAACGGGTCCGAACCGTGGAGGTTGCCCGACGTGGCGACGCTGCCCGACATCTCCACCCAGTTCGCCACCGAGCACAATCACACCCGCGCCGATGGTGTCACCGAGTACTGGCCGTATGTGCGCGACCCGGTCACGCTGGCCCGCCCGTGGGCGATCCCCGGCACGCCCGGCTTAATGCACCGGGTGGGCGGCCTCGAAAAAGAAGACGGCAGCGGCAACATCAACTACACGCCCGAGAACCATGAGCGGATGGTCCACCTCCGCGCCGCCAAGATCGCCGGTATCGCCGATGACATTCCCCTGGTCGAGGTGGTCGGTGACATTGACGCCGACGTGTGCGTGCTCGGCTGGGGCTCTACCTGGGCGGCGATCGACGCGGCTGTGCAGCGCACCCGCCGACGCGGCGCCAAGGTTGCGTGGGTGCACCTCATCCACCTCAACCCGCTGCCGCGTAACCTCGGCGAGGTTCTCGGCGGGTTCGCCCGGGTGATCGTTCCCGAGTTGAACCTCGGCCAACTGTGCCGCCTCATCCGCGCCGAGTACCTCATTGACGCGCAGCCGCTGAGCAAGGTGCAGGGACTGCCGTTCACCGCAATCGAGATCGAAGTCGTCATCGAAGAAGCGCTCGAGTGGGTCGGCACCGCGACGATGTCCACGCCAGCGCCAGCGTCGTTGTCGTCGAGCACCACAGGAGTCACAGCATGAGCGACACCGCCGTCAATCTCACAACGAAGAAGGACTGGACCAGCGACCAGGAGGTGCGCTGGTGCCCGGGGTGCGGCGACTACGGCATCCTCCTCGCGGTGCAGCAGTTGATGCCCGACCTCGGCGTCAAGCCGGAAGAAACCGTGTTCGTGAGCGGTATCGGTTGTTCCAGTCGGTTCCCGTACTACATGAACACCTACGGCGTGCACAGCATCCACGGTCGGGCCCCGGCGATTGCGACGGGGGTCGCGGTGGCGCGACCCGATCTCGACGTATGGGTGATCACCGGCGACGGCGACGGGTTATCGATCGGCGGTAACCACCTGATCCATGCCCTGCGGCGCAACGTGAACCTGACGATCCTGTTGTTCAACAACCGCATCTATGGCCTCACCAAGGGCCAGTACTCGCCGACGTCCGAGCTCGGCAAGGTGACCAAGAGCACTCCGCTCGGCAGCATCGACACGCCGTTCAACCCGCTCGCCGTCGCGCTCGGTGCCGAAGCCAGCTTCGTGGCCCGCACTCACGACCTCGACCGTAAGCACATGACCGAGGTGTTCCGGGCGGCGCACGCACACCGCGGTGCGTCGTTCGTCGAGATCTTCCAGAACTGCAACGTGTTCAACGACGGTGCCTTCGACGAGATCACCGGTCGGGAGAAGCGAGCAGAGATGTTGATCGACCTCCACCACGGTCAGCCGATCCGGTTCGGGGCCGACGGTTCGCGGGGTGTGCTGATGGGGTCCGATGGTCAGTTGCGCCTCGTCGACGTGGCCGATGTCGGGGTCGACGCGTTGCTGGTGCACGACGCTCACCGCGCTGATCCCAGCCTTGCGTTCGCTCTGGCGCGGTTGAGCAACGACGATCATTCGCCCACACCGTTTGGCGTGTTCCGTTCGGTCGAACGTCCCGATTACGGAACCGAGGTCAGCAAGCAATTGGCTGCGGCGTCGGCCCACAAGGGCCCCGCCGATCTCGCCGCACTGCTTCGTTCGAACGGCAGCTGGACCGTCACCGCCCCCGTCTGACCCGCTCAGCGGGGGCTGTCACCGGAGCGGTAGTCGTGGGTCAGTTCGTCCAGTCGGACCTTGATCGCAGGATCGAGTGCCGTCACCGTCGCGGCGACGGCATCCGCGAGTTGCTCGGGTCGTGACGCGCCGACGATCGGGCTGGTGATCACTGGGTTGGACAGCACCCACTGCATCGCCAGCGTGGCCATCGACACCCCCGACTCGCCGGCGAGCGCGCGGATGTTGTCGACGGTGGCAAACATCCGGTCCTGCCAGTACCGGTCTCTGTACCGGTCACCCTGTTCGCCGCCGGCGAAACGGGTCCCGGTGCCGTCATCGGAGCGACGATGCTTGCCGGACAGGAACCCGCCGGCCAACGGGTTGTACGGGATGACGGCGATTTGCTCCTCGGCGCACAGCGGGAACAGTTCGCGTTCGAACTCTCGAAACAACAAGTTGTAGCGGGGCTGGACGCTCTCGAAGCGAACGGTGCCGAGCACCTCGGCGCGACCGACCGAGCGGGCCAACTGGTAGGCGAGCACGTTCGAACAGCCGACGTAGCGAACCTTGCCGGTGCGAACCACGTCGTCGAGGGCGCGCAGTGTTTCATCGATCGGCGTTTTCGAGTCCCACGAGTGCACCTGGTACAGATCGACGTAGTCGGTGCCGAGTCGGGTCAACGACTCATCGAGGGCGCGGATGATGTTGTGGCGCGAGTTGCCCTGCTCCCAACGCTGCCGCCCGGTCGGCATGAAGCACTTGCTCGCCACGAGCACATCGCTGCGCCGGTGCTTCAGCCAGGCACCGATGATCCGTTCGGTTTCGCCCTGCGCCTGCGGGTACCCGCCGGCCGGGTACATGTCGGCGGTGTCGAAGAAGGTGATACCCGCGTCGAGCGCGGCGTCCATGATCGCGAACGACTGCTGCTGGTCGCACTGCGCTCCGAACGTCATCGTGCCAAGGCACAGCCTGGACACCTGGAGACCGGTGCGGCCGAAGCGGACGTGGTGCATGGCCGCAAATGTAGTCGTGGAGTGGGCCGCGGCTGTCTGTCAGACTGCCACCGGTGTCGATCCTGTTCGCCCTGTCGTCGGCACTCGTGTATGGCGTTGCCGACTACTGCGGTGGGCGCTCGAGTAGGTTCCATCCCAGCGCAATTGTCACCGTTGTCGGCCAGTCGGTCAGCCTGGTCCTGATCGCGATTGCAGTCTTCGTCATTGGGACGCCATTCCCGCACGCTGCCACGCTGGGCTGGGGACTCGCTGCCGGCGCTGCCGGGGCAGTGGGCCTGGCGAGCATGTACTACGCGTTCGCCAATGGCTCGATGACGGTGGTGGCACCGATCACCGCAGTCGTCGGCGCGGCGTTGCCCGTCGGTGCCGGCATTGCCGACGGCGAGCGCCCAGAAGCGATCGCCTATGTGGGCATCGCCACGGCGATCGTTGCGGTTGCATTGGTCAGCGGAGCGATCGGGCGTCATGAGCGCCCGACCTCGCGTCGGATCATGGGGTTTGCCGTACTGGCCGGCGTTGGATTCGGGCTGCTGTTCGTGGCCCTCGATCGAACCGATGCCGATTCGGGGTTGTGGCCGCTGGTGGCGGCGCGCGTGTCGTCGGTGCCGTTGCTGTTGGTGATCGTGGCGGCGACCGGGGCGCGCCTCGGGGCGCAACGCCGCACACTTGCGCTGGCGGTCGTGGCGGGTGTGCTCGATATGACGGCGAACGTGCTGTACCTCGAGGCGGTGCGCGGCGGCCTGCTGTCGATCGTCAGCGTGGTCAGTTCGCTCTATCCGGCGAGCACGGTGATGCTTGCCTTGGTGCTCGATCGCGAGCGCGTCAACCGCTGGCAGGCCACAGGGATTGCCGTGGCCGCAGTAGCGCTCGTGTTCGTCACCCTCGGCAAGGGGTAGTGGCCATCGTGTGGTGGTAACGGTCAGCCGATGCTGATGTGCAGCCGGATGATGGTCCCGCTGGCATCGGAACGAAGCTCGACCAGGTCGCACAACTGGTTCATCAGCCACAGGCCGCGACCCCCCGTAGCGTCCGTGGGAGGCGCGAGCCGCCCGGTCAGGTGAGCGTCCTTGATGTGGCCACGATCGGTGACCTCGCAGATGAACGCGCCACCGTCGGTCCAGGTGCGCAGCTTGCCGCCGTGCGTGGTGTGGCGCAGAGTGTTGGCGGCCGCTTCACTTGCCGCGAGCACGACGTCAGCGGAGCGCTCACGCGTGACGCCGGCTGCACCGGCATGGGTGTGTACCGTGTGGCGCACCGATCCCAGATCGCCGACCTCGAAGTGCATCGTTTCGGCTAACGCTGGGGGAGCGTCGAACCAGTTGGTCGTCGACAATGTGACGGACGGATCGACGTAGGCCGGGCAGTGTCGATGGGTGCCGCCGTCGATCGCGTGAGGGTGAGTGCGCCGAGCGTGCTCGTGCAGCGATCCATCGAGCCCCGCGTCGTAGGGGCACAGGATTGATGCAGCGACCTCGGCGAAGAAGACGTTGACAAGTGCTTCATGACGGACGAACTCGCGCACCTCGGCGGGGGACCGACTTGGCCAAATTCCCTCCCCGACGATGCGAACCCGGTTGCCCAGGCGGCTACTCGAGAAATGCAGTGCGGCGGGAATGATGCGAGCAGGGTTCCGGGCCACCTCGGCGGCGTCCAGCAACGTGACCTCGCTGACCTCGCCGAGCGCGTCCCGAAGGGACCCGAGATTGGCGCGGGGCGCGAAGACGAGCGCCGGCTCCCCGTGGCGGAACCCTTCCTCCAAGAACGTAGTCACCTCGCTGACGAACTCCTCGACACCGTTGTACGCCAAGGACGCGTGGACCATTGGTCCATTCATCGTCGACCCACCAACCGATGTCATGGATGCAACCCCCAGCGTTCGTGCGGCACCAACCGCTGGACACCCGATGGGGTGCGCTGTGCTGCCGATCCTTCGAGCAATCGTGCTCGTCTCGACGATACTTCAATCGGCTGGTGGCTGCAGGGCTCTACGCTTGCCGCCCGCGACCGGCCGATCGCGACCAGGGTGCCGTCAGCTGGCGGGGGGTGCGCTGCGTTCGGCGATGATCTGCGACTCGCGGGCGGCGGCGGCGAAGATGCCCTTGCTCATCAGGCTCGACTCGGCCGCCCGGCGCTGCAGATAGATCGAGGCCCGCGCCTGGTGGATCGACGCGTCGTCGGGAGCGGCCCATCCGGCCTGATCGGCAAGGTGGCAGGCGAGGCGCAAGTCGCCGTCGCCGACGGCCTGTTCGGCGCGGCGGATGAGCACCTCGGCGCCGCCCGCGAGCTCGGCGATCACGGCCGCAAGATGGGCATCTGGTGACGGCTTCAAACGTGACGCGGCACCGTCCCACCATCCGCCGAGCAGCCTCCAGATGTTGCGCACCACGAATTCGGGCTCGTCGTAGAACGGGCGGAGATACGGCTTGGCCAGTGTGTCGGCCGGGACTCGCACCGAGTGCAGGATCGTGTCGAGAGTGGCCCCGGCGTTCATCATCGCCATCACATCGGCCACCAGGTTCTCGAGCGCGGTGGCGATCTCGTCGAGTACCCGGGCGATGCGCTCGACCCCCTCGATGGGCAACCCATGCGCGGGCAGCAGCAGCTCGGGTCCCTTGGCAATCATCGCCCGTAGCGCCCGCGCCCACTCCAGCGGGTAGCGCTGCACCTTCTGCGGGTTGCCCGCGTTCGGGAAGTTCCAGATCACGAAATCACCGGTCATCACCCATCGCCTCGCGGGCACCCATGCCCACAGATGGTCGTCGGTTTCGCCCCGTGCATGATGCAGTTCGATGCTGTCGTCACCCACTTGCAGCGTGGCGAAATCGCCCACCTCGCGATCGGGGCGCAGCGTGGCGCGGGGCAAGAATCGCCGGGCCGTACCGGGAGAGGTGACGGCCATGGCGGGTTCGGTGTTGCCGATCGACAGGTTCAGCTCTCCCGCAACGCCACCGAACTGGCGAGCGTTGATGATCAGGTTCCAGTTGTTCGTTTCGTCGTAGCGGTCGAGTCGACGGTTGACGTTGCCGTGGGCCACCACCAGTGGCAGCGGGTGGCCGTCACGCTCGGCTGCCGCGGCAAACCACGAGCTCCCGCCCACGTGGTCGGCGTGGCCGTGGGTGTACACCAGATGGCTGATCGGCTGGGGCGACCATTTGCGCGCCGACGCGACCACGGCGGCACCGGTATGCACCCCCGACGAATCGAAGGCCACGAGACCCGCTGTGGTGCGCATCAGCACCGAGTGACTGAAGCTCTCGACGATGGCGAGGCCGTCGGCCAATTCGCTCAACTCGTTGGTGACCCGATTGACCGGTTGATCGGCATGTCCTGAATCGATGATCCGTGATGACAATGTGAGGAGGTCAGCCATGACCCGACGGTACCCTGTCAAACCAATGCTGCGCCCGCCGGCGCGAGTCAGCCGAGGTCGTCGGGGTGCGCGGTGGCGTATGCGGCGGCATCGACGGGCGTCGTCGCGCTGTAGCCCACCGGTAGCCGGATCGTCCCTGCCGACGACCCGGCGAACACCTGCCAGGCGTGGAACGCGGCGAGTAGCGCCGGGTGGTCCCGCAAGATCTCGGCGTACGCGGTCACGGTCATGACGTAGCTGTCGTTGGGGTTGTACTGGTGCACGGCCGCCTGCATGTCGCCCGGCGCGCCGCTTTGGAGGAGGTACGTGGCCGCGCCGATGATCGCGTCGCGCGGCACGGTCGGGTCGCCGATGCAGCATTCGGCCCACGTGGACGGCAGGAACTGCATCGGTCCCACCGCGCCCGCCGACGACACGCCGACGATGCGACCCATCCGTGTTTCCTGCAGGTTGATGGCGGCCAGCCAAAACCACGGCACCCCGGTGATCATCTCGGCTTCGTCGTAGTAGCTGCGCAACGTCTCGGCCGGGAGGGGTTCGACGATCGTCCACGCTGGCAAGGTGGGCGACAGCGGGGACGGTGTGGGATCGGCCGCGGCGCGGGTCTGGCCGAACTGGCGGGCGGCCACGATCGGGGAGACGACCGTGCGGCTGACGGGATCGAGCGCGGCGAGCACGTCGGCATCGAGGTCGGCGTGGTTGGCGAGGTAGCGAAGCAGCAACTGCAGTTCGATTCCGGCGCCGGCGCCGGTAGCCGATGGTCCGGCGGCCGGATCGAGTGCTGTGGCGAGCGCGGCATCGAACCCGCTGGCAACACCGGCCGCGTCGAGGTCGCCGTCGATCCGACTCGGTGGTGTCGTCGAGACCGTGGCGGTGCTCGCGGCAGTAGTAGTCGCCGAGGTGGCCGCCGACGGGAGCGGGTCCAGTTCCAGGACTGTCTCAATCACGCTGTCGGCCCCGGTGTCGACGGGCTGGGCACTGGTGACATCGACGGGGTCACCGGGCTCGCGCGTGTCCCCCGGCGCGCCCGTACCGTTGTTAGCACAACCGATTGAGGCGCCGGTCAACATCGTGAGCACCGCGACTCGCCAGGCGAAGCGCCGACTCGATCGCCACTGCAGGCTGTTCAGCGGGGGAGCCCGAGCACTCGTTCGCCGAGGATGTTGCGCATCACGTTCGACGTTCCGCCCATGATCGTGTATCCCGGCGCGTACAGCAGGCCGCGAGTCACCTCGTCCCACAACATCGCATCGGCCCCGAACACCCGCGTGACAAACGCGGCAACTCGGACCTGGTGTTCGGTGCAGAAGCACTTCGTCGCCGCGCTGAACCCGCGTGGTGCCTGCCGCAACGATTCGCGGATTACGAGGATGCGGCCGATCCGGTACCCGATCTCCAGTGCGGCGATCTCTTGGCGGATCAGTGGATCGGTGGTATCGGCGCGCTGTAGCGCCATGCGGTAGAGAGCCAGGTTCGATACGAGCCGGTCGATACCACCCCGCTCGTGTTCGAGTTGGCCCATCGTCTGCTTGAACGCCGCACCTTCGGTCCCGACGAGATTTTCCACGGGAACCCTGACGTCGGTGAAGAACACCTCGCAGAAGTGGCGGTTGGTGGTCATGTCGGTGATCGGGCGCACGTCGATTCCCGGGGTGTCCATTGGCACGATGATCTCGCTGATCCCGGCGTGAGGCGGCCCGTCGGTGGTGGTCCGACAAATCAGGTAGCAGTAATCGGCGACCGCGCCGAAACTGGTCCAGATCTTCTGCCCGTTGATCACCCAGTGGTCGCCGTCACGCACCGCCGAGGTCTTCAAACTGGCCAGGTCGCTGCCAGCGCCCGGCTCGCTCATCCCGATGCACCACGTCGTCTCGCCCGACAGGATCTTCGGCAGGAACTCGGCCTGTTGATCGGCTCGGCCGTAGGCGATCAGGGTCGGTCCCATCTGCCGATCGGCGAACCAGATCGCGGCGATCGGTGCACCGGCGGCGATGAGTTCCTCGCCGATGATCAACCGGTCAATGGCCGGTCGACCGCCGCCCCCGAACTCCTTCGGCCAGGTGAGGCCGATCCAACCGAGCGCAGCGAGTTCAGTGGCGAACTCGGTGGACAAGCCGTTGATCCAGCTGTCGTTGAAGCGGCCGAAGCGGGCGACCGCAGCGGCGGCGACCTCGCGAGCGTGGGCGCGCAGCTCGTTCTGGGCAGGGGTCCAGGAGAATTCCATCGCAGAAGATGCTACGAGACGGCTCCCGGAGCAGCGTTGCGGCCCCACATTTCGGAATGTCGATAAATATGACTGGAATAGTCAACTATTGATACACTCGCTCCGTGCCCGAGACCGCAACCTCGCCTCCAGCTCCCACAACCGCTCCCGACGCCGCTCCCGTGGACCCCGCGTTGATTGCCGCGATGAATGCCCGCTTCGACATCCATCGCGATCCGTCGCTGATGGTGCAATGGCTGGTCGAAACGTTCCCCCTGCAGCGCTTGGTTGTGGCCTCGGCGATGACGTCGGATGTGGTCTTGATCGATGTCGTCGCCAATGTGGCGCCGGGGATCGAGGTGTTGTTCCTCGACACGGGTTACCACTTCCCCGACACGCTTGCCACGGTGGCCGCAGTGGGTGAGCGCTATCCGGTGAAGCTGGTCGTGACCCCTGCACCGCCGATTGGCGACGAGCAGTATCTGAGCGACCCCGACGGCTGCTGTCATCTCAGGAAGGTCGTTCCGCTCGAAAAGGGCTTGGCCGGGCGCCTTGGGTGGATCAGCGGCGTCCGGCGAAGCGATTCGCCGGTGCGCGCCGACACGCCGTTCCTTCATCTCGACACGCGCGGCATCGTCAAGCTGAACCCGCTTGCCGCGTGGACCGATGAGGACCTCGCGACGTACGCGACCCTGCATCGCGTGCCGCTCAACCCGTTGCTCGATCAGGGATACCCCTCGATCGGCTGTTGGCCCTGCACCCGTCGACCGGTCGAGGGGGAGGACCCCCGCGCCGGTCGCTGGTCGGCCCACGCCAAGACCGAATGCGGACTGCATCTCTAAGCCGTTCGCAATCCGTGACCAACCCGAATACGACCAGCCTGATTTCTGAAACCGAGGAGCACCCGATGAGCATCGATGCAGTGGCACTGACCGACGAGAACGACGCCGAAGCCGCGCTCGCGAGCTTCGCCGACTTTGCCTCGTCGCACGAGTTCGAGGGTTTCGACAGTCGCCTCGCCCAACTCGAGGCACACGCGATCTTCGTCCTCCGCGAGGTTGCCGCCGAGTGCGAACGTCCGGTGCTGCTGTTTTCCGGCGGGAAAGATTCCGTCGTGCTGATGCACCTCGCCCGTAAGGCGTTCGCTCCCGGCCGGATCCCGTTCCCGGTGATGCACGTCGACACCGGCCACAACTTCGACGAGGTGATCGAGTTCCGCGACCGGCTCGTCGCGGACTTCGGCGTCGACCTTGTGGTGGCCAGCGTGCAAGACGCGATTGATCAGCGCAGGGTTCCCGACCCGGGCCCGACAGGCTCGCGTAACCGCTTGCAGACCGAGCCGCTGTTGCACGAGATCGGGGTCCAGCGCTTCGACGCCGCGTTCGGCGGGGCGCGGCGCGACGAGGACAAAGCTCGCGCCAAGGAGCGGGTGTTGTCATTTCGTGATTCGTTCGGCCAATGGGATCCGAAGAACCAGCGCCCCGAACTGTGGCGGCTGTACAACGCGCGCGTCGGTGTGGGTGAACACCTGCGCGCATTCCCGATCAGCGACTGGACCGAGCTCGACATCTGGCGCTACATCGCGGTCAACGACATCGAACTGCCGGCGATGTACTACTCCCACCGTCGTGAGGTGGTCGAGCGCAGCGGGATGTTGTTGGCCACCGGACCGTTCACTCCGGCGGGACCCGGCGAGGTGTCATTCGACGAGACGGTTCGGTACCGCACCGTTGGTGACATGACCTGCACCGGTGCGGTCCGCTCGATCGCGTCGAATCCGTGGGAGGTGCTGGCCGAGATCGAACAGAGCCGGATCACCGAACGCGGCGCGACCCGTGCTGATGACCGCTTCTCGGAAGCGGCAATGGAAGACCGTAAGCGTGAGGGGTACTTCTGATGGAGTTGCTCCGCTTCGCCACCGCCGGGTCGGTTGACGACGGCAAGAGCACCTTGATCGGGCGGTTGCTCCACGACACCAAGAGCTTGTTCGACGACGTGATCGACGCGGTCGCGGTCACCACGGCCCGTCGCGGCGGTGAGGGACTCGACCTGGCGTTGGTGACCGACGGACTGCGTGCCGAGCGCGAGCAGGGCATCACCATTGACGTGGCCTACCGCTACTTCGCTACCCCGCTGCGGTCATTCATCATCGCCGATACCCCCGGGCATGTGCAGTACACCCGCAACATGGTGACGGGAGCGTCGACGTCCGACGTTGCTGTGATCCTCGTCGACGCTCGCTACGGACTGCGCGAGCAGTCGCACCGCCACGCCGCACTCTCAGCGCTCCTGGGTATCGACCACTTGGTGCTCGCGGTCAACAAGATGGATCTGGTCGACTGGTCGCAGGAGCGGTTCGATTCGATCCGGGCTGATTTTGCCGTGCTCGCCGAACGCCTCGGCGTGACGACGGTTATGGCGATCCCGCTGTGTGCGCTCGACGGCGGCAACGTGGTCGACCCGGCGCCGGGCACGCCGTGGTACACCGGGCCGACGCTGCTCCGCCATCTCGAGACACTTCCCGTTCCCCAGCCGCTACTCGATCATCTCCGCCTCCCGGTGCAGATCGTCATCAAGCCGCCACTCGGCAGCAGCACGTCTGGCTCCCCGGCGGGCGTCGAGCGGCGCTGGTACGCCGGATCGCTGGCGAGTGGAGTCCCCGCTGTCGGCGACGCAGTCGTGGTGCTGCCGTCGGGCATGCGCAGCCGGATCGCGGCCGTGGAGGGAACAGCTCCGGCGGTGCGAGTACAGCTCGCCGACGAAGTCGACGTGAGCCGCGGCGATGTGATCGCTGCCGCCGATTCGCCGCCGGTGGTACACCGCCAGATCACCGCCCGTGTTGCCTGGATGACCGAAGCGCCCCTGCGGGCGGGTGCCCGGGTGCTGATCAAACACGCGACGCGCACCACGAAGGCCGTTGTGGCTGCGTTGCACGACAAGCTCGATGTCACCCACTTGACGAGCAATGTCGATGTTGAGGAGTTGGCCATGAACGAGATTGGTACCGTCTCGTTCATCACCTCGCTTCCGCTCCCGACCGATCCGTACCGGCGCAACCGGGTCATGGGCAGCTTCATCGTCATCGACGCGGTCACCAGCGCGACGGCCGGCGCCGGGATGATCATCGAGGCGGCCGATGATCCGGCCGTGGCATTCGTCGGTGTCGGAGCAGTCAGCTGATGGGGTCGGAACCCTCCGTGTTCCTGGTCGGTGCCGGGCCCGGTGATCCCGAACTGCTGACGATCAAGGCCGTGAGGTTGCTTGGCGAGGCCGAGGTGGTGCTGTACGACCGCCTCGTCTCCGACGAGATCCTCGCGCTCGCGTCGCCGCACGCGGAGCTGATCGATGTCGGCAAGCGGCCCGGTGGGAGCCACACCCAAGACGTTCTCAACGACATCCTCGTCAGCGTGGCTCAGTCCGGTCGGCGGGTGGTCCGGCTCAAAGGTGGCGATCCGTTCATCTTCGGACGGGGTGGCGAGGAGATCGAGGTTCTCGCCCGTCACGGCATCGCCTGCGGTGTGGTTCCAGGGATCACCTCGGCGCTCGCCGGACCGGCTGCGGCCGGCATCCCCGTCACCCATCGGGGCATCGCCCGTTCGGTCACGATCGTCACCGGGCACGAGGCGCTCGAAACCAGCCCGGTCAACTGGCGCGCAGTCGCCGATCTTGGCGGCACGGTCGTGGTGCTGATGGGGATCGAACGGCGCAGCGAGATCGTTCAGCGGATGTGCGGGCACGGCTTCGACGACCACACCCCCGTTGCGGTCGTGATGGAAGCGACCACTGCGAGGCAGCGGATCTGGTCGGGTGATATGCGCTCGCTGGCCGATGCCGATGTCTGCTCGCCGGCTGTGATCGTGATCGGAGCGGTCGCCGCGTTCACCGAGGACGCCTCCGTACTTGCCGGCGCGCATGGTCGGCCGAATGCTCGACCGCACACTCGACCCACTGCTGGATGACTGACGCCCGACCTGACCCGAGTGCATCGATCGACGATGGCTATCCAATCGTTGTCCGCCTGGCCGGTCGGCGGGTGGTTGTGGTCGGCGGGGGCACGATTGCGTTCCGCAAGACGGCAGGATTGGTCGCTGCCGGAGCGACCGTCACGGTGGTCTCCCCAGACTTCGATCCCGCCTTCGATCCAGCCCGTGATCCAGCGAATGTCACGTTCGTTCGGCGGCGATACGAGTCGGGTGACATCGAGGGGGCATGGCTGGTGGTTGCGGCCACGAACGATCCGGCGGTGCAACAGCAGGTGTTCGACGACGGCGAGCGGGCGGGGGTGTTCGTCAACGCGGTCGACGACCCGCAACGGTGCTCGTTCATCCTCCCCGCGGTCGAGCGGCGCGGGCCGGTGATCGTGGCGGTATCTACGCAGGGTCGCAGCCCGTCGCTGGCAGGTCAGCTGCGTGATTTCATCGCCGCGCAACTGCCCGCCGACCTGGCCGAGATCGCCGAGCGGGTCGCCGCCCAACGCCAACAGATCCGCGCCGCTGGCGCCTCGACTGAAGACGTCGACTGGCCGAACCCGCTCGCCACCTGACACCAACGGCTAGCCTGTACAAGTCCGATACAAGTTCGCCGCCCGGCAGGTGCGGCGAAGGTGAAAGGTGTGCCCACGATGGCGAAGATCAAGGTTGATACCCCGCTCGTCGAGATGGATGGCGACGAGATGACGCGCATCATCTGGCAGTTCATCAAGGACAAGCTGATCCTGCCGTACCTCGACATCGACCTGAAGTACTACGACCTCGGGATCGAACACCGCGATGCCACCAACGACCAGGTCACCATCGACTCGGCGGAGGCCACCAAGAAGTACGGCGTGGCCGTCAAGTGCGCCACCATCACGCCCGACGAGGCCCGCGTGGAGGAGTTCGGACTGAAGAAGATGTGGAAGTCGCCGAACGGCACCATCCGCAACATCCTCGGTGGAGTCATTTTCCGCGAGCCGATCATCATCTCCAACATCCCTCGGCTGGTGCCGGGTTGGACCAAGCCCATCGTGATCGGCCGCCATGCTCACGCCGATCAATACAAGGCCACTGACTTCAAGGTCCCCGGTGCCGGCACCGTGACGATGACGTTCACCCCAGAGGACGGCAGCGCCC
>JANNHO010000176.1:0-3307 GCA_031404435.1 Acidimicrobiaceae bacterium | reverse complement strand
GCTCGACGGATTGACCTGTGAGGAGGCTGGGCGCATGCTCGGGCTCCCGTCAGGAACGGTGAAGACACGGATGATGCGCGCAAAGCAGGAGCTCCGGGAGGCCTTGATATGACCACGATCGACAGATGGCACGTGCCAGCTGACGAGCTCGGCCGATACGCGAGCGGCGCCGCACGATCGTTCGAGATCGCGTCGGTTGAAGCGCATCTCGTGGCGTGCGCCTCGTGTTGCGCTGCCCTGGCCGTAGCGCGCGCTTCGATGACCACCGGCGACTCCGCCTCCGATGCGAGCTGGAGTCGAATCGTCGATCGCATCGACCAGCCGCGACGCGTGCTGCGAATGGCGACGTCGGCGCTCCAGCTCTGCCTCGCCAGCCCGCCGTTGGTCGCAGCGACGCTCGGCCTCGCCTCGATCCTGCTCGTTCTCATCGGGATCCTCACCGTGGTCGACGCTCCACAATCGCTGCCGGTGCTGCTCGCCTTGGCACCCTTGGCGCCCGTTGCCGGTGCAGTGTGCGCATTTCGACCCGAGGCAGATCCGGCAGGAGCGATGGCCCCGGCGACACCCCTCGCCGCCGGCCGACTCCCGTTCCTGCGAGCGATGGTGGCATCTGTTGTCACCTTGGTCGCCGGACTCGCAGCGTCCGCCGTTGCTCCCTTATCAGCGGAGGTCCTCCTGCTCTGGCTGCTTCCTGGACTCGCTCTCACGGCGACGGTCCTTGCGCTCGGTACATGGTTTAATCCCACGAACCTCGCGCTCGTTCTGGCGGGAGGTTGGGTCGCACTGATCGTGTCCTGGTGGACACGGCATCGCCCTGTGCCGGAACAGGCTGCCTTGGCCGACTTCGCGACTGATCCGCGGGCAGTCCGCCTGGCGTGCATCGCAATCGCGGTCATTGCCGCTGCCATCTGTCATCTCAGACGAGATGCCCGACCGAACTGGAGATCTCAATGAACCATGACCTCGAGCTCAGCGGAGTGGAAAAGCGCTTCGGCGGAACCACTGCCGTCGACAGCATCGATTGGACGGGCGGCGGTGGCGTCATCGGCCTACTCGGTGCCAACGGTGCCGGTAAGACCACACTGTTGAAGATGCTGGCCACGGTGCTCGTTCCCGACAGCGGTAACCTGCGGCTCCTCGGTCACGACCCGGCACGTGCCGACCAGCGGCTGGCGATTCGTCGGCAGCTTGGCTACCTCCCGCAGCAGGCCGGGCTGTACCGGGGCTTCACCGCGTTCGACTTGGTCGACTACGTCGCCGTGCTGAAAGAGATCAGCCACCGGAGCACCCGACGCGATGAGGTTCGTCGTGTCCTGCACGATGTCGGGTTGGAGGCCGACATGCACCGCCGGATCCGCACGTTGTCAGGAGGGATGCAGCGGCGCGTTGCGCTGGCTGCCGCCCTCCTCGGCAGGCCCGCTCTGCTCGTTCTCGACGAACCGGCCGCCGGACTCGACCCCGACCAACGGCTGCGCCTGCGTACCGTCCTCTCCCACGCTGGAACCGCATCGACGGTGTTCTTGTCGACCCACCACACCGAAGAAGTGGCCGCATTTTGCAGACAGGTTCTCGTGCTCGATCGCGGTCGGCTGGTGTTCGACGGAACGCCGAGCTTGCTTGCCGCTACCGCCTCCGGTCGCGTGTGGGTGGACGACCAACCGCATCCGGCCGCCCTGCGCTCGTGGCTCACCAGTCACGGCGAGGTGCGCAGCATCGGCACCCCTCCTTCGGGCGCACAGCTCGTGGAGCCGACTCTCGACGACGGCTACCTGCTGCTCACCAGCGAGATCGGGACACCATCGTGACCGAAACCATCGCCCGGGCGGCCGCCGAACATCGAACATCCCTGCGCATGCTGTGCAGGCTTGAGGCCAAGTCGTACCTGACCCGGGCCTCGATCTGGATCGGCCTCGGCTTGACCATCGTCATGGCAACCAATAGCGAAAATGACTGGTCGGGCGCGAGCTACGAGTGGACGGTCCCCCTGTCGATTGGTCCCTTCCTCCTGGGAGTGTTCATCGCCGGTGTGCAAACCGGAGGACGCGACCGATCGTCGGAGTTGCCGGGCCTGGCCGAGGAGGCGCCGCTTGACGCGGGTGAGCGGGCCATCGCTCGGCTTGCCGGTCTCGTCGTTCCCGTCGCGCTGGGCGCACTCGTCGTCATCGGCATCAGCGTGGTGTCGCGCATCGAGGGCGGATTCTGGATCGGCGAATCGCCCAGACGCACCGACACGGCCCAGCACTCCGTGCCCGAGCTGTTCCAGCCAGTGTTGCTCGTCGCCCTGGCGGGTGCCACCGGAGTGGCCGCCGGCCGCGCCGTGCGCCGAGCTGCACCGGTGATGATCGTCGGTGCCGTGCTGTGGTTCGTGTTCTTCGGAATGGCTTGGGCGTGGAACGCGAATGGCCTTCATGCGTTTGCGCCGCTGCAGACACAACCGATGGATGTCGATCTCGGTATGGCGGTGAGTCTCGGCGCCCACCTACCCACCGTTGGTTGGCACAACGTCTATCTCATTGGTCTCTCGCTGACGGCCTCCGGGTTAGCTGCGCGTGGCGCGATCGGGCGGCGTGGCGCCATGATCGGCCTGACACTCGCCCTTATCGGAGTCGTTGCCCAACTGGTCGTCTCGCCGGTATGAGCCCTGGAGTGCGACTTTGAACTCCTGGCTGGCTCCAACCTGGCGAGCGGTTCGATGGACACCGCTGACCACGGTGACGATCACGAGCGTCGCCGTCGTTGCCATTGTTCGCCTCGGGACCCCGCTTAGTCCGACGGAGCTCGGAGTGATGACATGTGGGGCGTTGGCGGCGGCCGCATCGATGGCGCTGGACGACCCGGCCTACGCTCTGCTCCAACCGATGCCGGTCACTGCACGCGCCCGTCTGACCCATCGGCTCGCGCTTCTCGTCCCTGCCACGGCTGCTGCGGCGACACTCCTCATCCTGGCTGCACGGCTGTTGTTCGACGGTCAGATATCGCAGGTTCCCTCGGCAGCATCGCTCGCGGCCCTTGTTACCTCGGCGGTAGCCGCGAGGGCGTGGCTCGCACGACGGTTCCCGGAGCATGCCGCCGAAGGTGGCGCGACGGCAGCCTTCGGTTGGTCGATCGCGGGCGTGATCGTGCCCGACTCGCTGGTGCCAGAAACCGTAGCGCTCGCGTGGCTGCACCATCCTTGGCCGGTTCTCGCGATCGGCCTCACACTGATCGTCATCGCTACGGGCGCTCGTACCTCCTGAACTCTGCCGGCACGAGACCTGCAACGGCGGATCGGGCCGAAGTCTGTCCAGCGCAACTGCTGTCAGGGTGC
>JANNHO010000175.1:0-17864 GCA_031404435.1 Acidimicrobiaceae bacterium | reverse complement strand
CATCCTCCACAAGGAGTTCACCAGCACCGAAGGCCAGCAACGCCAGATGAATGCAATGGTGGCTGTGATGGGGTACTTCAGCGAGCTCATCGCAACCCGTCGAAAGGATCCGCGCGGAGATCTGTTGAGCGCGGCGCTCAGCTGGCAGATCGACGGCGCGCCGATTCCCGATCAGGACCTACTTGATTTCTGTCTGCTGATGTTCATGGCGGGCCTCGACACCGTCGCTGCGCAACTGACGTACAGCTTCTGGCACCTCGCAACCCACGACGACGACCGCCACCGAATCGTTGCCGAACCCAAGATGGTCCCTGCCGCGATGGAAGAGTTCCTGCGCTACTACAGCTTCGTCACGCCCGGCCGCAAGGTGATGAGCGACACCGAGATCGCCGGGTGCCCGGTGAAGGCCGGACAGATGATCTACCTGCCGATCGTGGCCGCCAACCGGGATCCTCGAGAGTTCGAAAACGCCGACCAAGTGATCATCGACCGCCAGGCCAACCGCCATATCGCCTTCGGTGCCGGCCCGCACCGCTGCCTCGGCTCGCACCTCGCCCGCCAAGAACTGCGGGTCGCGATGGAGATGTGGCATGAACGCATCCCCGAATACCGGCTGGTGCCTGGCCAGGAACTGCTCGAACACGGCGGACAGATCGGCATGAGCAGCCTGCTCCTGGAATGGGACGTCTGAGTCGACACGCAAGCGCCGAGGTCGTAACCTTCGGCGCCCAGGGTCGTGTCTCTTTCCGATCCGTCGCGACGTGCTGCACACCTGTCGAGAGCGCGACGAACGGTTTCCTCCATCGCGACCACGGGTCCGAAGATCTCTCCTCGCGCCACCCGCATGTCGTTCGTCACGCCGGTGAGCACGGTCGGATCCACGAAGAAACCCTTCGCCAGACCAACAGTGCGACCTCCGCCGATCACCGCCGTCGCGCCTTCCTGGCGGGCGAGATCGAGATAGCCGAGCACTCGGTCGAGCTGCGCCTTCGAAACGAGCGGGCCAGTTCGAGTTGCCGGGTCGAATGGATCACCAGGTGGCCATCTCGCGATCGCCGCACACATCGCCTCCACGAACGCGTCGTGGTTCTCCCGAGGGACCAGCACCCGGGTCTGGGCGGTGCACGCTTGACCGGTGTTGCCGATCGCCAAGGGCACGAGGCGCTTCAACGTGTCGGCGATGTCGGCGTCGTCGAGCACGATGGCCGCCGACTTCCCGCCCAGCTCGAGGCCTACCCGGGTCATGTTCGCAGCAGCGGCGGCCATGATCCGGCGGCCGGCGGCCGGCGGCCGTGCTGCCGGTAAACGCCACCTTGTCGACATCGCGGTGGGCGACCAGGTGCTCGCCAGCCGCCCGATCGGCCGGCACGATGCTGACCAACCCGTCGGGGAGACCCACTTCTGCTAGCACGTCGGCCAGGATCATCGCCGACAACGGAGTGTTGGGCGCAGGTTTCACGACGACGGCGCAACCAGCGAGCAATGCCGGTGCGAGCTTGTTGACGATGCTGCACAGCGGGGCGTTCCACGGCACGATTGCCGCGACCACCCCGACGGGATCGTGGACGACCGTCGTGGCGCGCCCGACGCTACGTTGCTCCTCAAACGGGTACGAAGCGGCGAGCGACACGTAGTAGTCGATCGTTGCGATCGGCTGGAGCACCTGGTCGGGCTTGGCGGACGAGATCGGTGCGCCCATCTCCGTGGTGATCACCTGCGCCAGCTCGTCGGCTCGGTCGCCCAGTCGTCGACTGACCTCTGCAAGCACACGGGCTCGCTCGACCGGTGGGCACCGAGACCATTCACCGCCATCGAAGGCGCGCCGAGCGGCGCCGACCGCGCGGTCCATGTCGAGCGAACCACCGCTTGGCACCCGTCCCACGACTTCCTCGGTGCTCGGACAGACGATCTCGAACACCGCGTCGCTCGCCGGAGCGACCCACACCCCACCGATGAACAACTGGTTGCGGACGTGCATGTCAGCCGCCGCCGGATGCTTGCGGCGGATGCCAGAACATGCCGGCCGCCACCTTGGGATGGTGCTGGCGCGTGAACAGCCCCGACGTGAGGCCTCCGTCCACGTAAACTCGCCCCGTTCACGAAGCTGGCGAACGGGCTGTTGAGGAACACCATCGGCCACGCCTGCTCGCCGGGGCGGGCCATGCGACCCATCAGGCGCGGCCAGTGCTCGATCATCTCCGCACCGAAGTCCTTCGCCCGCACCGCCTTGCTGAACTCGCGACTCGCCGGGGTGAACGTGCCGCCCGGGTTCACACACTTCATCCGGATGCCCAGTTCGTTGAGGCCGATCGCCCGCCAGGCTGTGTAGACGTTGACCGCCTCCTTCGACACGTCGTACGGGTAGCCCAGCACCGAGAGCCGGGAGTCGAGCCAGTCCAGCATTTCTGCGTCGTCGCCGAGCGCGAGCAGCTCAAGAAAGGCGTCGACGTGGTACGGCCAGTTGACCGCCGCCGCCGACCCGATCGAACAGATCGCGGAACCCCGTGGCATCGACGCAACGATGCCTTCGGTGAAGCGGCGGAGACCACAGAAGTTGATCGAGAGGATCGTGCGCGCCTCGGCCGTACCAGGAATTCCCGCACAGTTGAACAGGGCGTCGACCGGCCCGCCGATCGCATCGACGGCTGCGTCGATCGAGGCTGCGTCGGCGAGATCGACCACGTGACACCGGATAGCTCCATCCGCCTCGATCGTCTGGATGTCGACACCGACGACGTCGGAACCGAGTGCGACCAGGATCTCGCATGCCGCCCTCCCCATTCCCGAAGCAGCCCCGGTCACGACGACACGCCGAGCGCGGTAGCCCCATGGATCGTCGCTCGTCGGCAACAGCGGGTCTGGTGCGGATATCGGTGCTCATTGCAATTGTTGCAGCGCGGCTTGGAGCAGCTTGCCCCGTCCGTTGAGCATCGAATCGATGTCCACACCGGGTTGGGGCAGCTTCCGGTTGTTCTTGATGATCAACACCGAAGCTGCAGCCTGTTTGTAGCGCACGAGGGAGTTGAACCAGCCCATGTCTTCGATCGTGACCCCGGACATCTCTTGGTAGGCATCGATCAGGGCCGCCGGCTCCGGCAATCCGGTGTCTGCCTTGCGCGAGTTGGGGTGGTGCGGGTCGGAGTTGAGCAGGAACCATGCGAGATCGAGCCGACGGTCACCGAGCGACCAGATCTCCCAATCGATCAGTGCATCGACTCGCCCCCCGTTGCATTGCATGTTTCCGAGGCGGAAGTCGCCATGGAGGACGGATGGGGGAACCGCTGCGGGGATCTGCGCGAGCAGGGCGTCACGCACGTGCTCGTGGCCCGACCGCAAGTCGTCGTCGACGGAGTCGAACGCGCGCGCCCAGCGCCCAACTTCCATGCCGAGATCGGTTATTCTCTCGTCGGCAACGGCGGTAGCGGAAATGTCGACGGAGTGCAGGGCGGCGGCCATGTGAGCGGCAGCGAAGGCCCGCTGTCTCAGCTCGTCAATGGTGATCGTCGGCTCGTCGGCGGTGAACGCAGGTTCGTACGATTCGCCGGCAACGTAGGACATCACGAACATCGGGGGAACGGCCGGAGGTTCGCCGTCACTGGTGCCGTACACCTGCGGCACCTTGACTTGCGGGTGTTCAGCCAGCACGTCGAACAGCCGCGCCTGGCGGAGAACATCTCTGTTGCGAACCGGTTCGAGGCCGGGCGGAGCCGCTTTGACCACTGCCTGGCGTGCCTCGTCGCCGGTACTCGTCGGCACCGTCATCTCGGCCACATACGTGAGGCTTGAGGTGCCGCCGACCAACTGCACGACGTTTGCGACCGAGGCACCGGGGAAACGGTGTTGCACGGCGGCTGTTGCGCGAGCCGCCAGTTCGGTTTCGTCCAACTTCGTCACGCTCATGGCGTCCCCATTCTCGCTTGCACCCTCGATCGAGTGCCACGATCAATCCCCCGAGCAGCCTTCATCATTGCGCGATGAACGTCGGTGTGCGTCGTTGAGCGATCGCGGCCACGCCCTCGCGGTAGTCGGTGGAACGCCTCAGGATCTGCTGCGCAGCGTGTTCGATCTCGGTAGCCCGTTGCACCTGCGCAACGAGAGCGCCGCGCATCGTGCGACGAATCGCACGTACGGCCAGCGGGGCGGATTCGGCGATCTCGCGAGCGAACGCGCGAGCCTCGTCGCGAAGCGCCTCCGCCGGAACGAGGCGGTCACACAGACCCATGGCGAACGCCGCGTCGCCCGTGATCCGACGACCGGTGTACAGCATCTCGAGCGCGTGCTGCTCGCCGACCACACGGGGCAGGGTGACTGTGAGACCGAAGCCCTGGTGGAAACCGAGGCGGGCGAACGTCGCGCCGAAACGCGCTTCGGGACACGCCACACGGAAGTCGGCCGCGAGCGCGAGACCGAGTCCAGCGCCGATCGCTGCGCCCTGCACGGCGCAGACGATGGGGAGACTGCCGCCGAACATCCGCGTGACCTGGGTGTACAGCGGGTTTTTGTCCCCGGGAGGGAGATCGTCGGCGAGCGGGCTGAGCCGGGCGCCGGCGCAGAAATTCTTGCCGCTCGACATCAGAACGATCGCTCGACACGATGCATCAGCTTCGAGCTCATCGAGGGCGTCGGCGATCGCTGTGGCGAGATCCACGTCGATGTAGTTGTCGGGACAGCGCTGGATTTCGATTACCGCCACGTGGTCGTCATCACGCGTGATGGCGAGACTGTTCGGTTCGGAGTCATCCATCCCGTCGATCATTGCCGTCGATGGCTCCCCGCCTAGGTTCGGAGTGCGACGAGGCAGGCGTCGTCGTTGGTGTCACTCAGCGGGATGTGCAGGAGGGCGTCGGCCAGTTCGTCGAGGGTCGTCGTCTCGTGCGCAATGCGCCGTGCGTGCTCGCGAAGGGCTTCGAGCGAGTCGTCGAGTGTTGTCCGCCGCTGCTCGTACAGTCCGTCGGTACACAGCACAACAGTGTCGCCCGGCTCAAGACGCAGTGAGTGGGTTCGAGGCATGAGGGCTCCGAAGCCGATGGGCGGGCCGGGCTGGAGATCGGCGAAAAACGCGTTCCCGCGACGAAGAATGAGCGGGGGTGGATGGCCTGCCGAGGCGTAGGTGAACACTCGGTCTCTTCTTCGGTAGCGGGCGTCGAGGACGGTGGCCATCTGGCCGGAGTCCTCGAACGCTCTGCTGGCGAGTCGAAGGGTCTGTCCGGGGTTGTGCCCTTCGCGGACGTAGGCGTGCACGTGTGCTTTGAGTCGAGCCATGGTTGCGACGGCGGGCAGCCCGTGCCCTGCCACGTCACCGATGGTGATGGCGATCTCGGACACCCGCGCCGGAGCGTCGAAGTCGAGCGGTGTCCATTCGTACCAGTCGCCGCCGACCTCGGCGGATCGGTAGCAGCCGACGAGCTGCATCCCGGGTGGCACGGCCACGGGGGGCGGTGCAACGATGAGTTGGATTGCGCTGGTGAGCTGCTGGACGTGCTGCACCTGAGCGTTGATCGTCGCGATCTGCTCGATCTCCGTGACGGCGAACGTCACCAGATCCTCCAGTGCGCCTGCGAGGTGGTTCGGCCAAAGCGTGGTGTGCTCGTCGAAAACGCACAACGAGCCCAGCAAATAACCATCGGAGCTGCGGAGCGGGACTCCAAGGTAGGCACCCACCTCGCCAGACGCGACCGGAGGGAGATCGCGCACCCAAGGATGAGCGAAGGCGTCAGCAATGATGACGCTCTGGCCGGCAGCCATCGTGACCGAGCAGAGACTGTCTGGCACCGGCGTACCTTCGGCGGATGGTGCGACGCCGTGCGCGACGGGGACGTATTGGACGTCACCGATCAACGAGATCTGGGCGAACTTGCTGCCCGCCAAAGCAGCCGCGAGGTCGACGACACGTTGCAGCGTCGCTGATCCGGCGAGCGCTGTGCGGTCGAGTCCTTCCACGAATCCGGACCGAGCGGGATCAGCGAAAACGGTCCAATCAAGCGTTGGCTCGTTCGCGGCCGTCCAGTTGAGGGGTGTGGTGTCCTTGTCGGTCAACCGCGGTCTCCAGCTCCATCGGTACTTCGCAATCACTCGCGGATGCCAGGGACCGGGGCTCGCGTGTACAGCGGAGTCTATGGCACGATGCTTCTCAGGGTGCGGCCGTTGCTCGAGGCCGGTCGGCCGGGGTAGGCGGCCACCGGGCGTGCATCTTTCCTGGCAGGTGTCCGACAGAAAGGCGTGGGTCGGCGAGCCCGCCACCGATGTCATCGATCGATCGTTACCTTCGAGCATGGCATCGAGGGCGCGTTGCGTGGCCGGTCTGTCGTAGTCGGGGAAGTGCTCGGCGAACTCGGCGCGGGCCGCAAGGCGTTGGTGATCAAAGCGTTCGGTGAGTTGACCGATGGCGAGCATCGTGGCGGGTGACGCGTCGGTCTCGTGGAACTCGCGCTCGATGGCTCGCAGCAGGCTGACGTGGACCTCGGCGTCTTGATGCTCGCCGAGGCCGTCCTGCAGCGCTTTGAGTCGCTTGACATACCGCTTGCGAGCCTTATCCGGTAGCAGGCTGCCGAAGCACTCCAGGAGGTAGCGGAGCTTCTTGGCGTCCTTGCGGAGGTCGTGGAGCTGTTCTGCCGGCGTGTCCGGACCGATCAGCCGGCCGCGCTCGAGCAGGATTCTGTGGGCACGGGCGATGCGTTGGGCGACCAGCCGGCCGAGCGGACGACTGGCTCGCGCCGGGAGGTCGTCGTTTCCTAGTGGCTCGGCGAGCCACGTCTGCCACGCGCCCATCAGGTCGGTTGCCCGTGCGGAGCGAAGGGCGCGTTCGAGCTCGATGTGCGCGTCGGCGCAACGTCGTTCGAGGAGGTCGCGCACCGGTTCGAGCGATCGGGCCAGATCGGCGCCGAGGGGCTCGGTGTAGCGCGGCCACTCGAGGAGGTAGACGTCGAGGTCGCGTGGCGTTCCGGTGAGGTCGGCGAGCCATGCGAACCCGTCTCGGATGTGTTCGAGGACCGCAGCGGAAAGCACTGGTTTGGCCTGGGAGAGGACAGTGCGGGTGCGTCGGACTGCGATCCGCAGGTCGTGCAGGAACTCCGGGTCTGACTGGTTGATGGTGCCCTGGCTGTTCGCGTCGATCACCGTGGCAAGGTTCGCCAGCACCAGGCGGAACCCGTCGATCGCTGACATCTCGGGATCGAGCGGGACGGTTGCGGTCGCCGTGAAACCGGCGAGATCCACACCGGCCGCCGCAGCGCACTGCGTCAACGTGTCGGTCTCGCACTCCGCTGCCCCAACGTCGCGGAGCGTCTTCAGGGTGCAGCGAGTTTGCTTGCTGTACCCCGGAACCGCGTGGATCTCGATTGTCGATTCGCGGCAGTCGATGTCGGGCCGGTCGATGACACGGACACCCTCGTGCAGCTCAGCAATGGCCACGACCTTCCCGGCTGCGTCTCGCCACACACCACTGGTTCGAGCCGCGCCCACCCGAAGTTGCGGCAACAGCGCTCGCACGTCGATCAAGGCTGCGATGCGAGACCGGAACGGACCACTTGGGATGTCAACCGGGACACGGGGCACCGCGACGACCGCAACGTACGCAGGTACGGTCCCCTCGCCGGACAGCACGAGGTCGAGACCCTCGGACTCGTTCACTTGGAGCCGAAGACCGGCGCGGTGCAACCGTCCATCAAAGGTGTCGACGACCGTCGTGGTCATGACCCGCGAATGCCCGAACACGAACCCGAGCTCGTTGAGCGACTCCAAAACTGTCCTCTCGTGCCCTCGGAGCAGAAAGGTGACCACACGCATCAGCGTCGAAGGTAGCGGGGAATGCCACATACTGATCGGGTGACGATCGAGACCGAGCGGAAGTTCATCCTGCCCGAGTCCCCGACTGCCGAGCGGCTCGGCCCCGGTGTCCACATCCGGCAGGGGTACCTCGCCGAGGAAGAAACCGTCGAGGTTCGCATCCGCATCACATCCACGAACGCGACGCTCACGGTGAAGGCCGGGACAGGGCTGTCCCGAACCGAGGTTGACGTCGCGATCTCAGCCGAGCAGGCAGACAATTTGTGGCCGCACACCGCCCGACGACGGATTGACAAGACGCGCCACCGAGTGATGCTCGATGACCCGCTCGGGCACGTCGCCGAAGTCGACGTGTATGCCGGTGCACTCGCCGGGTTGTGCGTGGCAGAGGTCGAGTTCAGTTCCGAGACGGAGGCAGCTGCGTTCACCCCGCCTGCCTGGTTCGGCCGCGAGCTCACCGGAGAATCCGGCTGGAGCAACGCTGCGCTCGCCCGAAACGGCCTGCCCGACTGATCCCGTCACCCAGCGCTCATCACCGGGCCTGTCGTCGTTCACCACAGATGCCGCGACGCTTGGTCGCTGCATGTGTCCGAAGAGCAGCTACGTACAGCACAAACACGAGGTGCTGGTCATCCACTGATCGCACCGGCAGGACCGGTCGCTCCCCAACGGAAGCGGCGTCGGCGCGAGACGCTGAGCATCGCTTACGCTCGTTGGCAATGGAGCCGTTGCCCCGCTCGTCGTCAGCCCACGCGGCGGCTTGGAAGTTCGGTTATTCGATCTACCACGCCGAGACCCGTGCGCAGTGGCGCTCCTGGCTCGAGCACAACCACCTTGGCGCGCCGGGTGTCTGGTTGTGTTCGTGGCGCACGGCTTCGGGAATGCCGAGATGCCCGTACCCAGCGGTGGTCGAGGAGGCGATCTGTTTCGGTTGGATCGACTCGACAGTGACCATCTTCGACCACGACCGGGGATTGCAGCTCCTCACGCAGCGCAAGCCGAGGAGCACGTGGACCCGACTGAATCGACAGCGCGTGGCGGACATGGAAGTAGCCGGACTGATGACCGACGCGGGGCGGCGCGCCGTCGAGGTCGCGAGGGACAACGGTTGGTGGACGATCTACGACCCGGTCGAGGACCTCGTCGAGCCGGACAACCTCGCGATCGCTCTGGACGCGAACGTCGCCGCGCGTATCGCCTGGGACGGGTTCCCTCCGAGCGCACGGAAGCTCATGCTGTGGTGGATCATCAGCGCAGCCAAAGACGACACTCGAGCACGGCGGATTTCGACCATCGTTGCCAGGGCTGCGCGCGGTGAGCGCGTCCAAGGGTGAGGCGGGCCGTGTGGCCGAGTTCTGCGACGCGTGATGCGACGTTCCCAGGACGTCAGCGCCGCGACACGGCTTGGCGACACAACCGAGGCGGTCGCTGGTCGCGACCCATCCGACGATCTAACCTTGTCCGAGACACCGCAATGAACCAGCAGTTCGAGCCAACGGAGACGATGTTGCGCGCCGCGCACTGTTGGGACAACGACGACCGTGTTGCCCGACATCCGGCGATGACCAGCTTCCGTCGCGGGGCTCGCTATCAGCAAGCGCAATGGCGCGAGGTCAACGGACATCCGATCGGTACACGACCTCATCGACCGGGGACCCGATCAATTGCTTCGTGCAGTCGGGAGTCGGATGCCGCTCGACGATGCCCGCACGACCGGCGCCAATCTCATCACCCCTGCGGCGCTGCAGGCGGCGCGGGCTCGCACG
Source organism: Acidimicrobiaceae bacterium (assembly GCA_031404435.1). Taxonomy (GTDB): domain Bacteria; phylum Actinomycetota; class Acidimicrobiia; order Acidimicrobiales; family Ilumatobacteraceae; genus VFMC01. The sequence goes on along the minus strand of JANNHO010000175.1, from coordinate 8,313 downwards.
AGTGTCGTCGAGCGGCACCAGAGCTTCGATCATGAGCGGTTGTGGGCCGACCTGCTGTCGTCGGAAGCGTTGGCGTTCAACCTGTTCGGCGGCCTCGCCCAGGACCTCTCGACGGCCACAACGCTCGTCGAATCGTGGTTCTCTGACGCCCCCGGCCCGACAACCGCGACCGCTACCTGCAAGTCGCTTCCCGGTCCGGCTGCATCCGATTCGGGGCAGCGGACGCGCTCGTGGGACCACACCGTCACGTGCAAGGCCTGGCTCGAGCACTTGTCCGATGACGTCACCAGCATGACTCGCGAGCAGTTCCTCGACACGGGTACCGCTGCCGAACGGCATGGTCGTCCCGTGCGTCGCCCGGTATGTGCCAGATGGCAATGAGTTCGGATAGTTCCATCATGGTGCCGGGCTCACCGACGCTGGGTCGATTCGTAACGTCATCGACTACATCGCGTTCACGAGGCGCGCCAACAGAACGGGCGACAGGGAATTGAATCAGAGCCGCCGGAGGATCTCCGCTGGCCGGATTCGCGTGGCTAGCCGGGCGGGTCCGGCGACGAGCAGGCATCCCGTCGCGAGCGCTCCGAGCGCGATGAGCGCGACCATTGCGAGCGGCACGACCGGTTGGGCGGCGACTGGCACGCCGGCTGCGACGCTCGTCCAATACGCCCGTCCAAGGACGGCGCCGATGACGATTCCGAAAACCGCGCTGGGACCCACGATGAGGACGGATGCTGTGAGTACCGATCCACCGATCTGTCGCGGTGAAGCACCGAGCGCACGCAGGATCGCCAAGTCGTGGCGGCGCCGCCGCACGATGCCGACCAATGCGAAGGCGAGCACGGCAGCGGCCAGCATTGCGCCAAAGATCGCGAGTGCGACGGGGATCTGGCCGACACCGTCGAGGTTGGTCACATCGTCGGGGACCGAGACCCTGCCGCCAGGGTTGCCGATAGCGGTGGCGAGATCATCCTGGGTGACTCCCTCCGCGAGGTTGATTAGAAGCTGGGGCTCCTTGGGCTCGATCTCAAGACGCTCAGCGGCGGCCGGGGTCAGCCACATCACATCGCCGTAGGCGCCTACATCATGGAGTGGCAACACCGCCTCACCGACGATCCGCATTCGACGCCCTCGGGCGCCGGTGATGATCACTTCCTCCCCCAAGTCGAGCCCGAGACGGTCCGCGGTCGTGGGACCGAGGACCACCTCGTCGTCTGCCTGTGGTGCGCGCCCACGAAGAAGGGTGACTCCCACAGCGCCTCGAACGGGGTTGATCACCAAGGTCTCGACCAGGTCACCGGCGACCGTTACCTGCGCGATTTGGCTGATCGCCGCCGACTCGATCGTGGGGTCGGCGAGATCGATGTCGGCAAACGCCTCCTCGGACTCGACGCCATCATTGGGGTACAGCCTTACCTCGTAGTCCGACCCGAACAGCGAAGGCGATTCGATCAGTCGATCCAAACTCGCGGTGAACACCGAGACCGACACAACCAAGCTGAGGCCGACGCCGGTGGCCACCAGCGCGAGGCATCCCCAGCTGGACTCGCGATACGCGAGATCGTGTCCCAGCGTTGCTTGCAATGGCAGTTGGAGGGGCGAGCGGGAGGACCGAGCCGGACGCCGTGTGCGGAGCCTGTCCAAATGGGCGAGGACGGCGGTGATGATCAGCACGCCGGCGGCCAGGGCCAAAGCACCGACAAGCAAAGTCGTCGGGTCAACCCATATTCCAGGGTCGGGCTCCACGAGCCGCGCCGAACCAAGTGGCACCAGCGACGAACCCAGAAATGCACCGGCAACCGCCAAGGCGCAGCCCGCGATCACAACTAGTGCCGGGACTGCGATAGGCACCAAGACCCGAGATATCGACCCGAGCCCGATGGCGCGCAGCGTTTCGTCCGGATGACTGCTGCCGGTCGCGAGTCGCGCCACAGCCATTCCGAGCAAGATCAGCGACGACATACCGGAGACGACGGCGAGGATCCAGAACGCTTCGACCTGCACGGCGAGAGCGCGCTGGATCGGCGAGATCCAGGTCGATCGATCCGCCACCCGGGGCCGGGCTGCGCCATGGCGATCGGCCACCGCGTTGAGGACAGGGAGGGGATCAGCGCTGTCAGCACCCATGCGCGCCACGATCTGCGCCCGAAACTCGTCCTCGTCCGGCGTGCCCGCGACGAAATCATAGATTGCGTCACCGAAACGGCGGCCGAAGGCCTCGGTGGCGATCGACCCCGAATAGGTGTCGGCCAGGGCAAGGTCGGTGACACCGCGGTGGATCCCGACGATCGTCATCGGCTGCACAATCCCAAGGCCGAGGAAGTCCTCGAGCACAACCACGTCACCAGGAATGAAGTGGTGGAGCCGGGCGGTTTCCTCGTTCACGAGCATCTCATCGACGCGCGTCGGATCGGGTAGCCGACCCGAGATCATCCGTGGACGGTAGACGTCGCGTAGCCATCCCGGACCCAGCCCCGCCATCGGGAACTCGATCTCGTCGGACACCAGAGGGATAAAGATGAAGGCGCTGGCGGCCACCACTTCCGGCCGCGCAGCGAGGTCAGCCAGCACGTCCTCGGTCGCCGCGAAGTCGACCTCGATGCTCCCGTCCCACATCTCTGTGGCATCGAGAAACCGCTCCAGGGCGCTGTCAGCGCGACGAGCGCCGGTCGCCGCCGTCAGGACGAACGTACCCGCCAGCCCGATGAGCATCGTCAGTGCGACCACGGTTGCCAATCGGCGATGCACGTCGGTTCGTACAAGCAACCACGACGCGCCCATCCGTCCATTTAACACCATGGGGCCTTCGACAAGGTGGCCGGCACGACTCGGACCAGCTCGACGGGGACCGACCCGCGTGGCACGCCTTTCGACACGTTGTCCACCATCAATCTGCTCTCGATGCGCCGCCTTCGTACCCGGCCATTTCGGTGTCCGTCGGCCTGAAGCGTCCGTTCCTCTGGCGACCACGGAACTGGGATTCCGTCAGTCGGCGATGCCGTGGAGTCGCTTCATCTCGTCGGCGTTGAGCCCTCGATGCAATGGCGACGATTTCACACACGCACTCTCGGTAGCGCGTGAACTGCCGTTCGAGCTCGGCCTTGATGGTGGCCTTGCCCTGCATCGGCGCCCGGCGCGGCACCAGGGATTGGTAGATGGCGTCGTGGCGAATGGTTCGAGCGCTGCGGTGAGATCGGGCATCGTCAGATCGTGCAGCCCATCGAGGAAGCGCCTGACGGCTGCCTCGTTGCGTGCTGCACGCGCGTGTGCCGTGTCGGTCTGGTCAGACGGCACGGTGCGATCCTGACGGCTTGATTGACCAGCCGGTGCCAGCTTCGAGCAATGTCGGATCAAGCCGTATCGAATCAATGATCATCAACACGCTCGGTAGTCGGACGGTGATGCGGATCGTTGTTCCATCGGTCGCTTCGATGCTGGTGTCTTGTCAACGTGACGTCGGTCGGCGATGCTGGACGGCGCGGTCGTCGACGAGAGCACAGGAGCGCAGCGATGGTTCGAGGTCTGGAGGCCGGCAAGCGATCGGCGCTGTTGATCAGCGAGTGCCAGCGGGGGATCCTCGATCCAGACCTGACGACCATGGCAGAGCTCGCCGACCAGGCGGCACAGCGCAACATCCTGCCGCGCATCGCCGAGTTGGCCACGGCCTTTCGGGTCGCGGATGCCCCCGTGTTCCACATTCACATCGGATATCGACCGGACTTCCGCGGGTGCGCGTTGACCAGCCCGCTCATGGGTCGCTCCTACCGAGAGGCCGCGATGGTCGCCGAGACGCCCCATGCCGAACCCATGCCCCCGGTCGCGCCGCTCGACGGCGACTTCGTGTGCTCGCGACGGTCTGGTCTGGCCATGTGGTACGGCACCGACCTCGACGCCATGCTGCGGAACCTCGACGTTCGAACCGTCGTGCTCGTCGGTGTGTCGACCAACCTTGCGCTGTTCGGCGGCAGCCTCGGCGCAGTCGACCGCGGGTACCAATCGGTGATCGCCGAGGACGCGACCGCGGGAGGTTCGGCCGAGACGCACGCATGGATGGTCGAGAACTCGTTGCCGCTCCTGTCCGCGATGAGCACAACTGGAGCCGTCGCCGAAGCCATCCGGCACATGCAGTAGGGACGAATGGGTCGACCGGCAACGCAGACGACGAAACACTTTCCGGCGCGGCCACGGACACAACCATGGATTCGGACTGGCACTCGTGCGTTCGATCGCCGAAGCCGAAGGCGGTCGGCTCAATGCTCACGCGACGAGAGCCAACCGCCGTCTCGATCGTGCTCCTCTTGGCGGCCGACTCGGTCTGAGTCGGTGCCGTCTTGCTTGGCGCGTTCTGCGATCTGGTCGTTGAGACTCCAGGACCTCGAACTCGATCGCCTGGCGCTGCGCTCCGTGCTCGACACCTTCGGTCGACACCGCCTGCTGAGCTTCGATCGCGATGCGCGAATGGAATCGCCGCACACCGTACTGCGCCGTACCTGCTGCGAGGCGGTCTCTTCGAACAGGTGAACGGCTGGTCGCCACCACCTCAGTGCAGCTGCCCGCCCCCCGAACTTGGGGTGGTCGCTCGCCTCGATGTTCGGTCAGTGTTGCGATGGCGTGCTTGCTTGGAGCACGCAATTATCGTCGGCGATTTCAATGCACGAGTTGTGGTGTGCTTTGGCCCGGTACATGGCTGCGTCGGCTCGGTTAAGAAGGGTGGAGGGGGTGTCACCGGGTTGACTGATCGCGATACCTATGCTCGCGCCGTGTCGTGCTGCGACGTTGGCTGTATGGGGGAAGTCGATGATCGCGTTTCGGATGCGGGTCGCGACGGCAACTGCTTGTTCTGCGCCGGTAACTGGGTCGAGAACGATGACGAACTCGTCGCCGCCGATCCGGGCTGCAGTGTCGCCTTGTCGCATTGTCTCGTGGAGTCGAGCCGCGACTGTGATGAGCGATGCGTCCCCCGCAGCGTGACCGAGGGTGTCGTTGATGTTCTTGAAACCGTCGAGGTCGATGAAGCACAGTCCGATGTGGTCGTGTCTGCGCCGGCTGCGGGCGAGCGCTTGGCCGAGCGTGGTGTGGAGTAGCCGCCGGTTGGGGAGGTCGGTGAGCGTGTCGTGGAGGGCACGGTGGGCGAGCTGTTCGTTGAGACGGACCCTGTCGGTGCAGTCGCGGGATGTGATCACGACCCCTCCGACGGTGGGTTCGCCAAGGAGGTTGACTCCGACGCATTCCAGATGGCGCCATTCGCCGGTGTAGGACTTGACTCGGACCGAGAATGGTTCGGTGCCGCGGGTGCCGTCGATGAGTGCTTCGAGTTCGTCGGCGGCGCTCGCAAGGTCGTCGGGATGGACGAGTCCGAGGATTCCGTTGGGGTGGCGGTAACCGTCGGGGTAGCCGAGGATTCGTTCGCTCGATGGGCTCGCGTAGAGCGCTTGACCGGCGGCGTCGATGACGGTGATGATGTCATTGGCGTTGCGGAATAGATGGTCGAATCGGGACAGTTCGAGCACCAGCCGGCGTCGCTCGGTGACGTCGAAGGTGGCCGCGATCGCGAGCGGCCGGTCCGGATCCGGGATCACCGCGAGGTGGGTGTTGACCCAGATTTCGGATCCGTCGGGTCTGAGCACGCGCTGGTCGAGTTCGCCTCCGGGTTGTTCACCGGACCGGAGTTGTTGGCCGATGACGGTGGCTTCGGGCCGGTCGTTCGGGTGGAGCAAGCTGACGATGTCGGTGCCGACTAGGTCCTGCGGATGACGGCCGGCTTGTTGTGCAAATGTCTTGTTGCAGCGCAGGATCGATCGGTTCGAGTCGAGGATGGCAAGGCCGACGGGCGCCGTTTCGAGGGTGGTGTCGAGCAGTCGACGCGCGCGAAACTCGTCGGTGACATCCGAAAATGCGATCACGAGTCCTCCGGCACCGTCGGCGTTGGGGATGCACGAGAGCCGGATCAGGATCCGCAACCCGTCCCGGCGACGCCACCCGACTATCTCGCCAAGGACCGCTTCGCCCGACACTGAGGCGCGAACCAGTGGACGCCGGTCGTGGGCGAGCACGTATCCATCCTCGTCGTAGACCTCCCAGTGCGGGCTCCGCCACAACTCGGTCAGCTCAGCTGCTGTATATCCAAGAAGTCGTTCGGCAGCAGGATTGATCCGGTGAATCGTGCCCGACCGATCGGCGAAAATGACGCCCTGCTCGAGCGCGTCTAGCGACACCCTTGCCGTCTCTTCGCTGCGTCGTAACGCCTCTTCCAGCGCTCGTTTCTGGCTGGCTTCGCCGCTCTCCGCAGTGACGTCGACGAACCTCGTCTCGACGCGTCGAAACTCGTCCTCGACCAAGGCGACGTGACCGAACGCACGGCGGTGCACGCGGTCCAGCCTCCGCGATCGATGGTCGATCACGGACAACGTTCCCACCGGCATCCCTCCCGCGTTCGAATCGTTCCCTCGCGAGAGCTATCCACCGAACGGGATGCCCGAACAGCTTCCAAGGGTGGTTGGTCGTCGACATGACAACAGCCGCAGCACACGCCAAGGTATCGACACGCGTTGACGAGACCTTGAGACAGGCTCGTTCAAGCGCCCATCAAAGCAGGGCGAATTCTTTGAGGCCTTACTGCTGTGGCGGCCCCGTCGGGATGTGGAGAGCCGGGTCCCTGCTGGGGGTGGCGACCTCCCAGATTCCCCGTCCGCATCAGCTGCGTTCAATATTCGAGCCCGCCCCCGAGCAAGGTATTGATGGCCTTGTCTGGGTTGCTGTGGCGTCGTGACCTCTCGTTGACTAGGGCTTCGATGTTGGCGACGCTGATGGTGCGATGGGTGGAGTCAGGTTGGCGCGAGTGCGGCAGTCGCCCGTCAGCGATGAGTCGGTCGACGTACTGGCGCGAGACGCCGAGCAATCGTGCTGCTTCGGCCGGTGAGACTTCGTCCTCGGTGGTGACGTACACGGGGTGGCGGAGATGACTTCGCTCACGAAGCTCCGCCAACCTGGCTACCTCTCCGTTGACTTGATCATCGCCGCTCATCGTCGACCCCATACCGTCCCGACGGCTCGGCGACGCCGTGCAAGCCGCGGATCATGCGGTCGAGCCGGCGCCCGATGCGTTCGGCAGCGCGACGGTTGGCTGGGTCGCGAAACTGCTCACCGGCGTCGAAAAGGTCCTCTGCCACATAGAAGATGTCGTTACCCGGAAGCACAACCCCGCCGAGCGTTGTGATCAAACGGGTGAGTTCTGCCAGGGCCCCGTGCCCGTTGCCCTCGAGGCACACGCAGGCTCTGGCGACGAGCTTGTAGGTGAAGTTGTCGAGCGGCGCCTCGCCAGGCGCAAGCCGGTCAGCCAGTCGATCAGGTTCTTGAGCATTCCCGGGATCGAGCCGCCGTACTCCGGTGTGGCTACGAGCCAACCGTCGGCCCACCGGACGTGCTCCTTGAGCTGAAGTAGACCCTCAGGAAGTGGCACGTCGTGGGGCGGGCCGACCCGTCCGCCCTCGTCGTAGAGGCGGTGGGGATCGCTGTTCTTGGCGTCGAAGAGATCGGCATCGAGTACCGGCACGGGGTAGTCCTTGAGGTCGAGCAAGCGCACCTCGGCGCCGGCCAGTTCGGCCCCCGCAGCCATCGCCCGGGCCAGCTTCTTGTTGTTGGAGTCGGTCCGCAGGCTGCCGGCGAATGCGATGATCCGCGGGGGTCTGGGTTCCATGAGTCGCCCAATCTACTACGGATCGGTACCACGGCTGATGGAGCGATCACGACAGGCCCGATGCATCTGGCGAATGCTCGTTCGCGAAGCCGTCGAGCGCGGCGAGCAAGCGGCGGGGATCCCGGCTCTGCTTCGACACGACCTACGGGGTGCAGGCGATGGTCGCAGTTGCAACGGCCCGCAACCCGATCGGTTCCCCGTGTTGACCGCGCATGTCGTCCACGCAGGGCGCCGTCTACCCGCGGGCCTCGACCAGGCTGCGGTGACGCTTGGGCGGTAGAGGTCCGTGGACGGCGGTCCGCTTCAGAGCGGTGAAGGTGTGGTTGATCCGCACGGCGCACGGCCTCCGTGGCGGTCAGGTACGGCGGGCGATCCCGCGGGCGTACTCGTCGAGCGCCTCGAGGACGGCGGGTGCTGCGAATCGGCGGTTGCGGCTTCCGCTGCCGATCTGGCTGAGCGCGCCGATCCCGACGAGTTGTTCGATCGCGGTCGTGGCGCCGCCTGCCGACACGTCGAGTTCCTCGGTCAGTAGGCGGGCGTCGACCACTCCGTGGCGGATGACTGCGTCCAAGGCGCGCCAGACGACGGCCTGTGGTCGCACCTGCAGCGCCGCTCGC
>JANNHO010000174.1:0-1792 GCA_031404435.1 Acidimicrobiaceae bacterium | reverse complement strand
CGAGAGCAGGTGCACCCACCGGGTGTCCTTCTGGCCGGGCTGGCGCGGCAGCTCACGCGTCAACGGCTGTGGCCTGGCCGCGAGCCGCGTGAGCACCGTCACCACGTCGTCGGCCGTCTTGAACTTGTGCTGGCGCTCGCTCCGCGACTTCAGCTCGCCGGCGGTCTGCGGGCCCCGGAGCATCAGCACCGACAGCAGCGCCGTCTCCGCTTTGCCGAGCTCCAGCGTCTCGGGCAGCACGTGCTTGTACTTCGTCGCCCGGTTCGACGTGCTGTGCACCACACGGGTCAACCCCCGCGTGCGCAGCGACGAGAGCGCCTGCTCGATCTCGTGATCGCAGTACGTCACCACCGGGTCGCGGCTGGTCGACTGGTTGCACGCCGTGCGCAGCGAGTTGAGCGTCATCGGGTACGTGTCCGGGACCGTCGCCTCCTTCTCCACGAGGCAACCGAGCACCCTCACCTCCTGCGCCGTCAGATCGTCGTACCGCTGACCGCCGTCGTCCATGGCGGGAGTCTGGCCGGTGAAACCCGAACGCGTCGAGACACGGTGCGGTTTCGACGATCCGCTGTCACACTCGGGACGTGGACCCCGACGCCTTCGCCGCTCTCGTCCGAGCCCGACGCACCCACATGCTGGTCGACCGGGAGCGGGAGGTGCCGGCCGATGTGATCGATGAGCTGTGCGAGCTGGCCACCTGGGCGCCGAACCACAAGAAGACGTGGCCCTGGCGGTTCGCCGTGTTCACCGGCGCGGGTCGGGGCCGCCTCGGCGACGCCATGGCCGACGAGATGGAGCGAGCCGACTTCGGCGACGACGTCAAGCGAGCAAAGACTCGCACCAAGTATCTCCGCACGCCGACGACGCTGGTGGTCGGTTGCACGCCGGACGCGAATGAGATGCTCCACGCCGAAAACCGTGACGCGGTCGCGGCCGGGATTCAGAACCTGCTGCTCGGCGCAACCACCCTCGGCCTCGCAAGCTTCTGGTCGACGCCCGCACTGACGCAGCCCACGTCGGTGCTCGACCTGTGCGAGTTCGACCCCGGCGACCGGCTCGTGGGCATCATCTACCTCGGCTGGGCCACCCAGGAGTTTGCTGCCCCCGAACGCCCACCGATCGCCGTCACGCACGTCACCAGCTGACGAAACGTCACGTTTGACCCGGCACCGTGTGACGGTTTCATTGGATGGGAGTGGAGCGGCGAGACTGGCGGGGTGAACGACCTGCGCCAGACGATCGTGACGCTCGATGTCGAAGGCGTGCTCGTCCCGGAGATCTGGATCGCGGTGGCGGAGCGGACCGGGATCGATGGGTTGCGGCGCACCACTCGTGACGAACCGAACTACGACGTGCTCATGCAGTATCGCCTCGACCTGCTCGCCGAGCACGAGCTCACGATGTCACTGATCGAGGACGTCATCGCCGGGCTTGGGCCGCTCGACGGCGCTCGCGCCTTTCTCGACGAGTTGCGTGACGAGACCCAGGTCATTCTGCTGTCGGACACGTTCGAGCAGTTCGCCCGCCCGCTGATGCGCCAGCTCGGCCTGCCGACCGTGTTCTGCCATCGACTCGTGGTGCACGACGACCGGATCGTCGACTACCAACTCCGCCAGCCCAACCAGAAGCAGCATTCGGTCGAGGCGCTCCAGAGTCTCGAGTACCGGGTCGTTGCCGCCGGCGACAGCTACAACGACACGACCATGTTGAGTGCCGCCGACCACGGGTACCTGTTCCACGCCCCCGCGAACGTCATCGAAGAGTTCCCGCAGTTCCCGGCGCTCGACACCTA
>JANNHO010000173.1:0-5047 GCA_031404435.1 Acidimicrobiaceae bacterium | reverse complement strand
TCGAGGATGTCGCGGTACTTGCGGCTGCCCGGCAGCAGCTCGACGTGATCGAAGCGATTCATGTCGCAGCCGAAGCCACGAGGGATCTCGAGGAACAGCACCGGGTGCCAGCATCTTGGTCAGCATGATCAGCGGTCCGCCGATGTTCATCCAGTTGTGGACTTCGAGGTCGCCCGCGGGCGCCCAGTCGAACCAGGCGAACGGAACTCCCCACCCGCCGAGGAACAACACGCTCGCAATCAGCGCGAACACACCAGCGGTGGCGAACTCGGCGATGAAGAAGATCAGGAAGCGGAACCCTGAGTACTCGGTCATGTAACCCGAGACGAGTTCCGATTCGGCGATCGGCATGTCGAACGGGGTCTGGGTCAGCTCGGCTTGTACCGCGATCATGAAGATGAGGAACCCGACGGATTGCGTGAGGATGTAGGGGAAGCCGATTCCGTTCCAACCGAAGATCTCGTCGCTGTTCTGCTTCACCACTATCTGTTGCAGGTTCATGGTGCCGGCCTGAATGACGACGCCGATAACCGACAGCACCATCGGCAACTCGTACGCGATCAACTGGCCCGCCGCGCGCAAACCGCCGAGCAGTGAGTACTTGTTGGCGCTGCTCCAGCCCGCCATCAAGATGCCGAGCGTGCTGATGCTGCTGACGGCGAGCATGTAGAACACGCCAGCGTCGAAGTCGGTGAAGTAGGCGTCGGGACCGAACGGCACAACGGCCACAAGTAGGAACGTGCTCATCAGCACCACCAACGGCGCAGCGCGGAACACTCGCTTGTCGGCGCGGGTCGGCGAGATGTCTTCCTTTTGCAACCACTTGCCGACTTCGGCGAACAACTGCATGCTGCCGTACGGCCCAGCCTCCATCGGCCCGAGACGACTCTGCATGAAGCTCATCATCTTGAAGAGGAACAGGTACACGATAGTTCCGGCCGGCAACAGCACGGCGATCGCGCCACCAATCACGCGCAACAGCGACTGCGCCCAGTACGGAAGATCGGCGCCCAGGATCGCGACTGACGTCATCTGTCGATGTCTCCCAAGATGAAATACAGGGAGGCGAGAATCGAGATGACGTCGGGGACGTAGACACCACGCAACACCCACGGCACGACCGAGATGTTGTTGAAGCTAGCGGTACGGATCTTGACCCGAAACGGGCCGAGATCGCCCGTGCTGATGACGTAGTAGCCCATCTCGCCGAGCGGGTTCTCGGTGCTGACGTACGCCTCGCCCGCTGGCACTTTGATGATGCGCGGCACCTTGGCCATCACCGGGCCGGCCGGGATGCCGTCGAGCAGTTGGTCGACGATCTTGGTGGCCTCGCGGGTTTCCTGCAACCGCAGCCAGCACCTGGCGAAGCTGTCGCCATCGGGGTGCGTCCACACCTTGAAATCGACCTGGTCGTAGGCAAGCGCGATCTTCTGGTCGCGGCGCAGATCCCAGTCGACACCGCTGGCACGCAGGTTGGCCCCGGTGAGCCCGTACTGCTGGGCGACCGCAGCGGGGATCACGCCGATACCGCGGGTGCGAGTCTGGAAGATGGCGTTGCCGAACAGCAGGTCTTCCATCTCGTCGCAGAAGTTGCGCAACTTCTTCATCACCTGACGGGTCTCGTCGATCCAGCCTTTCGGAAGGTCTTCCTTGACGCCGCCGATGCGGTCGAAGTTCGGGTGGAACCGTCCACCGGTCGCGCTCTCGATCAGGTTGAGCACGTACTCGCGATCGCGGAACGCCATGAACACCGGGGTGATCGCCCCGAGCTGCACACCGAGATCACCGAGGAACAACGACACGTTGGCGATGCGGCTGAGCTCGAACAAGATGGTCCGAATCCACTGCGCCCGCGGCGGCGCCTCGACATCCATCAGCTTTTCGGCGGCCAGGATGAACGGCACCTCATTGGCGAAGCTACCCAGCCAGTCGATGCGGTTGATGAGCGTAGTCACCTGCGGAAATGTGCGGACCTCGGTGAGCTTTTCGTAGCCACGGTGCATGTATCCGGCAGACGGGTCGGCCCACACAACCTGCTCGCCGTCGAGGCGGACGATGATCCGCAACGTGCCGTGGGTGGCGGGGTGCTGCGGGCCGATGTTGAGGGTCATGCCCTCGGTTTCGAGCTCGACGTTGAGCCGGGCATCGGCGGCTTGCGCGGCGATATAGCTGAGCTTCTGGCGATCGACGAGGTCGGTCATTCTGGGGCCGCCTCTTCCGCGGGTGCGGCTTCTTCGGGGTCGCCCGGAAGAGGTTCGACGTCAACGATGCCCGGCCACGGCTTGACCATGCGCGCCAGGAGCGGGAAGTCTTTGCGCAGCGGGTACCCCTCGAACTCGGTGGGCAGGTACATGTTGCGCAGATCGGGGTGGCCGGTGAAGCCGATCCCGAACATCTCGTGGGCCTCGCGTTCGTGCCAGTTCGCGCCGGCGTACACCGTGGTCCAACTGTCGACGGCAGCCTGGTCGTCGGGTACATCGGCTTTGACGGTGACCCCGAAGTGCTCGGTGACGTTGGTGACCCTGGCGAACACCTGCATCCGGGTGTCCCCGCCGGCGTAGCCCTGCTTGATCTCGGTGCTGCGCTCGGGCGGGGGGGCCGTTGGATCGTCCTCACCGCGGCCATAGGGGCTCGGCATCCAATCGATCGCCGACAAGAAGCTGAACGACTCGCACCCGACCACATCGCGAAGCGCAATGCCGGCGGCGCGCCACGAGGTAGCGCTGACCCGCACCCAAACGTCGTCGCCGGGCCTCACCAGCGAATCGACCAAGCCGTCACCGAGCGCATCGCGCAACTGCGCGACGACGCGTTCGCGTAGTCCGTCGCCCGGGAGCGCCAGCGTTTCAGGGGTTGCGGTGTCACTCAATGCGACCACCGCCGACCACGATTGGTTCGCGCACGAGCGGCTTGGTGCCTTCCCCGCGCCAACGCGCTCCCATGTCCTCGTTCTTGATCCGCTGCTGGAGCAAGACGACACCTTCGAGCAACGCTTCCGGGCGCGGCGGGCACCCGGGGACGTACACGTCGACCGGGATGATCTGGTCGATGCCCTTGGTGACCGAGTAGCTATCCCAGTACGGGCCGCCGCAGTTGGCGCACGATCCCATCGAGATGACGTACTTCGGCTCGGGCATCTGCTCGTACAGCCGCTTGATCGCCGGGGCCATCTTGTCGGTGACGGTACCGCTGACCACCACGAGGTCGGCCTGACGGGGGCTAGCCGGCAACGGGATCACACCGAGGCGCATGACGTCGTAGCGAGGCGACGCAAAAGCGGCACCCATCTCGATCGCGCAACACGCGAGACCCCACTGGTACACCCACAAGCTGTAGGAGCGTCCCAGGTTGAACAGGGACGTGAGTGGTTTGGGCATCCGCCCTTTGTCGACAAGACCCATGTGGTTTACACCCAGCGCAGTACGCCCTTGCGCCACGCGTACACGAGGCCAAGGAGCAGGACGAAGACGAAGATACCCATCTCGACGAGGCCGAACCCGCCGTAACGCTCGAGTTGCGTGGCCCACGGGAAGATGAACACGGCCTCCACGTCGAAGATCACGAAGAGCAGGGCGAACACGTAGTACCGCACCTGGCTCTGGGACCAACCGTGGCCGACGGGGTCGACGCCCGACTCGTACGCGGTGAGCTTGTCTTTGCTGGGTTTCGACGGCCTGACCAGGGACGCGACGCCGAGCAACAACCCGGCGAGCAGAATCGCGGCGAGGCCGAACCAGACGATGGTGAGGTAATCGCGCAGAAAGAGCGACATCGGGCCGCGACGCTACCAGGGGCCGTCGAGCCGAACCCAAACTCTCCCACCGCCCCGTCGCGGTCGATCTCGAGGCGATCAGGTCGGCGCGCAAGGCTGGGTAACGTGCTCGCATGAACGTCGCTGTCGTCGACTACGCGGCGCCGGATGCGCCAGAGAACTTCACCCGCAGCCTGCGCGAGACGGGGTTCGCCGTGCTGGTCAACCATCCGCTCCCGTGGTCGCTCGTCGAGCAGGTTTACACCGAGTGGGCGGCATTGTTCGACGCACCCGAAGTCGAGCGGTACCTGATGGACCCGGGCGGCCAGGTCGGCTGGTTCCCGCCCGACAAGAGCGAGACCGCGAAGGGAGCGAGCATTCGCGACCTCAAGGAGTTCTTCCACGTCTACGACTGGTCGGTGTACCCGGTGGAGGTGAGCGACGCAGCGTTGCGCTATCGCGAGATCGCGACGGCACTCGCCCGTACCCTGCTCGATTGGGTCGAGGCGAACACACCGATCGAGGTCGCGTCGGCGCTCTCGATGCCGCTGTCGTCGATGATGGACGGCAGCACGCGAACGCTCCTGCGGGTGCTGCGGTATCCGCCGCTCACGGGTAGCGAGCCCGACGGTGCCGTGCGGGCCGCGGCGCACGAGGACATCAACCTGCTGACCGTGCTGCCGGCCTCCGACGAGCCGGGGCTCGAGCTGCTGGACGCGAACGGCCAGTGGTACGCGGTGCCCTGCGATCCTGGCTCGCTGGCCGTCAATGCCGGCGAGATGCTCGACCTCGCGACCGGCGGGTACTACCCCGCCACCACGCACCGAGTGATCAACCCCCACGGGGGAAGGCGCTCGGCGCCCACGCATGTCGCTGCCGCTCTTCCTCCACCCCGCCGACGACGTCGTGCTGCGAGACGGCCGCACCGCGGTCGAGTTCCTGATGCAGCGCATCGCCGAGCTACGCAGCCAGGGCTGAACGTCACGGAGCGGCCGCGCCCGTCACGCGCGGAGATAGGTGAGCACCGCGAGGACCCTGCGATGGGCGCCGTCCTCGGGTTCGAGACCGAGCTTCATGAAGACGTTCGAGATGTGCTTCTCGACCGCACCGCCCGACACGACGAGGCGCTCGGCGATACCTGTGTTCGACAGCCCTTCGGCCATCAGTGTGAGCACCTCGCGCTCGCGTGGTGTGAGGCGATCCACCTCGCTGCTGCGCCCCGAACGTGGCCTGATCATGCCAGCGGAATTCCTGCCCGCGATAGACGAGGCGGGCCTGACCGAACGCCTGGGCGAG
>JANNHO010000172.1:0-12556 GCA_031404435.1 Acidimicrobiaceae bacterium | reverse complement strand
GCCGGCAGCCCCGGTGACGGCGACGCGTACAGGTGCAGTCATAGGTGACCGAGCGTACGCCTGGGTGGGTCGGCGCGTCAGATCCCGAGGATGTCGGAGATCAGATCGGCATAGAACTTCTGGCCTTCGGGCCGGAGGTGGATGCCGTCACCGTAGAAGCACTGGCCGGGGCACTCCGCCGAGCGCACCTCCCAGTCGAGCAGGATCTTGTTGTCGCCTTCGAGGTCGGCGGCGCGCAACAGCGCGTTGTTGTCGGCGATCCAACCGCGGTCGGCCTTGTCGGTGAGGAGGATGACGTTCGGCACCCCGTTCATCGTCGCCAGGAACGAGTCCAAGGTGCTCTGGCTGATCGGACCGTTGGTGCCGAGGTGTACGACCACCGCAAGGCCGAACAGCCCCTGATCCCGGAACTGCTCCAGCACGGGGATCATGTCGATCATCTGCCGGCTCACCGCGGCGTCGACGACCATCCCCCGTTCGGCGAGTGCAGGCGCCGCACCGAGCATGACGGAGTCGCCGATCGCCAGGTAGGCGATGGGCTCTGTGGGGATCGTGGTCGTGACGGGCGGGGCGGTCGTCGTGGTGCTCGATGCTGGCGTCACGGGGGGCGTCGCTGCGGGTACCACCGCTGACGACGGTGTGGTGCTGTTGCCCGTCGCGCTCGGCGACTCGGCATCGTCAGCACCAAGGTCGCCGTCGACAAGGTCGCCGCTGACAAGGTCGTCGAGATCGGTGGTGGCCTCTTCGCCGGCCGCAAGGCTCAGCTCGAGGTCGGTCCGCTCCAGTGGCGCGGTGGCGAGGCTGACCGTGCTGAACAGAACCAGAGCGGCGCAGGAGGCACCTGCCGTCAACATGATCCGGCGGGGCAACGGGTCGCGCGACTTGCGCAACGCCCGCCACCACACGAGTGCATGGCCGGTCCGGATGGGTGTCTCGATCCATCGATACGAGGCCTCGGTGATCGCCGCAGTGGCCACCATGGCACCGGCGAACTCGGTGAGGGTGAGCGGGTTCCCGGCGACCTGGCGGATCATCTGATAGATGGGCCAGTGGTACAAATAGAGACCGTACGAGCGTGTCCCAACCCAGAGAAATATCGGGTTACCGAGCACCGCACCGCTGCGTGCTGCCTGGTGAGTGACGGCGGCGATGACCAGGACCGTCAGCATCCCGGTCAGGAAGAACCCGCCCCGGAACAGAATGGCGCCGGCACCGCTTGGCGTGACGAAGTCGACCCGCCACGTCATCGCACCCAACCCCACCAAACCCGCCGCAGCGAGCAGATCGATCGCCGGACCCTTCGATCGCAGGCGGCCACGCATCACCGCCACCGGTCGCCACAGCATTGCGAACGCTGCTCCCAGCAACAGCCCGCCCGAGCGGGTGACCGTCGACAGGTAGAGCGCATCCGCCTTGGAGATGCACCGGTCAGCAAGCGTCGCAAAGGCTGCTGGGGTGGTTTCACAATCCACGATGCGGCCCGGATGGTAGAGCACCGCGATTGCGACGGTGACGACAACAGTGGCGACCACGAGCCACCTCGCCGCAGCTGCAATCCGGCGCGGCCCAACGCGAAGCATCGCCGCCATCACCAACGGCCACAGCAGATAGAACTGCTCCTCCACTGCCAGGCTCCACAGGTGTCGCAAGGGAGCGAAGTCGCCCGACGCGCTGTAGCCCTGGCCCACCCAGATCTGATACCAGTTCGTGACGTAGAAGACGCTGGCCACGACGTCGCCACGGATCTGGCCGAGAGCGTCGCTCCGGAACAATGCCGTGTAACACACGACGATGAACAGCATCACGAACAACGCGGGCAGCAGCCGCTTCGCCCGTCGGAGCCAAAACCGGCCGAGATCGACCCGACCGGTTCGCTCGCGTTCGGCGATGAGTAGCAAGGTGATCAGGTAGCCGCTGATCACAAAGAACACCTCGACACCGAGAAAGCCCCCCGGTAGCCATGTCGAATCGGCGTGATACACCATGACGGCAACGACTGCGAGCGCGCGGAGCCCGTCGAGCCCCGGCAGGTACGGCACTCGGCTGATCTGCGACCGATCCGGGGCGTGGCGGCGATCAGCCTGCGCCGGGGTGCCCCGTTGCTCGAGCGCGCCAGCAGTCATCGCACCAAGTATCGCCGAGCCGCCACTCGATCTTGGACTCATCAGCGGAGACTGGCATGTCGACGAGCCATGCCACTGTGCTGCCGAACGTCACAACTCGTGTTCGGCGCCGGACTCGACTGCGTGGCGGAACATGCGAACGGTGTACGCCTCTGACATCGCCGCGCCCCGAGCGTTGCCCGATTCGAACGTCGCGATCAACGACATCGCCCCGACCGTCAAGAACAGCACGCTCTCGCGGTAGTCGTGCAGGCACTGATCCCAGTCGTAGCCCTCGACGCCAGCGGCGATCAGTTCGTCGTGGTACCGCCGCAGTAGTTGCTCCCAGTGCACCCGTTGGTCGGCAACGTTCATCGAGCTGCCGATGAGGTACGCAACGTCATGGGGTCCGCGTCCGCGTACCGACAGCTGGAAGTCGATGAAGATCGGCTCGCCATGTACGTCGAAGAAGAAGTTGTCGAGTCGCGAGTCGCCGTGCAGAAACGTGGTCGGAGCGTCGGCGGTTCGCCGAATCACATCGTCGAAGCGAGCCCCGATCCGACGTGCCAGGGCAACGGCGTCATCACCAACCCGATCGGCCCAGCTGTTCTCCAGAACCGGCAGGCCAGCGGCGTAGATCGGCGGCACGGCAGCGAGATACGCGGGATCGCAGCTCGTCGGCAGCCACGACAGGCTATGCAATTCGGGCAGTTCCCACCATGTCGCGTGTAGGCCGGCAAGCCCGATGACGATCTGTTCGGCGTCGTTCGGCGTGACGCCAGCAATCTGATCACCGGGGCGATGGCTCGCCAGATCCTCCAAGAGCAGGACGTGGATCCCATCGGAAGAATCGGCCAAATGGCACTGCGGCACGCGCAACTGGGTGCTCGGGGCGATCTCGCTGAAGAAGCGCACCTCACGTTCGTAGATGCCGAGAGCGTCGCCAACGACGCGGTTGGCAGTCTCCTGCGTTGGGAACTTGGCAACGACAGACGACGGCAGGGCATTGCTTCCACGCAACGACACACGCACGATCTCGCCGAAGATGCCGATGCCTGCACCGATGTCGTCCAATGTGAACGAAGTCACCTCGTCGCCCATCGCCTTGCTCAGCCACTCGGTCGTGATCGTCGCGGCGGAGTTCGGATTCGGCTCGCTGTACATTCGCGGGATCATAGAACTTGCTCGTTAGGACATCGTTCCGCTGCGGGACAACGACGTGCGTTCTGGCGTCGGACCTGCGACGCGAACGACTCGTCTCGGTGGAGGAATCCGTAGGTCAGCTCCGCAGTAGGTCGGCGGGATCGACCCGTTACGACGACGATGCCGGTCCCGGTGCCGGTGACGTAGCTTTGTGCGTCCCCACGATGGTGATTCGATTACACCAAAGGAGCACACGATGGCCGACAACTCGTCAACATTCACCGTCGAGCGGAGCACCGTCATCAATGCACCCGCGTCCGAGGTACATGCCCGGATCGACAACTTTCACAACTGGGTCGACTGGTCACCGTGGGAGGGCATGGACCCGAATCTGCAACGCACCTATAGCGGGCCGGAGTCGGGCGTCGGCGCGGCGTATGCGTGGAAGGGTGCGCGCAAGGTCGGCGAAGGCAACATGACGATCACCGATTCGCGCCCGGAACGGATCGCGCTCGACTTGACTTTTCTCAAGCCGTTCACGGCGAACAACGTGACGGTGTTCGCGTTGCTCGACGACGCAGCGGGCACGAAGGTGACGTGGACCATGACGGGCCGCAAGACGTTCATGAGCAAGATCATGGGAGTCTTCATGAGCATGGACAAGCTGGTCGGCAAGGACTTCGACAAGGGACTCGCCACGTTGAAGCGGGTCGTCGAGAACGGCTGAGCCGGACCGACTCGCGCCCTATCGACCGTCGCCGCCAATCGACCCCAGACTTTCACGACCTCGTGGAGATGCTGCGGCTTCGAGCGGCTACGATCGCTACCGGCGATCCAGGAGCGCCACCGGTCCGCGGCAAGGGCGAAGCCCACCTGGGTACGTAAACCGTGGTGCGTTTCGTCTCCTTTCTTGCCCGTCCGTGCGGACGTCGGGCCTTCCGGAGAGGATGACCCCATGCCTGTTGACAGCCTTCCAGACAACCCCGATCTTGAGCGGCTGAAGGCCCACGCCAAGACGTTGCGCGATCTGGTTCGCGCCGGGATCGACGGTTCGATCGCACTCGTGCGCGACCATCATCCGCGCTTGGGCGAGCTGACCGCCGGGACACCGGCGGCGACTGCGTTCAAGCTCTCCGACGCACAGCTGACGGTGGCTCGCCACTACGAATTCGCCACCTGGGCGAAGCTGCGCCAGTACGTTCAGCTGGTCAACCGGTTGAGCCGATCGCCGCACGAGGAACTGGCCGGGGGACCGCTCGACGACGACGCCTCCCGCGCCGACGAGCTGCTGCGTCTTGGTTGCCTCAACTACGGCGCCGACGATCCCACCCGCTGGGCGCTGGCAGACCGGATGCTGGTTGAGCATCCGTACCTCGCAGGGTCGTCGATCTACATGGCGGCCGCCACGGGCACTGTCGAGGCACTCCACGTGCTCCTCGGCCGCGATCCGGATGCGGCGGTTCGCGACGGTGGACCGTTCGTCTGGCCGCCGTTGCTGTACCTCACCTACTCACGGCTCACCCCGCGGCCCGGTAGCGATTCCGTCGCCGCCGCCAGGCTGTTGCTGGCCGCGGGTGCCGACCCGAATGCGGGATACCTGTGGGAGGGCCTGCCGTCGCCGTTCACTGCGCTCACCGGCGTATTCGGCCGCGGCGAACAGGGGGCGCCGCCACATCAGGACGAGATCCCGCTGGCCCGACTCCTGCTGGAGGCCGGGGCGGAGGCCAACGACAGCCAGACCATCTACAACCGGGGTGCCGGCGACATCGCCCGCGACGACACCCAGTTCCTCGAGCTGTTGCTCGACCATGGCCTCGGTCGAGGCGATGGGGGACCATGGCGGCGGATGCTCGCCCACCGCCACCAAACGCCGGACGAGATCGTTGCCGCGGCACTTCAGCACGCCGCTGAAGCCGGGCTCGAACAGCGCACCATCCTGCTGCTCGCCCGTGGCGTCGATCCGAACGGCAGGGGCACCCACCCCGGCTACGAAGGTCGCAGCCCGTACGAGGGAGCGGTCCTGCACGGCAACCTGGTGATTGCCGACATGCTCGCCGCCGGCGGCGCCGACACCTCCACCGTCGATCCGTTGACCGCGTTCGTCGGAACCTGCCTCGCCGGTGATCGGCGGGCCGTCGACGCCGCCCTCGCAAGGGACGCACAGCTCCTCGCGTTGGCGCTCGAGCGACGCGACGACCTTGTCGCTCGTGCCGCCGAACTCGGCCGTGCCGACGCGATCCGGTTACTCATCGACCTCGGGTTCGACGTCAACGTCCGCCACCGCACGACGGCCCTGCACGAAGCTGCGTTGCACGGCGACATGCGGCTCATCACCCTGCTGGTTCAGCTCGGCGCCGACCCCGACGTCGCCGACACCGAGTTCGATTCGCCACCAGCGGGGTGGGCGCGACACGCCGGCCACACCGATGTCGCCGACTACCTCGAACAGCTCGCCCGACCCAAGGGCGGCGCGTAGATACTCGATCGCTGTGCTCCTGGGTGGGTCGGGATCTACGCTTCATCCATGTCCCGGATCACGCCGTTTCTCTGGTTCGACAACAACGCCGACGAAGCTGTCGAGTTCTACCTGTCGGTGTTCGCCAACTCGTCACGGATGCGTCAGCTCGGCGCCGATCCCGGCTCGACGATGACGTTCGGGTTCGAACTCGACGGTCAGGAGTTCGTCGCCCTGAACGGCGGCCCGCACTTCACGTTCACGCCGGCGGTGTCGTTCGTCGTCAACTGCGACACCCAGGACGAGGTCGACTACTACTGGGACCGTCTCACCGCCGGTGGCGCACCATCCCAATGCGGATGGCTCACCGACCGTTACGGGCTCTCCTGGCAGATCGTCCCACGGTGCCTCCCCGACTATCTCGCGGGCGCCGACCCCGATGGTGCCCAACGGGCGATGCAAGCGATGATGGGCATGACCAAACTCTCGATTCCCGATCTCGCCGCCGCCTACCACGGCACCGGCACATCACACGAGTAACCCGACGGCACCATGACCACCGGGGGTGCGCCAAGCTCTCCGTCGACGGAGCCGAATCGCGTGCACGACGGGGTTGGAGCGGTTGCTCGGCTGGTCCCCGGCCCCGCGCTTGCAACCGATGAGCTGGTCGTGTTGGGCGAGGGATCGTTCGCGTCGGCATTCGATGTCGACGCGGCGGCGCTGATCGCTTCCGCGTTGGCGAACCTCGCGTTCGGAGTGACCACGGTCGACCTCGCCCGCGTGCATGCGTTGTTCGCCGGCACGGTGAGCGTGGACGGCGAACCGTTACCACAATGGGCGGACCTGTCGGGCTACTACCAAACCAGCGATGGCGGCTTCATCCAGTTCCACTGCAACTTCGCTCATCACGCCGCCGGTGTCGTCGCCAGGCTGGGGTGCGAACCGACGAGGGAGTCGATCCAGCAGGCCGTGCTCCAGCGCGACCCGTACGACCTCGAGCATGATCTGATCGCCGACGGGATGATCGCCGCCAAGCTCCGCACGATCACGGAGTGGGCTGACCATCCCCACGCGGCCGCCACCAGCGAGCTGCCGTTGATCTCCGTGCAACAGATCGGGGACGGCGCCCCCCGATCGGCGACACGTCGGCTCAAGGTCTTGGATTGCTCCCGGGTACTTGCCGGGCCGGTCGCCGGGATGACCTTCGCGGCACATGGCGCCGACGTGCTTCTCGTCGGCGCGCCACACCTCCCATCGATCGACATCGGTGTGCTCACCACCGGGTCCGGGAAACGCAACACGTTCGCCGATCTCGATACCGGACCCGGCCGTGCCGATTTCGAACGGCTTCTCGCGGGAACCGACGTGTGGATCGACGCCTACCGGCCCGGGTCGTTCGCGTCCCGTGGCCTCACACCGCAACGTTGCGCACCTGGCACCGTGACCGTGCAGCTCAGCGCGTTCGATTGGGTCGGGCCGTGGGCCGGTCGACGGGGGTTCGACTCGATCGTTCAATCGACCACCGGCATCGTCGACGCCGGCAGCATCGCAAGTGGCCGGACCGGCCCGGTCCCGCTGCCGGTGCAAGCGCTCGACTACTGCACCGGGCTCCTCGCCGCGTTCGTCGGAGCGCAACTGGTCCGCCACCAGAGCGAGCACGGCGGAACCTGGCTGGCAAGGATGTCCCTGCTCCGCACACGGAACTGGCTCACGTCACTCGGCGGGCCACAACCGTTCACCCCGTTGCGCGCCATCCCATCGGCCGCGGCCATGCACACCGTCGACACACCGTTTGGAATAGTCACCGCCGCCCTCCCGATCAGCGGTACGTGGCCCCACGGCCCACAACCACTCGGATCTTCACCACCCACCTGGCGTCCCTGACCCCAAACCTGCCCACATCGGGATCGGCCGCGCCGGTCGCGTGGCCGCGGCACGCGCTGCCCGGGTGGCAGCCTCGGCCAGTAGCCGGGCCATGATGTGGGCGATGGCCATACAGATCCCCAATTTCGGAGCGTTGTTGGCGCCCGTGCTCAGCCACGTTCCGGATTTGGCCCGACCGCGTTTTCTCGCGCTCTTGGAGCGAACAGCAGCCGATCGCTACCGGGCATGGGCCGCGGAACTCCCGCACGATGCTGAGGCGCTCAACAGCTGCGCCCAACGCGAAGACGAGATCTCCGATCGGATTGAAGCCCTGTTCGAGCTCGACGATGGGTCCCTCGCCGAACTCCGAAGCCTGCTCCCCGCGGCTCGTGCCCTGTACTACGCGGCATTCGATGGCCTCCCGATCAACGAGCAACTTCGCCTGCAAGCCGATGCTGAACTTCAAGGAGCACACGCGTGGCGGTCAATCGCCCGACGGCTCAGTGACCCCTCGGTCATCGCCGAGCTCTATCGCTGCTCGGCCATCGAGGAGGAAAGCTCGCGTGTCGTGACCGAGGTCCTCGAACGACTCGCTCACTGTTGGCCGTGACCGGACCCGTACTGATTTCCCGCGGGAGATCGCGGCTGGATGGGTCGACGAGTCGGGCTGGCGCGATCAGCGGTCGCTCGACGCATGCATCAGTTCGAGCAAACGGCGGCGCCACTCGAGGCTGCACTTATCAGCCTGGACATTGACCAGTGTTGTGTGATCAAGCGGCAGCACGCCATCGAGTAGCTCGAGCATCCGCTTGTCTTCGGCCCCGATCGCAAGATCGAAGCGGATCAGCTCTTCGGCCGAGACCGAGAAGTCGTCGTTGCGCCACACCACGAACGTGAAGTACGACGTGACGTCGTCGATAGGTGTCGACAGCAACAGCAGCACGTGCTCCAGCCCAGTGCTGTAACGAATCGTGCTGCGGACGTCGAAGGGAAGATGGAAGCCCGAGCTCATCGCCCGCTCGACCACGTTGTTTGTCTGCCCGCTGACCAACGAACCGAGTGAATCGTTCGCGGCCCGAACCTCGTAGCGATATCCGAACCAACCGTTGCCCAGTTCGCCCAGTTCGACCTTGGGAACCTGAGTGTCCTGGGCGACCCCGAACGTACCGACGTGGACGAAGGGAAAGTGGGTGATGTCGAGGAAGTTGTCGGTCATCCGCGTCGCCGAGGTGCGCCACACGTTGACGGGCGTGTTGATCCGCCGGAACGCTGGATCGTCCTCCTCGACGATCACTGGGACATCACTGCGCGGGGTACCGAGGCACACCCACACCAACCCGTAGCGCTCGACACACGCGAACGTTGTCAGGTGAGCCCGCGGCGGCACCGGCACGGTGTCGGCTGACGACGGCACGCGCACGCACCGCCCGCCATCGGCGAACGTCCAACCGTGGTACGGGCAGACCAGACAACCGTTGGCGATCGTGCCGGCCGAAAGCGGGGCTTCGCGATGCGGACACCGATCAGGCGCGGCAACCACTCCGGTCGCGCTGCGATAGAGCACGACCTTCGTCGCCAACAACGTTGCCGCGACCGGCGCCGAACCCACGTCGATGCTGCGCGCGACCGCGTACCACGAATCGCGCAGTGCAGGTTTCGAGCACAGTGTGCCGGTGCCAGGTTCAGTGGACGAAGCGGTCGTAGTCATCGTGTGGCAACCTTTGCTGATGGATCACGGGTCTGGCGAAGCCGGGTTGATGGTGCGCGGCGAGATCCTGACGATGGACGCTGACGCCACGGTGATCGATGACGGTGCGGTCGTCGTGATCGGCTCGGCGATTGCCGCGGTCGGACGCTTTGACGACCTTCGGCAGCGATTCGCTGAGGTGTCGGTGATCGGCGAAGCCGACTCGATCGTCACCCCCGGGTACGTGAACGCGCACCAGCACCTGACCGGCGATCGGCTGGTGCACTCGTGCATCCCCGACGCGATCGATTCCCAGGAGGCGATCTATGGTTGGGCCGTGCCGGTGCACGGTGCTCACACCGGCGACGACGACGAGCTCTCCGCGACGATTGCTGCGATCGCTGCGGTCACCAACGGAATCACCTGCACGGTCGAGGCTGGCACAGTCGCCCATCCCGACCGTGTTGCGGCCGGGGTCCAGGCAGTGGGTCTGCGGGCGACGATCGGGCAATGGGGTTGGGACGTGATCGGCGTCCCGTTCTCGTACCCAGCCGATGAGGTGCTCGATCGTCACGCGGCGCTGCTAGATCGCTACCCCGCGGGCGGCCTGGTCGAGGCCTGGGTCACCCTCGTTGGTCACGATCTGATGAGCGACGAACTCATCGTCGGGGCGAGCCAGCTCGCTCGCACTCGCGGCGTAGGGTTGACGTTTCACATGTCGCCTCATGGGGGCGATCCGGTGAGCTACCTCGACCGTACCGGTCGACGGCCGCTCATTCATCTCGACTCGCTCGGCGCATTGGGCGCGCACGTGCTGATCGCCCACGCCGTCCACCTGGACGACGCCGAGGTCGACGTCGTCGTCCGCACCGACGTCGCTGTCGCCTCGTGCCCCTGGGCCTATCTGCGCTTGGCCCAAGGCTTCACCGCAGCCTCGCGTCATGACGAGTTGATCCGTCGCGGGGCGCGCGTTGCGTTGGGTTGCGACGCCGAGAACGCCGGCGACGCGGTGGACATACTTCGCG
Source organism: Acidimicrobiaceae bacterium (assembly GCA_031404435.1). Taxonomy (GTDB): domain Bacteria; phylum Actinomycetota; class Acidimicrobiia; order Acidimicrobiales; family Ilumatobacteraceae; genus VFMC01. Next base: position 2,281 of record JANNHO010000172.1, on the reverse strand, counting down.
CCGCAGCGCTGTTCGTCGGCCTCGCCCGTGACCGCGCCGTCGACCCGTTCACGTTGACGGCGCACGATGCGCTCGCCCTCGCCACCATCCGCGGCGCCACCGCGATTGGCAAGGGCAGTCTGATCGGCTCGCTCGAAGTGGGCAAGCAGGCTGACATCGTGGTTCACGACACCTCGGGCGCACAGTTCGTGCCACGCAGCACCGACTCGGTCCGGCAGCTGATCTGGGCGTCCGACGGCCGGTCGGTGCGAGACGTGATCATCGCCGGACGCGAGGTCGTTCGCGACCGCCGCTGCGTCACCGTCGACCTCGACTCGCTGCGCGCCGAGGCCGGTCGCCGCCGGGACCACCTGCTCGCCTTGCGTGGCTAACGACATGGCGTGAGCCTACGTTGTCCCGCCGCCGCGTTGGTCAGACCATCAGTCCATTGCACCACCGCCGCTTTGCTACCATCGGGGCATGCAGCCGAACACCCTGATCTTCGTCGACTTCCCGTCCGATGACGTCGAGGCATGTGCCAAGTTCTACGGCGACGTGTTCGGATGGGAGGTCGAGGGCCGGCCAGCGGGAGTGTTTCACCGTGGCGTGCCCGGCGGCTTCTTTCCCCTCGACGACGGCTCCGCGTCCACCGTCGGCAACCTCCACGTCGGCTTCAGCGACGTCGGTAACTGTCGTCCCCATCCCGATGCCGCAGGTGTCGAACCACGACACATCACGCGCGGCATCCGTGGCCCGCGGGTGTGGATCCTCGTCAGCGACGACGACAACGAGGATGCGATCCTGGATCGCGCCGAAACCCACGGGGCAACGATCCTGTGGCGGCATCACTACTGGGCCGAGTTCAACGGGTTCAACGGCGCGTTCGAAGATCCGTGGGGCACCACGGTGATTGCCTGGACCAAGGGCGGAACCGATCCCATGATTCCGGAGGGCTACACCAGTGAGTGACCACACTGACGCCCGCGAGCGGGTACGTCCGACGACCATGCGCTGGACCCATATCGCCCTGCCCGCCACCGACATCGACGCGACGATCGCCTGGTACGAGGAGTTCACCCCGTTGCGGCTGCTCGATCGACGCGTGGATGCCGACGGTCAGGGGGCGTGGCTTGGTCATTCCGACCTCGGCGACAAGCCGTTCATCCTGGTGCTGGTCAGCTTCACTCGCGATAAGGGCAAGGGCAAACAACCGATCATGCCAGGCAAGGCCGTGACCCACGAAGCCATGCCCGCCATCGGCGGCGCGTCGCAGCAGCCGCTCGGCACTTCCAAGGTCGCCGTCGGCCAGATAGGCGCGACCACGCCAGAACAGGGCATTCGGCAACAGCGGATCGATCCGCAGTGCCTTGTCCAGCGCATCCTTGCCCTGGCGAAAATAGCCGGTGTTCATCAGCGCCAGGCCGTGCCAGAAGTTGACCGTCACATCGTCCGGATCCAGTTCTTCGGCGCGGCCCATCGCCGCCCGTGCTTCGCGGAAACGCCTCTGATTGGAGAGTGCCATCCCCAGGGCTGCATGGGGTTCGGCGAGGTTGGGATCGATTTCCGAGGCGCGCTGCGCGTACTTTTCGACCGCGGCCATCGACGCCATGAAATCCTCAGTGCCGGCGTTTGCGATCACCACGTTCAGGGTCGCGAGCCTGGAGTAGGCGCGGGCGAACGCCGGATCGAGCGCGATGGCTTCGTGCAACTGGGCCACGGCCTGCGCGTAGCGCTCCGGATCGCGCCGGTTGAAGATCGCAGTCGCCTGCAGGTACAGCGCATAGGCCTCTACGTTCGCGGTACCGGCATCCACCAGGCGCGTCGCCTGCGCGCCCTGCAGCACGATCTTCAACTCGTCGGTGATCGAGCGGGCGATGCGTTCCTGCAACTCGAACACGTCCTGCAGGTCGCCTTCGTAGGTCTCCGACCAGAGATGGAATCCGTCCTTCACCTGGATCAGCTGCGCGGTGATGCGGACCTTCTCGCCCTGCTTTCGCACGGAGCCTTCGAGCACGTTCGCCACCGCGAGCGTCCTGCCGATGACGCGCAGGTCCTCGTTCCTGCCCTTGAACGAACACGACGAGGTGCGACCGGCAACTTTCAGGTCCTTTACCTTGGCCAGGGCGTTCAACAATTCCTCCGCGATGCCGTCGGAGAAGTACTCCTGGTCGTGGGTCGGGCTGAGGTCGACAAAGGGCAGCACCGCGATCGACTTGCGTGGAATAAGGGGGATAAGGGGGTCAGAGCCCTTTTCGGCAGGGGTGGAAGTCGAACTTGTAGCAGCGCCGGGCTGCGAAAAGGG
>JANNHO010000171.1:0-4380 GCA_031404435.1 Acidimicrobiaceae bacterium | reverse complement strand
GAACAGGCCAGGGTTGAACCACATGCCGCCGGGCTGGTCGAACGAATCGGTGAGCACCAGCAGCGCCCAAGCCATCCACTCCCCCAGGTTCGCCGTCGGGTTCATCGTCGAGCCCGTGCCCGACAGGATCGCCAACCGGCCGGCGGTGCGCACGGCACCTACGAGCACCGCAAGCTGCTCCGCCGAGAGGCCCGTACACCCGGCTGCCGTCTCGGCGTCGTACGGCTCGACCGCTGCGGCCAACGTGTCGACGCCCGTGGCCCGCTCGGCGAGCGCTGCGAGGTCGATGTCGCCGCTCGCGAGGAGCTGGCGGATCGCATGCGCGAAGACGACGTAGTCGGTGCCCGGCCGGAGCGCGAGGTGGTGATCGGAGAGCAGCGCCGTCTCGGTGGCGCGCGGGTCGAGGGTGAACACCGGCCCTCGGGCACGGGCGGCGCGGATGCGTTCGACCGGGTTCGAGAACATGGTCGCATGGCCGTGCGACACGACCGGGTTGATCCCGACGAACACAAGCAGGCGCCCGTGCTCCTCGTCGATCTGCGGGATCAGCAGCGGAGTACCGCCCATCTCGCTTGCAACCAGTGTCTTGGCGACCGCATCGACCGTCGCGGTGCTGTACATCTGGTGCGAGCCGAGCGCCTTTTTGAACCGGCGCGCCGTCCACGTTCCGAGCGCATCGGAGAAGGCACCGGTGCCGTGGAATACGCCGATCGCCCCGGTGCCATGCTCGTCGACCACGCGCTGGAGCGCAGCGGCGAGGTCGGCGTGGCCCTCGTCGATCGACGCAGTGCGCCGCTCCGTACCACGCCCGAGGTAGGCACCCGTCAGCCGGTTCGGGGAGTGGTGGGCGTCGCCGATCGCCCGCCCCTTTGCGCACAGGTAACCCTTGGTGAACGGGTGCGACGGGTCGCCGCGCACGCCGACGATCTGCGCATCACCGGTGTCGCCGTCACCGCGTTCGACATCGATCAGCATGCCGCACTGGGCGGCGCAGATGCGACAGAAGGTTCGGGCCGACTCGACCATCAGGCGTCGACTCCGGCGGACGAACGGTCGCACGGTGCAACGGTGATCAGCACAGGCACCCGGTAGGGACTCGACACATGTGTCAAGTTACACTTACCGTGTGACTGAACTTTCGATCGAGCGGCCGGCGCGTCGCTTCCTGCACATCTGCTACTGCTGCGCCGACGACCAAGAAGTCGCCAACTTCCTGGTCGTTGGTCTCGACATGAAGCAGGTGATGCGCACCACCGACCGGTACGACTCCGGGGCGATCCTCGGGATCGACCACGACGTCCATTCGGTCGGGAACTTCGTCTACGACCGCCGGGGTCCGCGCACCAGCCCGGCGATCGAGGTGCAGGGCTGGTACGACCCCACCCCGGTGGGCGAGCCGTCCACCGATCCGTTCCGGGTGGGCATCAAGGCGCTCGGTTTCGCCGTGCCGTCAGTCGACACCGCGATCGCTCGCCTCACCGCGATGGGCTGCAGCGTGCTGGCCGACGGCAACTCGCCGTTCGACGCGCGCCATGCAGCTGTGCTCGACCCCCGTAATGTCACGCTCGACCTCGTGGAGGATTCCAGCCTCGCCGAAGGCGAGAGCCAGATGCACCACCTGCGGATCACGGTCCGCGACCTTGACGAGTCGCTCCCGTTCTACGACATGCTCGGCTTCGAGGTGCTCGAGCGCGGCACGCTGACCGATGCCGCATTCGTCGGCCCGGCCGGCGCCGCGGGTGCGATCGAGGGCGACGCCAGCGCTGCGTACGCAACGCTGCGGCTGCCCGACGAGCCCTTCGAGGTGCGCCTCATCCAGTGGCACAACCCGGTCGGCCACGGCGACCACTACGCCGAGCCGTGGCACTCAGGCATCTTCCGCGCCGCGCTCGGCGTGGACGACACCCGCGCTTCGTACGACTACCTCACCGGTACCGGTGCCGAGTTCGACCGCCCGCCGATGCAGGTCGAACTGTCCGGCACCCCGGTGCCGGACATGTGGATCACATTCATATCCGACCCGAACGCGATCCCGTACGAGTTCGTCCAACGGCCGCGTGGCATCTTCCGGTGACAACCACCGTCGCCCCCTACCGGCCCACCTGAACGGTCGTTCCAAACCGCTTCTGAACGCACGTTACGAGCGCGGGCACCAGACAGTCATGGCGATGGTGGCGAGGTCGAGCGCGTCGCTCCCCGCCATCTCGGGGCTACCGAAGCGCGCCGTCAGCTCGCCGAGCACGTCGGCCGGGGCGACCTCGCGGGCGAGGTCGTAGACAGCGAGGTAGCGATAGGTCGGGGGCGGGCCGTCATCACCGCTCGTGTTCACCAGGTCGTAGCGCTGCGCGCCCACCACACCCGGCACGCGGCACACGTCACCGAGATGTACGTCGTCGTACCACTGGTTGTAGTCGTCCTCGCGTCCTTCGACCGGATTCGAGAACACCAGGAACTTCTGCTCGTTCGCCACATCGATCTCCCCCATTTGCGTGCGTTGCGCACCATACCCATGCCCGAACCGGGGGCCTATCGATTTCGGGCCTCGGGTCTCGGGTCGCGAGGGCTTGTCGGTAGAGTCCCCCGCCATGTCGAACATCCAGGAGATCCCACTCACCACCATCACCGGAGCGAGCACGTCGCTCGCCGACTTCGCCGGTGATGTGTTACTCGTCGTCAACGTCGCATCGAAGTGTGGGCTGACCGTCCAGTACGAGGCGCTCGAAGCGCTCCACCGCGAGCACTGCGACCGGGGCTTCCAGGTTCTCGGCTTCCCAGCCAACAACTTCCGTGAGCAGGAGCCCGGCAGCGACGATGAGATCGCCGAGTCCTGCAAGGCCACCTACGCGATCGACTTCCCGATGTTTTCGAAGATCAGCGTGGTCGGCGACGACCAGCATCAGCTGTACGCCGAACTCACCACCGCCGTGCCGCATGCCGAGGGCGACCCGGAGGGTATGCGCGCCACGCTCCAAGGCTACCAAATCGAGACCAACGACGATCCCGACGTGCTCTGGAACTTCGAGAAGTTCCTGATCTCCCGCGACGGCACGGTCGCTCGGCGTTTCGCACCGTCGACCACGCCGGACGACCCGCTGCTCGTCGCCGCGATCGAGGACGAGATCGCCAAGCCCGTCGCCTGACGCAGGTGCCGGGATCGGCGTTGACGGAAGTGTCAGATTAGGGTCTGGCGGATGACCGACCGGCTGCTTTCCGACGAACGTGTCGGCACCTTCACGATCGGCGGCGACCTCACCGTCCGTCGGCTCGGTTTCGGGGCGATGCGAATCTCAGGCGCACGCGACACCAACGGCGTACGCGACCGCGACACCGCTCGCGAGTTGGTACGCCGGGTGGTTGATCGCGGCGTCAACTTCATCGACACCGCGAACATCTACGGGTACGGCGAATCCGAGGAGATCATCGCCGAGGCGCTGCACCCCTACCCCGCCGATCTGGTGATCACCACGAAAGCCGGATACAAGCCGGCCAAGGTGCTCCCCGGGCACGTCACCCTGCCGCCGTCGGGCACGCCCGAGCACATCCGGGAGGAGTGCGACAAGAGTCTGCGGCGGCTGCGCGTCGACGTGATCGACCTCTACCAGGTGCACGCTCCCGACCCGAACGTGCCCTACGCCGAGACGATCGGTGCGTTCGTCGAGCTGCAGCAGGCCGGCAAGGTGCGCCACATCGGCATCTCGAACATCACCTCCGAGCAGCTCGCGTTCGCCCAGCAGCACTGCACCGTCACGACCGTGCAGAACCGCTACAACGCCGGCGACAGAACCAGCGATGCCGTGATCGAGGCGTGCGAGGCCAGCGGGATCGGCTTCATGCCGTGGGCACCGATCCTGCTGCCCAGCCGTCTGGTCGGCCGGGTGGCCGCCGAGATCGCCGCCACCCACGGTGCCTCCGTGCAGCAGGTCGCGCTGCAGTGGCTGCTGCACCGCTCGCCCAACATGTTGCCGATCCCCGGCACCTCACACATCGGGCACGCCGAGTCGAACATCGACGGGGCCTGGCTCGAGCTCACCACCGACGACATCAACCGCATCGACACCGCTGCGGGTGCCGCAGCCGGAACCGAAACCGAAACCGAACAACGGTGAGTGAGCGCGACCTCGGCCTGCCGCGCAAAATGCGCTGATTGGAGCGACACAGATGGAACTGGGCTTTTCGACCATGAACACGCCCGAGGACGTGCGCCCCGATGTGCTCGCCCGCGAGCTCGAAACGCGCGGATTCACGTCGCTGTTCATCGGTGAGCACTCGCACATCCCGGCGTCGCGCCGCACCGAGTACCCGACCGGGGGCGACATGCCCGACCAGTACCGCCGCATGATGGACCCGTTCGTCAGCCTCACAATGGCGGCAACGGCGACC
>JANNHO010000170.1:0-2747 GCA_031404435.1 Acidimicrobiaceae bacterium | reverse complement strand
CATTCGTTCTATGCCATGGACGACGGCTCCAGCCTGGCTTTTTTCGAGGCCCCCGACCGGCCCTTCGAGTTCAAGGAGCAACACGACTTCGACCTGCACTCGGGCTGCCTGGGATCTGCTGATCGTGATCCCCACCACCTTGGTGCCATAGGTGGCCGCGGCATGGATCGCCATCGACCCCCACCCGCAGCCCACGTCGAGGAGGCGAGCGGCGGGCCGTTCATGCAGGCCGAGCTTGCGGCAGATCAAGTCGTGCTTGGCCGGCTGTGCCTCGTCGAGAGTGGTCACCTCGTCACTGAAACGAGCACACGAATAGGTCATCGTCGGGCCAAGCACGATGCGGTAGAAGTCGTTGCCGACGTCGTAGTGATGCTGGATCGCGTTCGAGTCGCGCCCGCGCGAATGCCGCCACCCACGCAGACGCGCTTCTTGCGGCGGAGGGGCGAGCGGGCGGTGGAGCACGTCGAGGCGGCGTGCCGCCGAAACCGTCTTCGGCAACGACTTGGCAGCCGAGGCAAGGGTGGTGCTCTTCGTCGCGCGCAATGCGCCGATGAGGTCGAACAGATCGCCGTCCACCTCGAGTTCGCCGGCCACGTACGCCCTCCCGAGGCCGAGCTCGTTCGGGCTCCAGATGACGCGGGTGATCGCCTCGGGGGTCATGAACCGGATAGTCACATGTGAGCGATGACCGTCCAGCGACGAGCCGTCCCAGAACTCGAGGCGGACGGGCGGTTCGGTACCGAAGAAGTGCGCCGCGATCGGCTGGATGATCTGGGCGATCGTCGGTCCGCCAGTCGTGGCGGGTTTCGCGTTCGCGGGGTTTCCGGCGCTCGTGGGGGGTCCGGCAGTCGAGACCGTCGTGACCTGTGGGGCTGCGGATTCGGTCGGCGGAGGGGCCGTGTGAGCCATGGTTTACCTCGTCGTGTGGGGATCTTGCTCCCAAAATGTAGTCACCGCCGACTCGCTCGAAATCAGTGGGAGTGTCAGCCGGTGTCAGTCGAAGCGGCGCAGGCGGTGGCGCATCCGCCGCGACCGGGCCCTGGCAACCAACACGACCGCCACAACCGCTGCCACGACCCACACCACCAAGGCGATGAGCGCTCCGCTGGCGAGTGCCGGCCAGCCACCGCCGCGCTCCAATGATCGCACCGAGGTGGTCGCAAGGTCGACTGTGGTTCCATCGGCTGGAACGGCCCAGGTGAGCGCTCCGTCGGCGGTAGTGGCAGAGGTAGCGCTCCCCGCGTCGACCGTGCCTGGTAGCGCCACGGAGAACTTGAGACCCACGGCGTCGTCGGGCGAGATCTGCGCGGCCACGATGTCGTCGAGGTACGGCGTCGCCCCCACGGCCGCCACGAGGTCGGGATCGGTGAACGCGGCAATCCCGTCGAGTCTCCCGGATCCGGTGACGCGGTACGTAACGGCTCGCTCGGTCACCGTTCGAGAAAACGTCACGGCGCGCAACGGGCCGTCGGTGCCGCTCAGGCTGGCGACCAGAGCGGTTGCCTCCTCGGGGGTGGAGAAGGGATGCTGCAGTGTGACCGTGAGGCCGCCGGCCGGTGTCGCCGTGGGGCCTTCGACAGTCCACCCCGCCGCCTCGACATCGGTCAGGCGGAGGTCGTCGGCGAGGCCCGGGGCGCGTGCCACCACCTCGGCATCCGTCTGGACTGTCACCGCGACCGCGCCGCTGCCGTTGTCGGCCATGGAGACGTTGACGTTGACGTCGACACGACAGGCGCTGAGCGCGAGCGCCCCGATCACCAGTAGCGCCGCCTTCATCACGACGCCGATTCTGCCACCTGAGCACCCGATGAAGTGATCATCGGGCGAGGTTGTTCATTCGCTGACGGGTGGCTCCACATCGGGAGCGCCGGTGGCGGCCAGTTCGACCGTCGCGGGGGGCCGAAAGCCCTCGACGCCGTGGAAGCTGAGCCGCTTGTCGTCGGGACGCTCGGGATCCTCCTCGGTGTCGACAACGATGATCTGTCCGGCGCGGAACTCCTTGTAGAGGATTTTTTCGCTGAGGGCGTCTTCGATCATGCGCTGGATCGCACGGCGCAACGGCCGCGCCCCGAGCTGCGGGTCGTATCCCTTTTCCGCAAGCAAATCCTTGGCCGACTGAGTCAGCTCGATGCCGAGGCCCTGGCTTTCCAGCTGCGTGGTGAGGCGCTTGGTCATCATGTCGACCATCTGCATCACCTCGGGCCGAGACAGCTCGTGGAAGACGATCAGCTCGTCGACGCGGTTGAGGAACTCGGGACGGAAGTGACCCTTCAGCGCATCCATCACCTTGTCCTTCATTCGCTCGTAGGTCATCGCCGAGTCACCCTTGGTGAAACCGACGTTGCCCTTGCGCAGATCCGCGGAGCCGAGGTTCGACGTCATGATCAACACGGTGTTGCGGAAATCGACCGTGCGGCCCTGGCTGTCGGTGAGCCGACCCTCCTCGAGGATCTGCAACAGCGTGTTGAACACATCGGGGTGGGCTTTTTCGATCTCGTCGAACAACACCACGCTGAACGGCTTGCGGCGCACGGCTTCGGTGAGCTGGCCGCCCTCTTCGTACCCGACGTAACCGGGGGGCGAACCGACCAACCGGCTGACGGTGTGCTTTTCCATGTACTCGCTCATGTCGAGCGCGATGAGGGAGTTCTCGTCGCCGAACAGGTACTCGGCGTGTGTCTTGGCCCGCTCGGTCTTGCCGACCCCGGTGGGTCCGTGGAAGATCAACGACCCGCTCGGACGCTTCG
>JANNHO010000169.1:0-9351 GCA_031404435.1 Acidimicrobiaceae bacterium | reverse complement strand
GGGTGACCGAACAGATCATCCTGCCGAACTTTCAGTTCTTCGGTTGGGTCACGCTGGTCGTGGAAACTGCGCTCGCAGCACTGTTGTTGATCGGCTACCGCACCAAGCTCGTTGCGCTTGCCGGTGCGGTGATGACAGTCCCGATCATGTTGTCGGTGCTGTACTACGACCGCGCCGACGAGTGGTCCTGGTCCTACCTGTTGATGATCGCAGCTCACCTGCTGGTGTACGCATCCGATGCCGGCGGACACCTCGGCGTCGATGGTGTGCTGCGTCGCGATCCGGCCGCTGGGCGACGAGCAACGACCATCTTCGGGGTGACGGCCGTGGCAATCGGAGCCCTCGGGTTGTTCGTCGCCCGGTCGGTGTCGTTCGCCGGTGATCAGGTCGCGCTGTTGGGCAGCGATGCCGGCTTCGTCGACGATGCCGGCACGCTCGTCCGCCGTTGGGAGCTGAAGTTCGTGTGGTTCAACCCGACGTGGGCGATGCTGACGATCGCCTTCGGTGTGCTCGTCGTGATCGGGCAGCGTCAGCGGTGGGCACCCCGCGTCGGTGCCGCTGGGTTCGGTGTCCTGGCTGTAGTGATCATGGCGATGCAGACGTTCGATTACCTCCGCGACGACGGCACGATCCAGGTCGTTGCGACGGCATCGAATGCTGCGCTGTGGAGTGCTCTGGCACTCGCGGTTGCACTTCTCGACCGTCACGCAGTGTCGAATCGCTCGAAGCTCGTCGACCAAGAATGATCCGAGTTCGCTCGGTCATCATCTCGCCGTGGACGTGGGCGATCGCACTGATCGCTGTCAGCGTGATGTGTGGAATCCGGCTCCAAGACGAGTCGCCGGAGGTCTTCCTCGGTGCTGCGCCTCTGGTTGGACGAAACCCGACCGACGGTTGGGATTGGCGATTTGGTTGGGGTCTCGTCGGCGCAGGCGTCATCGCCCTTGGCGTCATCACTGCGACGGCGACCGGGTGGTGGTGGAGGATCTCGACCCGAGTCCTCGTCGCCGTCGCGTCGATCAGCGCCGCCGCGTTCGCGGTGTTGCTCGCGTTGACCGACGGCACTGACGGTTTGCTCCACGGCGCAACCGATCGGACAGAGTACCTCGCCAACCTGGCAGTCGCCCCGCCGACAGGTGAGTTCGTGCGCGGGTTCGTCGGCGACATCGACAGCTATTCGGTACACGTTCGTGGTCACCCGCCGGGATTTGTGGTTCTGCTTCAATCACTCGACTCGGTCGGTCTGGGCGGAGCGTGGCCAACGGTGGCGATTTCGATCCTCGCCACGATGCTCCTCCCGGCCGCTGTTCTGGTGACGGTGTGGCGAGTCGCCGGGGTCGAGTGGGTGCGGCGGTGCGCACCGCTGCTGATCGTGGCTCCGTACGCGTTGTGGATGACCACCTCGGCCGACGCGTTCTACACTGCGGTTGGCGCCTGTGGCGTAGCGACCTGCGCGTTCGGGTTGCACTCGACCAGATGGCGCAGTGCGTGCTGGGGGGCCACGAGCGGATTGCTGTTGGGGTCGCTGTTGTTCCTCACCTACGGCGGCACAATGTTTCTGCTCGTGCCACTGGTACCGGCGATCCTTGCAGCGTCGCGTTCGCGACCTGGCGCACTTCCGACCATCGTGGCAGCCGTGCTGGGCGCAGCCGCGGTCACTGCCGCGTTCGCCGTCGCCGGGTTCTGGTGGTTCGAGGGCGCAACCGAAACACGGCGCCAGTACTGGGCTGGCACAGCGCAGTTCCGACCGTTTGCCTACTTCGCGATCGCGAACCTATCGGCGACGTTGATCGCGATCGGACCGAGTTCGTTTGGTGGACTCGTCCGCATCGTCCGCCAGCGCCGCAACCCACCACCGATCGCCGCGCTTGTCGTTGGCGGTGCACTCGCGCTCCTTGCATCCCATTTGTCGCAGTACTCACGTGCCGAAGTCGAGCGGATCTGGTTGCTGTTCTTCCCGTGGCTGGCTATCGCCGGAGGAACGCTGATGGCGCGCACCGAACGCCGACGCGCCACCGCAGCAGTCAGCGTCCAAGCGATCGGCGCGCTCGTGCTGCAGGCTGCGTTGGTCTCGAAGTGGTGAGCTCAATCAGGACGAGCCGCGATCGACCGGCGCAGCGGATCACCTACGAACTCGCGCATGCCATCGTCGAATCCGACCACGGCCCTGAAGCCGAGCAGTTCGGCGGCCTTGTCGGGGCTCGCGAACACGTGGCGAATGTCGCCCAACCGATACGTCGACACGATCTCGGGCTCGGGCGCGCCGACCGGCCGCAACGCAGTGGCCATGTCCAGCACGGTGTGCGGGACACCACTGCAGACGTTGAAGGCGCCGGCCACACCGTCGGCGCGGGTCAGTGCGACCACGTTGGCACGGGCGACGTCGCGCACGTGGACGAAGTCGCGTTGTTGCCCACCGTCTTCGAACACCCGGGGGCGGTCCCCTCGTTCGTAGGCGCTGCGGAACAGGCTGGCGACACCCGCGTACGGAGTGTTGCTCGGCATCCGCGGCCCATAAACGTTGTGGTACCGAAGCGCGGTGACGATCGATTCGGGGTGCTCGCGGGCGAACGCCATGCACAGGTGCTCTTGAGCCAACTTGGTTGCCGCGTAGACGTCTCGAGGATCGAGCCCGTGGTCCTCGGGAATCGGCCTGGGCTCGAGCGCTGCGCCGCACAGCGGGCACCCCGGATCGAACCGACCGGCTTCGAGGTCCTCCACCCGGCGCGGCCCAGGTCGCACGAGGCCGTGGTCGACACATTCGTAACGACCCTCGCCGTACACAACCATGCTCGATGCCAACACGATCCGACCGGTGAACGCAACGTCATGAAGCGCGAGCAGCAGGTGCGCCGTGCCGAGGTCGTTTCGCGAGACGTAGTCGCCGACATCGGAGAAGTCGACGCCGAGGCCTACCTTCGATGCCTGATGACAGATTGCATCGACTCCGGTCAACGCTTCGGACACAGCGGATGGGTCACGAACATCACCCCACACGTACCGGGCCCGCTCGTCGAGCCCTTCGGGGATGCCATCGTGTGCGGCAGGGTCGAGATCGTCGAGCACGACCACCTCGTGGTCGAGAGCGAGCAACTCGTCGACGATGTGTGCGCCGATGAATCCGGCACCACCGGTGACCAAGACCTTCATGGCCGGCTCCCGTCGCCACGTTCGCCACGTTCGCCACGCTCGCCGCAGAGGTTGTCATGCCCGATGTGATCCTGCCCGCGTTGGACGAGGCCGCAGCGATCGGCTGGGTGCTCGAGCGGATGCCTGCCGGCTACCGAGCCATCGTCGTTGACAACGGCTCGACCGATGCCACCGCTGAACTCGCTGAACGGGCAGGCGCCACCGTGGTCCGCGAGTCGGTGCGTGGCTTCGGTTCTGCGTGCTGGGCCGGGCTTCAGGCGGCAACGGACGACATCGTGTGCTTCATGGATTGCGATGCTTCGCTCGATCCCGTTGCGTTGCCAATGCTGGTCGGCCTGCTCGAACGTGGCGACGCCGACCTGGTGATCGGCGAACGTGTGGCTCGACGCGGTGCCTGGCCCACACATGCCCGCCTCGCCAATCGCCTGCTGGCGGCCGAAGTGCGCCGGCGCGTGAAGATTCCGCTCGGCGACCTGGGTCCGATGCGCGCCGCCCGCCGCGTCGACCTGCTCGCACTGGGGTTGCGCGATCGCCGTTCGGGCTGGCCGCTCGAGATGGTGCTGCGAGCGTCCCAGGCCGGCTGGAAGATCGAGGGCATCCCCGTTGCGTACCACCAACGTGCTGGACGATCGAAGGTGACCGGAACGGTCCGCGGTACAGCCCGGGCCGTTGCCGACATGAGCCGCCTGCTTCGCTCCGACCAACCGTCGTTCTGGTGAGGCGCTGACATGTTCCACATCACCATCATCGCCAAAGAACCGCGACCGGGCGTCGTCAAGACGCGTCTGTGCCCACCATGCACGCCCGAGCAAGCCGCGGCGCTCGCGGCCGCGGCGCTGGCCGACACGCTGGCCGCCGTCGACGAACTCACCGGTCGCATCGACGGCTGCATCCGGCGAGTTCTGCTGTTCGATGGGGACCCGTCGCAATGGAGTAACTGGGCGTACGACAACGTCGCCCAGCGCGGCGACGGCTTGGGCGATCGCTTGTCCAATGCATTCCACGACCTCGGCCCTGGCATCGTGATCGGGATGGAGACGCCCCACGTCGTCGCCTCGCTGCACGCGGGTTTGGCAGCGTTGCAACGTGGCTGCGACACAATCGGCCTCGCAGCCGACGGCGGCTACTGGGCGATCGGGCTGCATCGCATCGACGCCGCCATCTTCACCGACGTTGCGATGAGTACCTCGCACGCTGGCCTCGCCCAATTGAACCGGATGCATCAGTTGGGTCGCAGCGTTCACCATCTGCCGCTGGCGCGCGACCTCGACACGATCGACGATGCCGAAGCCGCCGCCGGGCGCACCCCGGTGACTCGACTTGTCACCGAAGCCCGCGACGTTCTGGCGACCATCGCAACCATCGACGCCAGGGCGACCAGCCCGACCTTGCGCTGACCGATGTGGATGAAGCCGACCGGCTTCGAGGGCGTCACGCTCAACGGATTCCGAGTTTGGCGTCGTGCCCCTCGGGTACTACGCCCAGTGCAGCCAGAAGCGCTGCTGCGGGTATCGACAACGGCAGCACCGTTCTGGTCAACAGCAAATCGGTGTCCATCCGCCCCGCCCGAACCGTCGGCCCGAAGCTGCCCCAATACGCTCCGTCGGCAGTGATCGTCAGTTCGCTCGGGATGTCGCGGGCTCTGGCCGCCACCCCGAGCTGCAGCTCGTCGGCGCGACCTCGGCGGACGATCGGACGAACAAGGTGGTCGTCGGGTGCGACGCCGAGCGATGCCACCAACGCCTTCAGCGGATCGAGTGACGGATCGTCGAGCGCACCAGCCGTCGTCGTCGCGATGCGGACGCGCACACCGCGCTCGATCAACCGCGGCACCGCCTCGACGACTTTGGCGAAGTTGTCGGGCCCGCGAGCCATGTCGTTCAGGTCGGGCCGGTGCGAATCGAGCGAGATCTGCAGCGCCACGTCATGGACGGCCAACATCGCCGCGCGTTCCAACCGGTCACCAACGAACAGCGTCCCATTGGTGAGCAGCACGACCGGCAGAAACGACGCCATCGCCGCGACGGTCTGGGGGAGCCATGGCAGCAGAAAGGGTTCGCCGCCGGTCACGCCAAGACCGGTGAATCCGAGATTGCGGGCTTGCTCGGCGATCGCCAGCATCGTGTCGGCCGACAGTTGGCGCCGCGCGCTGCTTGGCGACGACTCGGTGAGGCAGTACGAACAGGCGAGGTTGCAGTGGTAGTTCGAGTACACCCACACCCGACCTGGCAAGGTGCCATCGGCGACGGCCGCAGCGATCGGCCCAGCGGTCGCGACGCCGGTCATAGCATCCCCTCTCGGTGCAATCGTTCGATCACACCGGGCGACGTCGGCAACTCGAACCCGGTGGCGAACCGGTTCAAGAACATCGTCGCGCCAATCGTGACGCTCAGTTCGATCAGCACGTACTCGGGCCACGATTCACGCGCGGCGATCCAAATGTCATCGATCACCGGTCCTGTTGCGCCAGCCATTGCGTCGATCCAACGCACAAGTCGCTGCTCGCCATGGTCAGCGAAGGCCGCCTCCAGTTCGATCTCGCCGCGCAGCCCGCGTACCTCGATGGCAGTCAACCCGGCGTCGAGCGCAACCGTGGTGTGAGCCCGGATGCAGTACTGGCAGCCCTGCAAGACCGAAGTCCGCAGGATCGCAAACTCCTTGTGACGCATACTTGCCGCACCATTCCCCAGTGCAGCGCCAATGAAGGCAAGCGTCGGGGCCAGCAGCTCGGGGACAGCGGCAAGTGCCGCGACGATCGGCCCCGGATCGCCGTGCGCGAAAAACGTCGACGCTGTGATCGGTGCAGTGGATTCATCGAGCAACTCGATCCGCGACATCTGGCCATCTTCGCAGGGCCGACGTTCCGTCAATCATTGAATCCGGCAAGTTTCGCGAATGTTTCGACGCTTGCGTCGACGATCGCTGTCGCTGGTGCCGGTGCGTCGCCACTCGTTGACGAGCTACTCATCGACGGCCACAGGGTGGTCGCAATCGACATCTCCAGTACCGCGCTCGCTGTCATCGCGGCGCGGGTCGGCACCCACGACCACATCGAGCTCCGACATGCCAGCGCGAGCGATGTCCGGTTCGAACAGCTCATCGATACGTGGCACGACCGGGCCACCTTCCACTTTCTGATCGAGCCGCAAGATCAACGGCGGTACGCGTCCAATGTTGCTGCGGCCATCCGCCCGGGGGGTCATCTCGTGATCGCGACATCCGCGACAACAGGGCCGACGCGCTGCAGCGATCTGCCGACAGCGAGACACGATGCCAATTCGTTGTCAGCGATTTTTGCGCCGTGGTTTGAGCTGCGTGAGTCGTTCGAAGCCGACCACCTCACTCCGTGGGGAGCAACTCAGCGGTTCGTGCACGCAGTGCTGCAACGCCGCTGACCCGTGCGCTACAAGTCGAGGTACGAGTGGTCTGGCGCGCACATCGGCAAGCCCTGCGCCTTCCACGCGTTGACGCCGCCGATCAGGTCGCTCACATCGAGGAAGCCGATTCGCACCAGGTTGGCTGCGCCCAACGACGAGCTGTAGCCACCGTTGCACACCACCACGATCGGTAGCGCCAACGATGTCACCGATGGGTGACGGTGACCGTTCGCCGGATCGAGATGCCACTCGAGCACCGTGCGTGGAACGTGCAGCGACGCCGGAATGACGCCGGACTGGAGCCGGTCGGTTTGGGTGCGGGTGTCGATGACCAGCGGAGGATGAACTGTCGCGAGAGCGGCGCTCAGTCCGAGCGCGTCGACGCGGGCGATGATCGATCGTGCCTCGAACAGCACATCATGCACCGTCGTCCGCGCGGTGCGCCGAACGCACGACATCCCGCCGACGTCACATCGATCGTCGCGTTCCAGTTCGAACTCCTCACAGAGCGGCGCGATGACGCCCGTCGAAGCGACTTCGAACATGAGCCGTCCGCCGGGCTCAAGGTGTTGAACCGCTTGGCGTACCGCAGCACGCCGCACTTCTGGCGGGCATCCGCCGATCGAAGAGTCGAGGAACGCCACAGCGGAGCGATGGCTCAACTGTTCGAGAATCCCGACAACTACGACAGTCGCAGCGTCGATACACCCCGGCAATGGGCCGCTCAGCGTGGCGCGCACGGCGACCACCAATACGTGGCTGAGCAGGATGGGCCGCTCGACGGACATTCGTTCAAAGCTGGCGTCGATCGTCTCCGTCAGCTCCTGCGCCACGCACCGGACGATATGTGACACCATGGTTCCTGCCGCTCGCCCATCGCGAAACATTCGAGAAACTCCGCTGCAGCACGCCGCCGGTCGGCCGAAAATGGCAACATGCCGCGGGTGCTTACTTCTACCCGCCGCCGGCTCGTGCTACTCGCCTGCTTCACGGTTGCGTCGTGCGGATCGAACTCGGGCGCGGTGAAAGCCGTGTGCCCCGCGAGCCCGTTTCGATCGTCTCCACCTCACGTGATCGCCCACGCTGGCGGCGAGGGCCTCGGGCCGGCCAACACCATCTTGGCAATGCAGCGATCGATGGCCGCCGGAGCCGACATCTTGGACACCGATTTGTGGATGACCTCCGACGGCGTCGTGGTCGCTCGCCACGATCGCGAACTCTCGACGACCACTGACGGCAGCGGCAACGTCGACCAGCACAGCTGGCAGGAGCTGCAGCGCCTGGATACGCGGACCGGGTGGACCGGCGACCCGATCGCCGTGCCGGTTCGGATTCCGTCACTCGAGCAAATCCTGGTCGAGTTTCCCGATCAACTCATCTCACTGGAGATCAAGCAAACGCAGCCGTCGATGGCGGCGGCGCTGTGCGAGGTGCTTGTGCGTACCGACAGTGTGGATCGGGTGTACCTCAGCGCGAACGACGACGCCGCCGTCTACGAGGTGCAGCGGCGATGCCCCGACACGCTGGTGATCACCACCACCTACGCCGACCTCGACGAGATGCGCGCGGCTCGGTCCAGCGGTCGGCCATGGTGCTCGCCAGCGCCGATCGGACAACCCCCGTATCGCGCCGATCGCTTCGACGCCGACGACGTCCAATGGTCACACGACCATGGCAGCGCGATCTTTACATGGACCGTCGACGACCCCGACGTGCTGCGCGAACTCGCGCTCGCAGGCGTGGACGGGGTCTACACCCGTCGACCAGACATCGCCCGCGAGGTGTTCGACTCCCTCCAACTGTCCGGCGACTAGCCGGGGTGCGGACCCAGATGATCCGATCAGGGCAGGCAGTCAGGGCGTCACCGCGTGTCCTCGATCAAGTGCCGGTTCTGCTAGTCCTGTCGTGATACACGCCGAGAGCGGTTCGATTGGGGGAATGCACCACCATGGCGTCGTTTCAGAGGCACATCAATCACGAACTCAGCCGTTTGGCGTGCCCCGTCGACCTTGACGCTGTTGACCTGTTTGGCGAGCGTGCGCAGGAGCACTGGTACGAGGCGTACGACATTCTGCAACCGTCAACCTGTCGCTGTGGCCGGCCGGGACAAGAATGATCGTGCGTCGCGAGATCCCGCATTCCGGGTGCACAGTTGACGTTCACCGATATCGAGGTCGCCGCTTCCAAGCGTTCATCACCAACCAGACCGATCCCGACATCTGCTACCTCGAAGCACTCCAGCGCGGTCGCGCCGAGAACCTGATCTGCAACCTGAAAGACACCGGCTGCACCAACCTGCCCTCGGCCGAGTTCCAGATCAACGCAGCCTGGCTGACCACCGCGATGATCGCCCATGATCTGGTGCCAGCACCTGTGCCTGACCGGTGACCTCGCCAAAGCCGAACCGAAACGCCTCCGCTACACCTCCTCCACGCAGCCGGGCTGATCGCTCGCACCAGCCGACAAACCCGACTGCGGATCGCTGCCGGATGGCCATGGGCCGACCAGCTCGTCGACGCGTTCAATCGCTGCCACCACCTCAGACACACCACCTGAACACCGGCCAGTCTGAGTCCACCCCTTCCGCGCCAGCGATCCAACACACAAAACGCACGAGCACTACACCGACGCGCACCACCACCACCGCCCAGCGACCCCAGACCTCAACAAGCCACCCCCACCAGGCCCCACTGAAACGATGGGGTTCATCGTTCGCACTGACCGAATGGGCATCTCCCCGTTGGGCGGACGGGTGGTTATGACGCTTGACGGTACTGCTGTTCCCAGTGGTTGGGTGGGGTGTGGTCGAGGCTGGAGTGCAGTC
>JANNHO010000168.1:0-2309 GCA_031404435.1 Acidimicrobiaceae bacterium | reverse complement strand
ACTCACTGTCTCGCACGCCACCGGTCCGGATCAGCCGCCGCTGCGTGACATCACCATCGGCGACATTCTGCGCGACGCTGCCGCAGCCGTACCGGACCGGCTCGCGATCATCGAGGGCACCGCCGATGCGGCGGCACGCCGGCAGTGGACCTACGCCGAGTTGCTGGCGGATGCCGAACGCGTCGCCCGCGCCCTGTTGAACAAGTACGACCCCGGCGATCACATTGCGGTGTGGGCTCAGAACATCCCCGAATGGGAGATCCTCGAGTTCGGCGTGGCGCTGGCAGGGATGGTCATCGTCACCGTCAACCCCGGGTACCAGGCCGGCGAGCTTCGCTACGTGCTCGGGCAATCGCGGACCAAGGCCCTGTTCTGTGTCGACTCGTTCCGCGGCAACCCGATGCTCGCCACGGCGCTCGAAACCCAGGCGAACTGCGCGGAGCTGCGCGAGATCGTCCGTTTCGCCGAATGGGACGAGTTCCTCGCTTCGGGCGAATCGTTCACCGATCCGCTCCCGCGGGTCGCGACGGCCGACCCGGTGATGCTCCAGTACACCTCGGGCACCACCGGGTTCCCGAAGGGTGCGCTGTTGCATCACCGTGGCCTGGTCAACAACGCCACGCACTTCATGCACCGGATGGGAGTGGTCGACGGGAACATCTACGTCACGACGATGCCGTTGTTCCACACGGCCGGCAGCGTGATGTCGGTGCTGGGCTCCGTCGCCCACCGCTGCACCCAGGTGCTGGTCGAGGCGTTCGAACCCGGCCTCGTCCTGCACCTCACCGAAACCTACGGGGCGAGCGCCCTGCTCGGGGTGCCGACCATGTTGATCGCGATGCTCGAACACGAACGGTTCCACGACAGCGACCTATCGGCGCTGACCGGGGTGTGCTCGGGCGGTTCGCTCGTACCGGAGCAACTCGTTCGGACGTTCGAACGCGAACTCGGCGCACCGTTCACCATCGTGTTCGGCCAGACCGAATGTTCACCGGTGGCCACCATGACCGCACCCGACGATTCGATGGACGACAAGTCGGCCACGATCGGGGCGCCGATGCCCCACGTCGAGATCAAGATCGTCGACCCCGAGTCCGGCGAAACCCTGCCCGTCGGCGTCGTCGGTGAACTGTGCACGCGCGGCTATCACGTGATGCACGAGTACTTCGACCTGCCCAAGCAGACCGCAGAGGCGATCGATCCCGATGGCTGGTTGCACACCGGTGACCTCGCGGCGATGAACGACCGGGGCTACTGCAGCATCGAGGGCCGGCTGAAGGACATGATCATCCGTGGCGGCGAGAACATCTACCCCAAGGAACTCGAAGAGTTGCTGTTCGCCCACCCGTCGGTGGGCGGTATCGCCGTGGTCGGATTGCCGGACGACAAGTGGGGCGAGACCGTGGCCGCGTTCGTGCGCCCGGCCCCCGGCGCATCGGTGGACAAGGCCGAACTGTTCGCGTACATGCGCGAGCACCTGGCCGCGCACAAGACCCCGAAGTTGTGGTTCGCGGTCGACGAGTTCCCGCTGACAGGCTCGGGCAAGATCCAGAAGTTCAAGCTCCGCGAGCAGTGGAGCGACGGCCACCTGACAGAACTCTGAGCTCTGAGCTCTGGGCTTCACGACCGTTGGGGCACCGCGCCCGACTACCGCACCGTCCGACCGCTGAAGGCGACGAGGCGGACGAGTTGCGTGGCATCTGCGGGCGCTTGGGTCTCATTGGCGAACGTGTCGCCGTCACGCATCTCCGGGGCCAGCGCCTGGCGAGCGAAACCGTCGACTTCTGTGACGACGTCGTCGGGCGGCGCCCACGGCTGACCGGTGGACGTCGCCAGGTCCCATCCGTGGATCAGCCCGTCAAACGCGACAAGCCGAGAAAACGTCGACCCTGGCATCGGCCCGAACGGGGTGTCGATCGTGCGTTCCAGCGCACCGGGGCTGTTGACGGCGTCGAGGAGCCCGTCCATCGCTTTCTGAAACTCCGCCCCCCGCTCGCCGCCGGACGCGGCGGGCACCTCACCCGTCGGCGGCGGCGGGTCCCCGCGAAACGCCGGCGCGAATCCTGATGCGAGCCCGGTCATGTGGTCGAGGACACCCGCAACCGTGAACGTCGCGCACGGTGTCGAGTTCTCGAGCTGGTCGGGGCGAATTCCGGCCCCGACCTGCATCAGCATCGGAATGATCACTGCCAACTGCTCATTGCCTTCCATCGGACCTCCCTGGTCGTTCGTAGGACCTGCTGACGAACATCAGCCGGCCATTTTCATGAGCATGTGATCCAAAACCTCGGCGTGCTCGACCTGAGGGC
>JANNHO010000167.1:0-1962 GCA_031404435.1 Acidimicrobiaceae bacterium | reverse complement strand
GCTTCGATGATCCTGCCGTACCCGGTACAACGACACACGTTGCCCGATAGCTCCTCGCGGATCTCGTACTCGGTGGGCGCAGCATTGGCGTCGAGCAATGCGTGGGTGGCCATGATCAAACCTGGTGTGCAGAACCCGCACTGCACCGCGCCCGCGTCGACGTACGCCTGCTGCACGTCACTGGGCGCTCCGGCCGGAGCGATCCCTTCGACCGTGACGATCTCCTGGCCGATTGCACCGGCGGCCAGCACCAGACAGCCGCAGACCAGATCTCCGTCGAGGAGCACGCTGCAACTTCCGCACTCGCCCTGCTCGCAGGCACCCTTGCTGCCCATCAACCCGAGCCGTTCGCGCAACACGTACAGCAAGCTCTCCCCGAGCCAGGCGTCGCCGACATGACGTTCCTCGCCGTTTACGTGCAACGTGAAGAACTGGTGCCCGCCAGCGGCGGCCACGACGACCGGATCGGCGCTCACATCGACGTCCCAGGGAAGGCCCGCACGAGCAACCGCCGGGCCAGCACCGCGATCGCATGGCGGCGGTACGCGGCCGTCGAGCGGTGGTCGTCGATCGGGCGGGCCGCTGCCGCTGCCGCCATGGCGAACTCGGCCACGGCACTCGCGGCGATGGTGCCGGCTTCGAAATCGGCGGCAGCGACAGCGATCGCTTCGGCCTCGGTGGCGCGGATGATCACCGGGCCGACCGAGCCGAGCGCCAGGCGGACCGATCGGCCGACCATGTCGACCGCAAGGCATGCACTCGCCGTCGCGATCACCATGGCGTTGCGCACGCCGACCTTGGCGTAGCCCTGGAAACCGGCGAGAACCGGCACGCTGATCGCCGTGATCAGTTCGCCGGGGGCAAGCACCGTGCGCTTCGGAGCGGTTGCGAACTCGCCGAAGGGCACGTCACGGCGGCCGTCCGCCGACGCGATGTGCACGACGGCGCCGAGCGCAGCCAGCACCGGAAGCCCGTCGCCCGCCGGCGAGGAGGTGGCGACGTTGCCGCCGATCGTGGCTGCATTGCGGATCTGTGGCGAGCCCACCGTCCGGGCGGCTTGGGCCAACGCGGGCACTAACGATGCCAGCGGTGTAGTCAGCAGCTCGCCGTAGGTAATGCCGGCGCCAATGCGCAGCCGCGCACTCGCCGGGTCGTGCGACCACGTGCGCAGTTCGCGCACCCGGTTGACACAGATCACCTGTGCGGGCCGGGTGTGGCCGCTGTTGATCGCGACCATCAGATCCGTGCCGCCGGCGAGCACCGTCGACTGCGGGTACCGACCGAGATGATCGAGCGCCTCATCGAGCGCAAACGGAACGAACACAGACATCGTCGCCGACTTTACAATTCGTCAAGCCCCGGTACAGGGACTGGGCGGCTCACACGATCGTGATGCCGTCGAGGCCGGCCTCTGCCGGCGGGATTTTGGGATCGAGCCGTTCCAAGGTGGCCAGCAGGATCTCAGCTACCACCAGGTTGCGACGCGAGTTGCTGTCGGCGGGCACCACGTACCAGGGGCACGCCGCGGTCGACGTCTCGTTGATCGCGTTTTCGTAGGCGCGCTGGAACTTCGGCCACAGCGCACGGTCATCGAGGTCGCCAAGGCGGAACTTCCAACGCTTCTCGGGGTCGTCGAGACGGGCCTGGAACCGCCGCGCCTGCTCGCCCTTGGAGACGTGCAGGAACACCTTGACCACGGTCGTGCCTTCGTCGGTGAGCTGCTGTTCGAAGTTGCGGATGTGGGCAAACCGCTTGCTCCACACGGCTTTCGGGGCAAGCTCGTTGACCCGCACGACCAACACATCCTCGTAGTGGCTGCGGTTGAACACCGTGATGTGACCACGTTCGGGACATGCGTGATGCACCCGCCACAGGAAGTCGTGGCGCGCCTCGGGGCCCGCAGGCGCTTTGAAGCTGACCACGTTCACCCCGGCAGGGTTGAGCCCAGCCAACACGTTGCGG
>JANNHO010000166.1:0-8875 GCA_031404435.1 Acidimicrobiaceae bacterium | reverse complement strand
TCTCGACGGCCGCTATCGGCGGATCAACCGCTCGCTGGCCGATCTGAACGGTGTTCCCGCCGACGCCACCATCGGTCGGACGATCTTCGAGGTGGTGCCTGATCTCGCGCCCACCCTTGATCGCATGTTCGCCGATGTGATCGCCACACGGTCGGCTGTTCGAGACGTCGAGGTCACCGGCACCACGCAAGCAATGCCCGGGGTGCAACGGCACTGGTTGGAGGGCTTCTATCCCGTGAAGGACCCCGGCGGCGAGTTGCTCGGCGTGGGGGTGGCTGCACTCGAGATCACCGACCTGCGGCGATCCGAGCAACGACTCCGCCACATCGCGTCGCGGTTGCAGGCGAGCCTGTTGCCGACCGAGGTCCCCGATGCCGAGGGGTTCGAGTTTTCGGTGCGGTACCGGGCGGCGGGAATCGATATGGACGTCGGCGGCGATTTCTACGACATTGCCCAGCGTGCCGACGGGTCCTACAGCATCTTCATCGGCGACGTCTGCGGACACGACATCGAAGCGGCAGTGGTCACCGGTCTCGTCCGCCACACGATGACCGCTGCCGCGCAACACCTCGCCGACCCAGCGGTGGTGCTGCGCTGGGCGAACCAAGCGGTGCTCGACAACGCCGACGACGGCCGCTTCGTCACCGCAGTTCATGCCCGGCTCGAGGCTGCCCCGGGTAACGCCCCGGCCCAGCTACACCTGGCACTTGCCGGCCACCCGCACCCGATCCTGATCCCGGCGAGCGGCGCACCATCGACCGAGATCGGCACGACGGGGCAGCTCCTCGGTTTCTCGCGGGACTCCCGCAGCGTCACCACGACCGTCGAGATCGCCCCGGGTGACACCGTGGTGATGTACACCGATGGGCTGTCGGAGAACGCCGTGCCGCGCCTCACTGCCGACGAGCTCATGGCCTTGGTGACTCGAAGCGTCGTCGATTCCGCGGACGCCACGATCGACAATATCCTGCGGCGATACGACGACCTGCGGTTGCGAACCGCGCTCGACGATGTCGCCGTGCTGGTCATTCGTCGCAAGGTTGTGGCGACGCGCGCGCTGGTACCCCGCCGGTCAGTGACCATCGCCGGGCGCCACGCCCGCTAGCAGCGCCAAATCCGTCGCGGCACGCCACGGTGTCGCCGGCGTACGGCTCGGGCCGCCGGGCCACCGTCACAAACACTCAACATTCGATCAGGTTTAGTCGAACGCGACTGCGGATACAGCAACCGTGACAAACGTCATCCGGTCGCCGCCGAACGGCACCGATATCAAAAGGGGCTTTCATGATTGGATTCATTCTCTTTCTCCTCATCGTTGGATTGATCGGCGGATTCGTCGCGCGAGCTGTCGTACCTGGTGACGACTCAATGACCGTTGGAGCCACGATTGTGTTGGGCGTCATCGGCTCGTTCATCGGTGGTTTCATCGGATATGCGCTGTTCCGTAACGATGGCGACAACGGGGCGTTCCAAGCCTCCGGAATCATCGGTTCGATCATTGGTTCCATCGTCGCACTGTTGGTGTACCGGGCCGCAAACGGTCGGCACACCGCCCGCCACTAACGCCCAGCCTCCAGATCGTCATTTCAGATCCCGTTTCCAGAGCTACGTAGGAGAACCTTCGCATGAGTCATCAACCATCCCCCGACCGCCAGTCTGTCCCCGATCTACCACCGCTTCCGCCGCCCGACAGCAGCGGTGAACCTACGTACATCCGTGACGATCCTCCCTACCCGAACGATCCGCGGCTCCAGACAACGGTCGTGCAGGAAGTACCGGTGCACGACCGCTACGTCGTGGCGGCCGAGCCGATCGTCGAACGACGCACCAGGGCGACCGCTCGGCGTTGGGCGTTCGACTCGGCAGTGTGTGGAGCAGTCGGTATCGTCTTCGCCGTCGTCGGGCTGATTGCTGTGACCAGAGGCGGTTTCGACGGACCGCTGTCGGATCCAGTTGTTGATGTCGTCGGATTCCAACACACCACGCTGCTCGGCTTGATCGAGATCGGTGTCGGGGCGGTGTTGCTGCTCGCCGCAGCGGTTGCGTCACGAGGCGCGGCAGTGTTCTTCGGCGTCTTGCTGGGCATCGGCTCCTTCGTCGGGGCAATCGAATCGGACCGCTTCGCGGACCGGCTCGGCCTTGAGTCGAACTTCGCCTGGATTTCGTTCGTCCTCGCCGTCGTCGTGGTCCTCGCCGCTCTGCTGGTACCACGCATCACCAGCCAGACCACCACGTACGAAGTCGACTGATCACTGGTTCTCAGCGCTGCGCGCTCGCACAGGCCAAACGATGATGTCAGCCGAGTTGCTGACATCATCGTTGGCGCGTGTTTGACCCCACACACAAACGGGCAGTACTTGCGATGAGTGCCAGTCAAACGGCGAGTTCCAGCTTGTCTCGCTGGGGGCGCCAGTGCTGGCATTTGGTCGGGATAGTCGTCGTCGCAGTGACCGTTGGATGGTTTCTGTGGCGAATCCGCGAGGTGGTGCTCCCACTGTTCATTGCAATCCTGATATGCGTCATACTCGCCCCGGTGCGCAGCAGACTCGAACGACTTGGCCTGTCCACATCTCTCGCCACAGTGCTCACACTGCTGAGCTTTCTCGGGCTGCTTGTCCTCGTCGGCCTCCTGATCGTGCCGGCGTTGATCGATCAGACACGCGTGCTCGGGGACCAACTCGGCGAGGCGGCCGACCGACTGCAGCGGTGGGTCGCCGCCGAACGCCCATTCGGTTTCGACGGAAGCGACGTGCAGCGTTTGCGCGACGACTTCGGTGGAGTCGACGAGACGTCGGCCGATTCCCTGATTACCGGTGCTCAAGCGCTCGGGACGTTCGTGGCCTCCCTCTTGTTCACGATCGTCGCGACGTTTTTCTTCCTGCGCGACGGTTCGATGATGATCGACTGGGCGATTCGCCATCTCGCCGCGGACCGTCGCGACGAGGCACGGGCGATGTTCACCGCCATCGGCAATGCGTTGTCGGGGTATGTGCGCGGAGCGGCCATGCTCGGCGTCGTCGAAGGGATCGCGATCGCCATCATCGTCGCCTTGGTTGGCGGCGATCTGGCGATCGTGCTCGGGTTGCTCACCTTCATCGGCGCGTTCGTGCCGTTCGTCGGAGCGGTCGGCGCCGGGTTGGTCGCCGTCGGAGTGACGCTGGTCAGCGCCGGCACCACACCGGCAATCATCGTTGCCGTGTCTGCGCTCGTGGTGCAGCAACTCGACAACGACCTGCTCGCACCGATGATCTACGGCCGCTTCCTCAAGATCCATCCGCTAGCCGTGCTGGCCAGCATCTCCGTCGGGATCCAAGTCGCCGGCCTGATCGGCGCTTTCGCCGCGGTGCCGGTCGCGGCGAGCGTGATCGGCGTCGTGCGCGTCGCCCGCCAGCGTCAAGGGGTTCGCACCCTCACTTTGCCGACCAGCGACTTCCCCGGATGACCCTCAGGTCGGCGATGCGGGTGAGGCGATGCACACGCGCAGCGCCAGGGGCATCACTTCGAAGTCGAGCTTCTTGGCCTTGCCCTTGCAGCCACCGTCGAGTTCGAAGCGGTGCTTTTCGTCGAACTTCACGCTGATCCGTGCGCCCTGGCTGAGGAGCGCGTGGCTCGACGACTGCTGCCGGTGCCGTAACGCACTGAGCATCAACGACGCCCATTCCCGAGCGCCGTTGGCCGTGATGACGGCGACGTCCAAGAGCCCATCCACGGGCGACGCGTCGGGCATTGCTTCGACGCCGGCCTTGAGCGAGCCGATGTTCGCCACCAACACACAGGTGGCTTCTCCTTCGAACAACGTGTCGTCATCAACGCGCACGGTGGCCACGAACGGCTCGCGCGCCCGCGCTTCGCGGATGCCCGACTTCACGTAGGCGAGGGTCCCCCAGCGTTCCTTGCCGTCTTCGGCATCAGCAATCATCGCTGCGTCGAAACCGCTGCCGGCCATGACATTGAAGGTCTGCCCGTTGCACGTGCCGTTATCGAGACGGATGCTCGCGCCGGCGACCACTGCGGCGATCACGTCGGCAGGATCACTCGGCAACTTCAACCCCGTAGCGAACAGGTTGGCGGTGCCCGCAGGAACCACGGCAAGCATGCTCTCGGTGCCACTGAGCGCCTCCGATGCTGCCCGTACCGTGCCGTCACCTCCGCACACGACGACGACCTCGGCGCCTCGACCGACCGCCTTGGCCGCTGCTTTTGCGCCGTCCGAACCATGCTCGATCGAGTACCACGCAACCTTACCGAGCTCATGCTCGGCGATGGCCGCCTTCAGCGCGCTCATCGTCGATTTGTCGACCTTGCGGCTATTGACCACCACAGCGATTTCTGCGCTCATCGTTCGATCTCCTCAGGTTTGGTTGGTGTTCTGGTCACGACGTTGGGGTGATCGTGGGCCAGCGGGCGATGCCGGGGCTCCCGTCAGTTTCAGGGACCACTCGAGCCGTGCTCACCGCGTGGTTCCCATCGGCCGATGGTCGGCGGGCGGACGCACGATGGCCTCGTGGGCGCTGGCCTCGATCTCGGCGCTGACCGGCGAACCCAACTCCTGGCGTCGGCCCCCAAAGCTGACGGCAACCAAGAAGAACCAACCCCACCCAAGCAGCAAACCGCCGACCACATCGGTCACCCAGTGCACCCCGAGTAAGGCACGGCTCGTGCCGACGGCAACCGCAATCAGCACCGCGATACTCGCCGCAAGCGCCCGCACCGGCCGTGCCCGGTCTCGGCTGAGCACCACCGCTGCCGCCGACCAGCCCGCTGCGGCCGCCGCCGTGTGGCCCGACGGAAAGGACAGTCCGTGGGCTTCGACGAGCCGAAGTACCGACGGCCGGTCGCGCCCAACGATCACCTTCAGAGCGTTGTTCAAGATGAGCTCGCCGCCGAGCACGATGGCCAGGAACGCGAACACCGAACGAGACTTCCGGCGGCGGTAATCGATCGCCGCTACCACAGCGAGGACCACGAACACGACGACCGTCGATCCGAGTTGCGTGACAGCCTTCAACACTGCGGCCGCATCCGATGAGGCATTGCGCGAGCCCCATTCCGACACCGACGCATCGATCGACGCCACGCGAGCGTTCTCGTCCACCAGGTCGACCAGCAATCCCAAGCCTGCCGCAATCACGAACACGATGCCGAAGGCCACGGTGAGCATCAGCCCACCAGCCGACTTCCGGTCGAGGCGCTGCCGGGCGAATCGCAACAACCGCGGGTGGCGCCAGATCTGCCGACGCAACGCGCGCTCGGCACCCACGGTGTCGAGCGGATCGTGGTGATGTCGCGATATCGAGGCAGCGAAGGCGGCCACGGCGGCAAGGAACGCCACGGCGACGACGACCGCAGTCGTTGTCACTGGCGCGTCTCGACGGCAACGGCCGGTTGACCGCCGACGGCCACCGCAGTGGTGTCGGCCATGTCGACGCGGCTGTCGACGCGAACGTCGTCCAAACCGCGGCGACGGTGTGCTCGGGTCAACACCCACGTGACCGCGGTGATCGATGCCACCCCGAGAACGACCCCGGCGATCACATCGCTGAAGTAGTGCATGCCGCGATACATCCTGGCCAGACCAACCAACACCACCACGGTCATCACGACCAACGCAAGTGCGGTGATCACGATCCGGCGGCGAAGATGCCATGCGGTCACCACCACGATCGCCCCGTAGGCAGCAGCAGCAGCGACGTGGCCGGACGGGAAGCTGGAATCGACCGGCGATCCCTCCAGGCGCGCCACCTCCGGACGGGGCCGGGCAACCAGATAGGTGATCGTGATGAAGGCCATTGCTTCCAGCACCAAGGTGACGGCAACCACCGTCGGTTCAAGCCATCGCTTCCAGACGGTGATCATCGCACCGGCAATGATGGCGGTCACCACGACCTTCACCAGTGTGTCGGCAAGCATTGAGGAGAAGTGCGACCAGTCGTTCAACGTTGGGGTCCGCCGATCGACGAACCACTCGGCGACGTCGGTGTCGAAACGGGTGACGGCCGTGTCGGAGCCGGGCCGCAGCACCCATTCGCCCACCGCCCAGCCGATGGCCACGAATCCGAGCCAGAACGCCGCCAGTTCGACGAGCTCACGCTTGCCCAGCAACCACGTGCCGCGGACCCAACCGGAAGTCGCTACATTCGACTCGATGCTGGAGCTGTCCCCCGAAGACCGGATCGTCGTCATGGCCGCGCTGCGTTCGACGGGTCCAGGGATTCGGTTCGAGAATGATGTGGCCTCACGGTGAAACTGTTTTCCCGTCGTGCCGGCGTTTCATACACTGCATTGCTCACCGAGCCGACCGTGCCGTGAAGCTGCTGCTGGGGCCGATGCTGCGCCACGTCACCGAGACCACCGCGACGGTGTGGGTCGAAACCGACGAGGCCTGCGAGGTCACGATCCTGCACGCCTGCGCGCCAACGTTCAGCGCGTACGGCCATCACTACGCGCTGGTGGTGATCACCGGTCTCGAGCCTGGTTCGACCACGGTCTACGAGGTCCGACTCGATGGCGCACGGCACTGGCCACTCCCCCACGAATCGTCCGCCGGATCGGCGCTCCCCGACAGCGTCATCCGCACACACCATGCGGGAATGACGCAGCGGTTGATGTTCGGCAGCTGTCGTTCGGCGGCACCGCACGAACCCCCGTACTCACTCGAACTCGACCACGACGACCGTGGTCGCGGCATCGACGCATTGTGGGCCTACGGGCGGCGGATGCGCCACCAGCCACCGGAGGAGTGGCCCACGCTGCTGGTCTTCCTCGGTGATCAGGTGTATGCCGATGATTCGTCGCCGCAAGCCCGAGAACGTATCGACCAACGGCGTCCGGACGACGGGCTGCCGCCCGAGATCGTGGCCAACTTCGAGGAGTACACGTGGCTGTACCGCGAGGCGTGGGCACCACCGTTGGAGCGATGGATGATGTCGGTGGTGCCGTCGGTGATGATCTTCGACGACCACGACATGATCGACGACTGGAACATCTCGGACTCGTGGGTCGAGATGATCCGCCAACAACCGTGGTGGTCCAAGCACATCATCGGCGGGCTCAGCAGCTACTGGATCTACCAGCACCTCGGCAACCTCTCGCCGGCGCAGCTGGAACACGAGGGGATGCTGGCCGAGGTGCAGAAACTGGGCGACGCCACCGCCTACCTCGAGCAGTGGGCGCTGGAGTCGGAGTCGTTTACGCCGGTGCCCGGCGGCTACCAGTTCAGCTACGTGCGCGAACTCGGCGACGTTCGGCTGGTGATGATCGATGTGCGCAACGGTCGCCTACTCGAGCGCGGCAAGCGGCGGATCGTCGACGAGGGGGAATGGAACTGGATTCGCGAATCCTGCCTCGCACCATGCCAGCACCTCCTGCTCGGGTCGTCGCTACCGGTGTTCGTCCCCGGTGGTCTGCACGGGATCCAACGGTGGAACGAGGCGTTGTGCGATCGAGCGCCGCACAGTGTTCGCTCCCGAATCGGCGAGCGGATGCGGCAATCCATCGACCTCGAAGACTGGTCTGCGTTCGCGGCATCGTTCGACGCGATGATCGATCTCCTCGCCGAGACAGCGACCGCCACCGACACACGTGACGCTCCCGACAGCATCACGGTCCTGTCCGGCGACATCCACTTCGCGTACGTCGCTGACGTCCGCCTCGGGGCAACCAACCACCTCGGTGCCACAACTGCGCCGCTGCGCTCGGCGATTCGGCAAGTGGTCAGCTCGCCGATCCGTAACGCGCTCGTCGCTCGCGAGCGGCGCGTGATTCGGTTCGCGAGTAGCCGGGTCGGCCGGTGGATCGGGCAGCGGCTCGTCCGCCGCCTGCCGAGCAACGCGACGCACACCGCCGAGTGGGACATGGTCCATGGTCCGTTCTTCGCCAACAACATCGGTGTCCTCACGTTCACCCCAGCGACAACCAGGCAGAATGGCTCCGCCCCGATGACTGCACGCTTGGCGTTGCTCGGTGCCGACAGCGACGGCGACGAGCAACACGATCCGATCACGCTGGCGCGCGTCGCGCTGACTTCCGGCAGCTCAGGCTGAACCGGCGACGAACCGTTCGGCCCAGCGGACGGAACGGGCGAGCTTCAGGGGGCGACCGAGCCGAGCTCGGAACCGGGCGCTTGGTTGGAGACCGAACCGGGATTCACGTCGACCACGCTGTCTCCCGTTGCCGGGTTGTCGTTGTCAATGGTGCTCGGCGCCGTGACGTCGACATCGACGTCGGCGTCGGTGTCGCAGCCCAGCAGGGTCACGGCCACGAACAGCGCGCCGGTTGCGGCGCGTGCGGCCCACACCAGTGATGTGCCGGACCGAGTCGGGTGCGGCGAACTGCGAGGGGGGCTGGGGACCGAACTCATGACACGTGGTTCCCGGCGCTGTCCACCGGCAAACCACGACCTTGTCGACGCTCTCCTCGGACCAGTGCCCTCCAAGCGTTACGTTCGGCCCGTGCCCCGCGTGGGTAGTGGACTCAGCGTGAACGACGACGGCCGCAGCGAAGCACTCCTCGGCCCGCACGTGGTGCTTGACATCGAGATCGAGGGTCCGCGTGGGGCCCGTGCTGCGCGATCGTGCGTAGCGAGTTGGTCGGCAATGACCGCCCGGCACAACACTGGGTCCTCCGGATTGGTGCTCGCAGCCAGCGAGTTGGTGTCCAATGCCTTGCAGTACGCGCTGCAGCCGTGCTGGTTGCGACTGCTGACGTCGGGTGCAAGCGGCTGGGTTCGGATCGAGGTCGAAGACGTGAATCCCGCCCCACCGATCATGGGACCGGTCGTTGGACCCGGATGTGGCCACGGACGCGGTTTGCGAATCGTCGAGGCGGTGAGCACCCGCTGGGGCGCTACGCCGGGAAGGCGTGGCAAGGTCGTGTG
>JANNHO010000165.1:0-4662 GCA_031404435.1 Acidimicrobiaceae bacterium | reverse complement strand
TGGATCGACCGTGATGCATCGTGGTTGCAGCACAAGCTCAAGTACCTCGACGTCCCCGGGGCGGTCGTGGAACTACGCGACGCAGATTGGTGGTTCGATCAGATTGATTCGCGCGACCTGCCCGCCGAGCGAGGTCACCGTCGGTTTCGGCCGGCCCCGCCACCGCCGGCTGCGCGTGCCCGCCGGTCCGCCCCACCGACGGCTCGTGCTTCCCTGCCGAAGTCGCCGAAGCCGCCGGAGCGCGTGCTGTGCGCCGGGCGATGTGGCTTCCAGTGGAGCACCGCCGTCCTCGTCGGCGGGCTGTGCCCCGACTGTCGCGGCGACTGACGTCTTCGCCGCTTGTCGCTTCGCACGCTGCTAGCGGGGGCAAACGACGTCGATACTGTTCATGCTGATGGGGACCCTTGATCGTTATCCGCTGTTCCAACAGGCCTATCTCGTCAACGACTTGACGGCGTCGATCGAACGCTGGGTCGAGTTGTTCAATGCCGGCCCGTTCGTCGTTACTCCGCATCACAAGACCGATCGGTTCTTGTACCGGGGCACCACTCAGGAGGCCGACGTTTCCTACGCCTTCGGATATCTGGGCGATCAGATGATCCAGTTCATCCAGCAACACGATGACACGCCGTCGATCTATCGCGACATGTACGCGCCCGGCGAAGAGGGTTTCCATCACATCGCGACCCTCGTGCACGACTTTCCCGCCGAACGTCAGCGATTGCTCGACATGGGCTACGAGTTGGCGTGCGAGCTGTATGCGAATGGCGTCGATGCCGCCTACTTCGACACGCGCTCCGCCACCGGAGGGTTCACCGAGATCCATGGCGACCCGCCGCGAATCCTCGGAGCGTTCGCCGGTTGGCGTCGCGCTCACGAGTTGCACCAGCCAGGCGGCCCACCGATCATCGACCGGCCGCCGACGACATAGCCACTCCCGGCCAGGCGGGGCAGAAGTGGTTTCGAGCGAGTCAGCCCATTGCGCGCCGGCATGCGGCGAGCCAAACCTGCGAAAAATTTTGTAGTCGCGTGACCATGTCGCCTTCACCATGCGCCACAGTCGTTGC
Source organism: Acidimicrobiaceae bacterium (assembly GCA_031404435.1). GTDB lineage: Bacteria > Actinomycetota > Acidimicrobiia > Acidimicrobiales > Ilumatobacteraceae > VFMC01. The sequence continues at coordinate 3,595 of JANNHO010000165.1, read as the reverse complement.
GTTCACAGCGTCGGAAAGTGCGTCAGGAATCCGGTCGATCATGCCGACGATCGACTGCCGGAGGCTCGCAGCGTCGATGCGCACGGCTTGCGCCAGGCGGTCCCAGTGGCGAGCCCCGACCAACGCTGGTCGATTCTCACCCGCGATTTTCTGCGCAAGACGCAACTTCCGAGGATGGTCGCCATACGGAAGCGCCGATGCGATGTCGTACAGCGGCGCGAGTCGGACCTGTGGACCTGAGAGAAGGAGCGAGTAGTTCTTGGCGTGAGCGTCAGTGCCGAGCATCAACCAGTTGAACGCCACCGCGCTGCACAGCGCGGCAACGTCGCCCGCCGGGTCAACCACCGAGACCTCGCGGATGAGCGCTGCCATGCTCTGGACCCCGGGCCCGCCGTCACTTTCGTACTTCCTGGTGGGATGAATCGAAAGCGCCTGGCAGAAATCCTCCTGGTGGACGCGGACAACCTCACCATTCTGTGATGGAACACGGTCGTAACGAGTTACGACGAGCGCACGTTCGGCGTCGAACTCCCGCACTTCAGTGAGTGCTGCTCGCAACCCGACCCGACGGGCAACGGCGAGGCAGAGGTGTTCGTTGAGGTCGTGTCCATCGAGACCCCCGATTGCCGGCTTGAGAATGTGCGTTGTCGGTGTTGACCCGCGCGGTACTCCCCATTGCTCCGACGACGGATCGTAGGCGAGTGCGAGTTTTCCTTGGGCTCCTGCGAGGCTCCAGCGCCCGGGCCGGCGCCCTGGATGCCACGCAGCGCTATCCGTCCGAACTTCGCGAAGGAGTGCGGCGACTTCAGCGACCTCCAACGGTTGGATTCCTCCAGGATTTGCTTCCTCAGAGCTTCCCCCAGGCGGCACATACTGGGCGGCCCCAGCTACGTCCATACCAACATGTCTGAGAAGCGCAACCACGTTGCGCGCAGAGACGTGGTAGTCGGTCGCCCATCGTTCTAGAACCAGATCACTGTCTGGAAGGAGTCCCCAGAGGCAGGGCTCAACTACGGCACCTGAGTGTTCGACTGCTGCAACCGGCATTGCGACAGATAGCGGGGTCGAGGCTGGGTCGTCAACCCAACCCGGATCGTAGGTGATGCGGAGACGGCGCACGTCGGAGCCTTCGAGGAGCCCAACCTTGCGGCCACCCATGTAGATCTCGAGGTCAGGCGGAGTCATGATCGTTCAACAGTCGGTCGAGGTCTACAGGCCCGCTGGCTACTGGGGCCTGAATAACATCGGCAACCAGCCCGAGCACGTTCATCGAGCGGAGCACCAATGAAACCTCCGCGCCTGGCTTGCCCTGCTCGATCGTGACGATCCAGCGACGACTCACCCCTACCTTGTCGGCGAGTGCGTCTTGGCTCCATCCGAGCTGGCGACGTCGGATCCGGATGGCGCCTCCGAGTTCACGGGCCGTTCGGATATACATGATGTAACCGTACGTGATCATTACACCGTTGGCAACGTACGTGCACACCACCGCCTTGTGATCGTTCGTGCACTTCCAACAAATTGCCGTCCTGGTCCGGGCTTGGCGGTGTTTTCTCTTGCAACTGCGCACGACAAGCACGACGAGCACCCACGCCAAGAGCGGCTGGCACTGAGACCGCCCGGACGAGTGCCTTCATGGCCAGAGTCCCGATCGCATCGGGAAGCACGAATTGTGGTAGCCGAGACGCTCGATCGCCTCAACGAGGTCGGGTCGGCGGAGCACGTGGGGTGGGACGCCGAAGTCCGCGTCGCCTGTCGCCCGAAGCGGGAGGTCAAGTCCGAGTCGTTGGATGTGCAGCATCACGGTCACGCCACCGATCAGCCGGTAGTCGCCCTCCACCCCGGCGGCCGACATCGCCTCGCTGACGTCTGCGATCGCGGTGAACCCACCGTCCATCGCCGCGGAGAGGCTGGCGAGCACCACCTTCGCTGAGCTCATGCTCCACCCGGAATCGTGTGGGCAACGATCGCGGCGCGAAGTCGGTCGGCGGCCTCTCGACGGTCCTCGCCACCGAGATCGAGCAGGTCCCACCATTGCTGGGTCGGGTCGATCAGTGGGATGTCGTCGACGATCCTCGGCCAAGGCGAGGCCGGAGCGAGCAGCGTCCGGTCGGTCGTCCAGCGCACGATGACACTTGCGTCCGGGCGCCCTTCTGCCGGCACGAACCCTGCGTCGCTCAGTTCCAACGCCCCGCTTGCGTAGACGACTGCGAGTGTGGGGTGTCGCCACGGCACCAGCAGGTCCGGGACTGGTAGAGATCACCCGACAGCGGGTGTTCGAGTTCCCAGGTGATCACCATCGGGCGCTCGCCGACGTGGCCGCGATAGGTGGCGGGGCCGAGGAACCAGAATGCGCGGTCGTCGGCGTGGAGGCGGGTGAACAGCATGATGCTGCGTCCGTCGCGCTCGTGGTTCCGGTAGCGCAGGCCGGTCGGTCCATCGGCGCGTGTGGACGACTGGCTTTCCCAGTGGATGAGGTTGCGGCTGATCGCGTAGTCGCGATAGCGCGTCGTTGGTGAGAAGCCGCCGCTGCTCTTGTCGAGCGTGAATGCGAGCAGCTCGGCGTTCGCCGTCTTGGCCTCGTAGACGCCGCTCTGCCATGCGGCGATCTTGGCGCCGGTGCCGAGCCCGAACGCGGCGAGAATTTCGAGCCGGCTGTACCTGGCGTGGATCTGCAGTGGGCAGTCAGGGTGCGTGCTGAGCGGAGTGTGCGGGTGGTCGATTCGACCGTCGAGGACTCCGAACAGCTCCAGCAGTTCGCCGCGAATCTGCGGGTGTGCCCAGAGCAGTTCGAGCGCCTCGTGGACGCTGGTGTCCGCCTTGATCGCGCGATCAGTGACGGCGGCCGTGAGCATGTGGAGGAGTCGGCGTTCTCGCTCGGGGAGAGTTGCGGTCGCCGGCGGGTCGGGCAGGGCGAGGAGTCGGCGGTAGGTGTCGAGGCGTTCGCGGTCGTCGATGTGGAGGAGCCGTCCGACTGCTCGGCGGATCACCGTCTCGTCGGGTCCCCGTGCGAGAACGGGGGTACCGGCCGCCTCTTGAAGATCGGACCAGCTCTTGCTGCCGTCGTAGACGTCGTCGAGATCCAGTCCGGACTCGTGCAAGAACTCGCCGAGCCCGAGGTCGGGGCGCTCTCGGCGGAGCGACCGAAGCTCATCCACCTTTGCCGGCCACCGCGTTGGGATGGCATCTCGCAAGCTCCGCAGCACGATCTCGGATGCCAGCGAGTCGAGGTGCATGTGGCAGCCGGCGGGCAGGAAGGGGAACTGGAGTTGCACGGCTCGCTCGACGTCGCGGCGAGAACCACCGAGCAAGGCCCTAAAGCGGCGATCGAAGCGGAACTCCTTGCGGTGCGTGCCGACGAAGTCCAAGACCGTGCACGTCGACTTGCCGGATGTCTTGCGGAGCCCGCGACCGAGCTGCTGCAGGAAGAGCGTGGGGCTCTCAGTGGGCCGCAGCATGATCACCGTGTCGACCGCCGGAACATCGACGCCCTGTTGAACAGATCGACCGAGAACACGACGCGGATGCGCCCTTGGGCAAGGTCCCGCAAGGCGGCCTCCCGCTCTGCGCGAGGGCTGTCGCCCCAGACCGCGAC
>JANNHO010000164.1:0-7970 GCA_031404435.1 Acidimicrobiaceae bacterium | reverse complement strand
GCGGGGCACCAGCGCCATGTTGATCTCGGCTACACGCGGCTGGTAGCCGCGCCCGCCGACCATCGCCCGGATCGCCCCGGTCTTGGCATCGAGCGACACGATCGCCGCGTCGATGCCGATCTTGGTGTTCGGCAAGGTGTTGCGGGCGTTCTCGGCGTGCAGTTGCAGCACTGGATCGAGGGTGGTGTGGATTCGCAAACCCCCCCGATACAACTGGTTGGCGCGCTCCTGCTCGGTGTCGCCGAGGATGTTCGAACGCTCGATCAGGAACTCGCGTAGCGCGGCGGTGTAGTAGGTCGGCGTGGTGTCGAATGTGGGCAGAGCCTGCGACCGTTCCGGGAGCTCCCATGTCTCGGCGATGATCGCGGCCTGGTCTGGGGCGATCATCTCGACGGCGGCGAGGCGCTCGATCACCTGCCTGAACCGTGCCCGCGACCGCTCCGGGCGGCGGATCGGGTCGTAACCCGACGGCGAGCGGATCAGCCCCGCCAGGAACGCACCCTCGATCATATCGAGTTCCTCAGCGTTCTTGCCGAAGTACACCTCGGCTGCGGCCTGCAGGCCGTACGCGTTGTTGCCGAAGAAGATGGTGTTCAGGTAGCGCTCGAGGATCTGTTCCTTGGGCATCTCCTTTTCCAGCATCAGCGCATAGTGCACTTGCAGCAACTTGTAACGACCGTCGCGTTCGAGGCCGGCCAGCAATTCGTTCTTGACGACTTGCTGAGTGATCGTGCTGGCGCCCTGGCGCGGTGCGTCGCTGGCGAAGTTCGACATCGTCGCCCGGATCAACCCACGGACGTTGACACCTTTGTGAACGAAGAACTCATTGTCTTCCACCGCAAGGATGGCTTCGAGCACCGGCGGTGGCACCTGCAACAACGTGATCGGCTGGCTGTTCTCCCGCTCGAACACGGCGATCACCGTGCCGGCGACGTCGTAGACGTAGCTGCGTTGCGACAGCGGCTCGAACACAGTCGGCAACACGATCGGCACTTCCTCGTGAGCGTTGGCGATGTGCCACAACCGTGGTGCCGCCGACACCACGACAGCGGTGAGCAGCAGCGCTCCGGCAAGCACTATTGCTCCGAGACGGAAGAGCCAGGCAATGAGACGCACGATTCGCCAACGCTACCCGGAGCGGTCGCACCAGCCCGGTCACCTGAGACCGGGCGACAGCCCACCACTATGGTGCGCAGATGACCGACCATCGCCCGTTCCGTTTCGGTGTTCAAGCCTCGACCGCCGAGAACCGCCCGCAGTGGACCGACCTCGCCAAGCGGGTGGAGGCCAACGGCTTCTCGGTGCTGACCATGCCCGATCACTTCGACGGCCAGCTCGCCCCAGTACCGGCTTTGATGGCCGCAGCCGATGCGACCACCAACTTGCGGGTCGGAGCCCTGGTGTGGGACAACGACTACAAGCACCCGGTGGTGCTTGCCAAGGAGTTGGCAACAATGGATGTGCTGTCCGACGGTCGGCTCGAGATCGGCCTCGGTGCCGGATGGATGAAAACCGACTACGAGGCGGCCGGCATGCCCTACGACCGCGCCGGGGTACGCATCGACCGCTTCGTCGAGGGGCTGCACGTCATCAAGGGCTTGATGGCCGAGGGGCCGTTCTCGTTCACCGGCACGCACTACGCGATCAGCGCCCTTTCCGGTACGCCGAAACCGGTGCAGGGCCCATGCCCACCGATCCTGATCGGCGGCGGCGGCAAACGGGTGCTGTCGATCGCCGCCCGCGAGGCCGACATCATCGGCATCAATGGCACCATGCACGCCGGTGTGGTTGGCCCCGACGCGATCGCAACGATGACGGCCAAAGCAGTCGACGACAAGGTGTCCATCGTCCGCGGCGCCGCCGGTGACCGGCTTGCCGACATCGAGATGAACGTGCGCGTGTTCATGGTGAACGTCACCGACGACCGATCGGGCACACTCGCATTCATCGCCAAGGCGATCGGCGTGGAGACCTCGATGGTCGAGCAGACACCATTCGCGCTGGTCGGTCCACCGGCCAAGATCGTAGAAGATCTGCTGGAGCGTCGCGAACGTTGGGGCTTTTCCTACATCATCGTCGGTGCCGACGACATCGAGTCGTTTGCCCCGGTCGTCGCCGAACTCGTCGGCCGATGAGGTCGACCCCGCCACGCGTCGCCCTGTTCGGCGCGGGGATGATCAGCGGCGCCCACGGTGCGGCCGCTGCGTTCGCCGGGTACCCGCTGGCCGCTGTCGCCTCGCGGTCGGCCGAACGGGCAGCACAACGCGCCACCGAACTCGGCACCGTTGCGTGCACGTACGACGACGTTCTGTCGGGCCGGGTCGCGGCCGACGTGGTGGTGGTGTCCACTCCCCCGCAATGCCACGCCAGCGATGCGATCGCCCTGCTGGAGACCGGTGTTGCGGTGCTGTTGGAAAAGCCGTTGTGCCGCACCCTAGACGAGGCTGATGCGATCGTGGCTGCGGCTGCACGCCACGGTGACCGGCTGCTGTACGGCGAGAACCTGGCATACGCACCGGTGGTACAGCAGTTGCTGCAACGCATTCCGGCGCTCGGTCCACTGTCCCATCTGGAGGTCCGGGCGTTGCAAAGCCTGCCGACGTGGGGCCAGTTCACCTCCGACGAGTGGGGCGGCGGCGCGTTATTCGACCTGGGTGTGCATCCGTTGTCGGTGGCGTTGCTGTGTGCGAACGCGAGCGGGGCGGGGCTTCCCATTGCCGTGTCGGCCGAGTTGCGTGGCGGTCCGGGTCACGCCAGCGACGAACATGCCGAGCTCCGCCTGCACTACCCGAACGGGTTGGAGGCCACGGTCGTGTCGAGTTGGCAGGCCGGTCCGGGCCCCGTGTGGGACGCGCAAACAGCGAGCGCAACGGGCGTGTTGCGCGCCGAACTGCTACCTGTGCCATCGCTGGAACACAACGGGGACACCGTGGCGCTGCCTGAGACGAACGTGAGTCCCGCCGTAATCGAACAGTACGGTTACCTCGGTCAACTCCAAGCGCTCATCGCCGATTCGGCACACGGCCGGAAACCGACGATGAGCGCGGAGTTTGGACGTGTTGTCCTTGATGTGGTGTGTGCTGCCTACTCCTCAGCGGGGCGGGCTGGTGCACACGAAGACATTCCGTTTCGCGGTGCCCGTGACCGGACGCCGCTACAACTGTGGCGGGGCGAATGAGCCCCGCCGAGATCAGATCGCCTTAACCTTGAGGGCTTCGTCGCCCTTGCGACCCTGCCCCACTTCGAACTCCACTGCCTGACCTTCGTCAAGCGAGCGGTACCCGTTACCTTCGATGTTGGAAAAATGCACGAAGACGTCGGGGCCGTCCTCGCGGGAGATGAATCCGTAGCCCTTCTGAGCGTTGAAGAACTTTACGGTGCCGTTGGCCATGTCACTTACTCTGCTTTCTCGGGTGGCTAACTGCAGACACCCGGTCTCGTGAGCATATCCGGCGCACGAGGCGCAACCGCGGAATACGCGAAATCCCCCGCTCGGGTCACCAATCCGTCGAGCGGTAGTCCTTGAGGAACTGGCCCCACACATGATGGCCGGTGTTGAACCCGGCGATGATCGGATCGACGATGCGTGCTGCGCCGTCGACGATGTCGAGCGGCGGATGGAAGTGCTGCTCGGCGGTCTTGCGTCTGGCGACGTGCACAGGATCTTCGTCGCTGACCCAACCGGTGTCGACACTGTTCATGTGAATCCCGTCGGCGTGGTAGTCGGCGGCCGAGGTACGGGTCATCATGTTCAGCGCCGCCTTGGCCATGTTGGTGTGCGGGTGACGGGTGGTCTTCAGACGGCGGTAGAACTGGCCCTCCACCGCCGACACGTTGACGATGTGCTTGTCACGTTCGGGACGGCGCAGCATCAGCGGCTTCAGCCGGGCGTTCAGGACAAACGGCGCAACGGCGTTGACGAGCTGCGTTTCCAGCAGTTCCACCGACGACACCTCGGCCAGCGTCAACCGCCACGAATTGCGGTCGCGCAAGTCCAGTTGTTGCAGATCCTGGTCGAGCCGCCCGGACGGGAACAGGTGCGTCTGCTCGCCGCTGTCGCCCGCCAGCAGCACAGCCTGCGACAACCGTGCCGAGTCGGCGAGCGCATTCGGTGCCACGGCAAGCAACGCTGCCTCGGTGGTCGCCGTCGAATCCGGACCGCCGGATTGCAGCAGGTGATAGCCGCGCAAACCCTCGTACCCGCCGACCAATCGGCGGACCTCAGCGGGCATCTCGGCCAACGAGGCGGCTTCGACGTCCATCATGTGCCGGTAGAAGTCGGGCGGCCGACGCACGGTTTGGCACGCGTTGTTGACAATGAAGTCGAGGCGGTCGCGAGTGTCGCTGAGGTGCTGACAGAACGCCTCGACGCTGGGGGTGTGACGCAGATCGAGCCCGAAGATTTCCAGGCGGTGGCCCCATGCGACGAAGTCGGATTCGCGGGCGTAGCGCAGAGCCGAGTCGCGAGGAAAGCGAGTGGTGACGATCACGTGCGCACCGGCGCGGAGCAGTTTGATCCCGGCCTGGTAGCCGATCTTCACCCGGCCGCCGGTGAGCAGCGCCACCCGACCGTGCAGGTCGGCCGTCTCGGACCGTTTGGCGAAATTGAACTCGGCGCACTCCTGGCACATCTGGTCGTAGAAGTCGTGAATTGAGGTGTACTTGCGCTTACACACGTAGCAGTGCTGCGGCCGCAGCGCCGAGCCGATCACGGACGGCCCGGTCACGGGCGGCCCGGTCACGGGCGGCCCGGTCGGATTGGGTTCGATCTCGTCGGGACCGGTGTCGAGGGGCGCAAACACGTCCGGGGTGGTGAATACGGCCTTGGCGCGGAGTGTGCGAATCCCCGTGTCCGCCAAGGCCCCCTGATCGGCTTGAACCTTGTCGGCCTTGCGTTGGCGGCGTTCGGCCTTGATCTGGCGGCGGCGATGCTCGACATCGGGCGCGTACACGTTGCCGGCTGCGCTGAGCAGTCGTGTACGTTCTGCCAACGGCATCGTGGCCAGCAACGAGCGGTCCGCAACGATTGCCTCGAGTACCTCAGTTGCTGCGCGAATCCGGTCGTCGAGGGTTTCGGACACGCTCATGGACTGTACCGAGGATGGTCGGGGCTACGGCGTGCGGCGGGGCCAGAGGACGAGGGCGCTGGTGATCAAGGCCGAGATGACAAACGCACCTGCCAGCGGCCCAACGGTGTTATCGAACATCCCGTCGATCCGCGAGCCGATCAACGCGCCACCAGCCGTGGCCAGCATTGCCATGATCGCTGCGGCCGTTCCGGCGACGTGCCCAACAGGTGCCATCGCTGCCGCGTTCATGTTGGGGATCAACAGGTTGTGGCAGACCAACACGACACTGAACACCGCAAAGAACACCCAGAAGTTCGGCCGACCGTCGGCGGCGCGCGAGATCAACCAGGCACCGATCGTGGCGAGCGTGTAGACCACGAGCGCGCCGCGGATCAACCGTTCGAGGCCGATGCGTTGTACATGGCGTCCCGAGGCGAGCGAACCGATTCCCATCATCACTGCGGTGGCGCCGAACACGAACGGGAACCACGATTCACGGTCGAATACGTTGCCGATCACCCGTTCCGACGAGGCGAGGTACGAGCTGAACACCCCGAACAACGGGATCATCGCCAAGGTGTAGATGAGCGCTGGGCGGCTACGCCCGATCGCTGCCGCAGCCACCCGCACCTGACGGACATCGAAGGGTTGGCGACGACTGACGGGCAACGTTTCACCGATCCGGGTCGACCAGGCGGCGAGCACCACCCCGAACAGCGCGCACGTGACGAACACCCCGCGCCACGGCACCACCCGGATCAGACCTGCACCGAAAAGCGGAGCGAAGATCGGCACGAGCATGAACACGGTCATCGCGAATGCCATCTCGCGCGCCATCGAAGCTCCATGATGGCGGTCGCGGATCATCGCTGTCGCGCCGACTCGCAAGCCGGCGGAAGCGAAACCCCACACGAACCGGGCAGCCTTCATCAGAACCAGCGAGGGCGCCAGCGTGCAGGCCAACGCGCCGATCACGAACAAGGCGCACGCCACCAACAGGGTGCGCCGACGGCCGAAGCGATCGGCGAACAGCCCGAACGGCAGCGGGCCGAGACCCATGCCGATGAAGAACATCGTGATCAGTCCGGCGGTGGCCGGCGAATCGCTGGGCAAGCCGAAATCCCGACGGATCTCCGAAAACGCGGGCAGCAGCAGGTCGATCGAGATTGCCGCCGATGCCATTGCGAGGCCGAGAAAAGCGCGGTACTCGCGACTCGATCGAAGCTGCACCGGAGTTGCCTCAACCTCGACAGCCGTCATGCCGTCAGGCTACGACCCCGTGAAGCGCTGCAGGCGAGCGATCAGCGGAGTGAACCGCCGTTCACTCCGGCCGCAACTCCCACTCGACCGCAAACCCGTCGTCACTTCGGGTGCCGGTGAATCGGCGTCCCGTCACCGCTGCCGACGACAGCACCATCCAGTGATGCCGGTTATCGATCCACGGGTGTGGGTCGGGCATCCCGTGGGCGCCTGGTTCGTGGCGGAGTCCCCCGCACACGAGCACGCTCCAGGCCTCCTGCGCAACCATGTCGATGTGGTCGACCTCGAGCGCAGCAGGGCCGGAATACCGCCCGACCAGCGTGCCCGGACCAGTACGGATCACTACCTGGCGCTCGTCGCCGGTTCCGATCAGTCGGTAGTTGACGGGCAGCGCGATCGGGTAGCCGTGCTCGACGACGCACACCCGGCCGATCTGCTCGGTCTCCAACAGTTGGAAGCACTCCCACCGCTGCATCTGAATCCGGTCAACGCTCATCGTCACGCCTCCACGATCAGCGCGGTGACCATGCCGAACATCCCCTCGGGGGATTCGGCGTGGTTGAGGATGTGGCAGTGCCAGGCCCACACACCGGGATCGGTCGCTTTGTAGAGCACGGTGTATCGCTCGCCGGGAGCGACGTTGACCGTGTCGCTCGGCATCGGCTCGTCGAGGGGGATGCCGTCTTTGGCGATCACCCAGCCGACGGGCTGATGCAGGTGCATCGGATGGGCCATCATGCCCTCGTTCAGGTAGTTCACCATCATCACTTCACCGACTTTGAGGGTGTACGGCTCGGTTGCCGGGAAGCTCTTGCCGTTCAGGGTGAGGCCGATCGTCCCGGCGTCGTTGAGCACCATGTTGACACTCTTGTCGATCTGCGTGTAGCCGCGTTCTTGCAACTTCTGCGGGATCGGCATGTCTCCGATGGTGAACGCTCCGAACAAGCCGTTGGGCACCTGAACCTGGGCGTTGTGGTGCGAGTGGTAGATGCCGACTGCCGGCTCGAGGGCGTCGAACTCGTACACGAACGTCCCTCCCGGCGGCACCGGCGGTTGCGTGTACGGATCGACACCGTCCATCTCATTCGGTACTCGTATCCCATGGAAGTGGATCGCTGTCGATTCGTCCATCTTGTTAGTCAGGTTGATGCGGATCCGGTCGCCGACTTCGAGGTGAATCTCTGGTGCTGGGACGACGCCGTTGTAGGCCATTGCGTCGACGAACACGCCCGGCTTCACTTCCCACTTGATGTTTTCGGTGACGACATCGAACACCTTGGTGCCGCTGGCGTCGACCGAGGTCGGTTCCATCCGGTCCCCGCCGTGCCCTTCGGTCTTCGCCGGGAAGGCGAGCGCGACCTCCTCCATCATGCGGTCCATCTCCCGCCAGTCCATCGGCGCTGCGGTCGAACCGGCGTGGTTGCCCGACGCTGACGCGCCGACCATCAGCATCCCGGTCATACCGCTGGCCTCGTGGCCGGCGATCTCGCACAGCACCTCGTGGTTGCCGTCTTCAGGACTTCCGAGGTCAAGGTCGACCGTCTCGCCAGGCGCCACGTCGGCCGACTTGACGCCGAGCGACGGGACGGAGAGGTTGTGGGCGACCGTGCCCGCATTGGTGATCCGCAGAACCGCCGGGCC
>JANNHO010000163.1:0-5077 GCA_031404435.1 Acidimicrobiaceae bacterium | reverse complement strand
GGCCCTCGCAGCGTTCGGCTTCCTCCACCAGACCACGGGCGAGCCACTGCTGAAGCAGTTGCTCCGCTACGTGATGAGCGACGAGGCGCGCCACGTGGCCTTCGGCGTGCTCAGCCTGAAAGAGGTCTACGACGGCATGACCGATGCCGAGATGAAGGATCGTCAGGAGTTCGCCTTCGAGGCTGCGGTGCGCATGCGCGACCGGTTCATGAGCCAGGAGGTGTGGGAGCGGATGGGCGTCAACGTCAAGCAGATCGCCCCGATGGTGCTGGCCGACCCCACCCGCGGGATGTTCCAGTCGATGCTGTTCAGCAAGATCGTGCCCAACTGCAAGAAGCTCGGCCTGCTCGACCGCAACGACAAGTGGTTACGCCACCGGTTCGAGGAGATGGGCGTCATCCAGTTCGAGGACTGGGCTGACACCGGCGAGGAGTACGCCGCATTTGGTCTCGACAACGAGGCGATACCGACCCCGGAAGGTGCCGCAGCCGCCGACTGAGGGCGCCGACTGACCGGGCTGCGCTCGCCCGGACCGGACAATACAAGTACCATACAAATATGTGCGCCGACTGGAACCCTGATCAATACAGCAAGTTCGCCACGGAGCGGTCCCAGCCGTTCCATGATCTGCTCGGGTTGATCGAACCGGGCTCGCTGCGTCGCGGTGTCGATCTCGGCTGCGGGCCCGGTGAACTCACTGCGTTCGCTGCCCGCCATCTGGGCACGGCGGCCATGACGGGCATCGACAACTCGCAGGCGATGCTCGCCGCGGCCGCAGCGCACGAAGGCGACGGACTCCGATTCGAGTTCGGCGACATCGCCGAGTGGACCGGTGACGGCGACCACGACTTGGTGCTCGCCGCAGCGAGTCTGCAATGGGTGCCCGACCATGCCGCGGTGCTGCATCGGTGGACCGCAGCGTTGGCCACTGGTGGTCAGTTGGCGGTGCAAGTCCCCGCCAATGCCTACATGCCATCGCACACCGTGGCCGACGAGGTGGCCCACAGCGAGCGGTTCCTGCGAGAGTTCGGTCCCTCTGGGCCACCGGCGGATCCGGTTGCCGACAACGTGCTCGAACCCGAGCAGTACGCGCAGCTGCTGTACAACCTGGGCTTTGAGCGACAGCACGTACGGCTCGTGGTGTACCCGCATGTGCTGGAATCGAGCCGTGCGGTGGTGCAGTGGGTGAAAGGCACCACGCTCACCCGCTTCGAGCGACGCCTCGAACCCGACGTCTACGCCGAGTTCCTCGCCGACTACGAGCAGGCGCTGATCAAAGTGATCGGCGACGGGTCGCCGTACTTCTTCCCGTTCCGGCGGATCCTGATGTGGGGCCGACGTTGGTGATGTCGGTGGTTCCGTTGTTGCGGCGGCGGCTTCGTGCCGAGCATCAGCGCTACGGAGCCGCTTCAGCGCCTCGGCGCAAGGGTTCGAGCATGGTTCGGGACCCGGGTGATGTTCTACGATCGTGGCGCTATGTCTCAAGCATCTGATCCATTCTTTCGTACCTTCCACTCGCTGCGCATCAAGGGTTTCGCCAAAGTTGACGTACTGGCCGAGGTGGCTGACCTCCCGGTCGCCGTCGTCGAACAGCATCTCGGTGACCTACAGGGCCGTGAATGGGCCATGTTCCGCGAGGCGAGGGGCCTGTGGCAGCTCACCCCCGCGGGGCGCGAGGAGCACAAGGCCGCGCTCGTCGCCGATGTCGGCCACACCAAGATCGAACAGAAACTGCACGACAGCTACGCGCAGTTCCTTGTCATCAACGAGCGTTTCAAGGAGCTGTGCGGGGATTGGCAGCTGCTCGACGGTGCACCGAACGATCACAGCGATGCCGCTTACGACGCTGCCGTCGTGCAACGGCTGATTGCGCTGAACGACGAGGCGCTCCCGGTTGTGACGGCGATGGGCGGGGTGCTCGCTCGCCTCGCCCCGTACGCGCCGCGTTTGGTTTCGTCGTGCCAGAAACTGGTGTCGGGTGAAACGAATATGTTCACCGGCGTGATGTGCGGCAGCTACCACGATGTGTGGATGGAACTCCACGAAGACCTCATCCTCACCCAGGGCATCGACCGCACCGCCGAGGGATCGTTTTGATGGCCCGCTTCGGTCGTGTGCTCTCGGCAATGGTCACGCCGTTCGATGGCGAGGGTGCACTCGATCTCGACGTGGCCCAAACCCTCGCCCGACACCTGCAGAACAACGGTCACGACGGCCTCGTCATCGCCGGCACCACGGGCGAGTCTCCGGTGCTGAGCGACGATGAACGGTTGTCGCTGTTCGCCGCAGTGATCGAGGCGGTCAGCATCCCCGTGATCGCCGGGACCGGCACCAATGACACGGCGCACTCCGTGAGGCTCACCGCCGAAGCTCACCGCCTCGGTGCGGCCGGTGTTCTGGCCGTGTGCCCGTACTACAACCGGCCGTCGCAGGCAGGCATCGAGGCCCACGTTCGGGCCATGGCTGCGGCCAGTCCCGCCCCGGTCATGGTCTACGACATCCCGGCGCGCACCGGCCGCAAGATTGCCACTGCCACGCTGCTGCGCCTGGCCAACGAGGTCAGCAATGTCGTCGCCCTCAAAGATGCCGCGGCCAACCCCGGCGAAACGGCTGCCTTGATCAGCTCGGCCCCCGACGGATTCGAGGTCTACAGCGGCGACGATGTGATGACCTTGCCACTGCTGGCCAGCGGCATCGTCGGCACGGTCGGGGTGGCCACGCACTGGACCGGGCCCGACCATCAGGAGATGTTCGACCTGTGGGAAAAGGGCGATATCGCTGGTGCTCGCCTGGTGAACAGCCGCATGTTGGAGAGCTTCGCGTTCGAGACTGGCGACGATGCCCCCAACCCGATCCCGACCAAGGCGATGTTGCGCCATCTCGGTTTCCCGGTCGGTCAGGCGCGCCTGCCGATGGGTGACGCGCCGGCCTTCGTCGACGACCGCGCGCCCCAAGTGTGGTCGAACCTGCAACGCTGGAGGGATGCGTACCCCCAACGACCCGACCGCTGACTCGTGAGCTCACGAACCCCCGCGAACCAGAACGTCCGTATTGCCTTCCTCGGAGGGCTCGGCGAGATCGGCCGTAACTGCATGGCCGTCGAGCACGACGACCGGATCCTGTTGATCGACTGCGGCCTGATGTTCCCCGACGCCGACATGCATGGTATCGATCTGGTCCTGCCCGATTTCACCTACCTGCACGCCAACGCCGATCGCATCGAAGGATGCGTCGTCACCCACGGGCACGAAGACCACGTCGGCGCGCTGCAGTACCTACTGCGCGACCTCAGCTTTCCCATCTTCGGCTCCGCGGTAGCCCTCGGCCTTGCCCGTAACCGCATCGAAGAAGCCGGTCTGTTGGGCCGCACCAGGTTGGTCACCGTTGCCGACGGCGAACGGCGGATGATCGGGCCGTTCGACGTGGAGTTCATTCCCGTTACCCACTCGGTGCCCCATGCCCACGCGATCGCACTGCACACCCCCCAGGGTGTCGTGTTGCACTCGGGTGACTTCAAGCTCGACCTGACCCCGGTCGATGGCCGCCTCACCGACCTCGGCCGGATCGGGGCGATCGCCTCCGCCGAGGGCATTCGGTTGCTGATGGCCGACTCCACCAACGCTGAAGAACACGGCCATGCGCCCAGCGAGACCAGTGTCGGTTCGGTGCTGCGGCAGTTGTTCATGGAGCAGCCCGACCGGCGGATCATCACGGCCAGCTTTGCCAGCCACCTGCACCGCATCCAACAGATCGCCGACGCCGCCGTCGCCACCGGTCGCGTGGTGGCCACGCTCGGGTTGAGCATGAAGAAGAACGTGCGGATGGGTCGCGATCTCGGCATTTTGAAGATCCCCGACGCGTCACTCATCGACATTGACGAGATCGACAAATACCCGCCCGGAAAGGTGTGCATCGTCTCCACCGGATCTCAAGGTGAACCGATGTCGGCGCTTGCCCTTCTGGCGCGTGGTGAGAGCAAGTTCGTCAAGGTCGGTGAGCACGACACCGTCATCTTGTCGAGTCACGCCATTCCCGGCAACGAAGGCAACGTCAACCGGGTGATCGACGGCCTGCTGCGCGCCGGGTGCGAGGTCGTCCACAGCGGTATCGCCGACGTGCACGCCACCGGCCACGCCCAAGCAGACGAACTGAAGATGTACCTGTCGATCGCCAAGCCCGAGTGGTACGTGCCGATCCATGGCGAGTACCGGCACATGGTGGCCAACACCCGCCTCGGCATCATGATGGGCGTGCAACGCGACCACGTGCTGCTGTGCGAAGACGGCGACGTGATCGAGATCTCCGATGATGGGATCGCCGCTGCCGGTCGCATCCCAGCCGGCTACCTCTACGTGGACGGTATCGTCGGCGATGTTGGCCAGGGCGTACTGCGCGACCGCAAGGTGCTCGCCGAAGAAGGCGTGGTCGTGGTCGTGGTCACTGTCGACATCGGATCGGGCAAGGTCATCACCGGACCGGAGATCATCACCCGCGGTTGGGTCTACGCCCCGGAGGCCGAGGACCTGCTTGACGAGGCATGCGACATGGTCGCCGCGACGGTCGAGAAATCGTTGGCCGCCGGAGTGCGCGACGTCGAGAGCCTGGAGCGAGACGTGCGCCGTGCCGCCGGCAAGTTCGTCAACGAGCGCACCAAGCGCCGCCCGATGATCGTGCCCGTCGTCATGGAGACCTGATCCCGTGCGGATCGCTGTGGCGGATCGGCTCCTCGTCCGCCTGCTGGCCGCGGTCACGGCCGCAGGCATGGTCACTGTGGCCGCAACGTCGTGTCGCCGCGACGCTGCGATCACCACCACCTCTGCCACGGCTCCTTCGGCAGGCGTTACAGACACCGGTCCCGACGCGGGTGGGCTCGATCCCACAGCCCCGTGCGTGGCCGCTGACCCGCCGCTGCGGGTCGATGAAATTGCCGCCGCCGTGACGGCGGTGGAGGCCGAGCGTGGCGGTGTGCAGCGATACTACGAGATCAACGCCAACGACCTGTTGGTCAATCTGTTCGTCGCCAGCGACGGTGACACCGCCACGCCGTATGTGTTCATCGGCGGCGCGCTCACTGCCG
>JANNHO010000162.1:0-2577 GCA_031404435.1 Acidimicrobiaceae bacterium | reverse complement strand
ACCAGCTGACCGTTTGCCGACCGAGTGGAATGGCCACCGATGGGCTTCTCACACGTACAGGAACCATTGGTGCATGTGTGTGGGTTATCCGGGATCCCGGATAATCCACATCATCCGGGACGTTCGGTTATCCGGGGAGGCAGCTGCCGCCTGCCGGTCAGCGCGTAGATCGGCGAGGGCGGTTCCCGGATAACCAGACGCATCGAGGAAGGCGGTACCTGTGTCGAGCCCGCGATCGTCGATCAGCCTCTCGTGCGTCGCGTGGTGCTGAGCAGGGCCGTCTTCTGGCGCGCCCGGCGTTTGAGGGTCGCCAACTGCAAAGCGTGGACCCCCGGCACTGCCGCGATTATCCGGGACTGGAACACGGATTCCCCTGCGCGGTGACATGCACCGCAACCGCGCCCCGGATAAGCGCGCGCCCCGGATGATGTGGGGCTGACCTTCACGACGACGTCGTTCGGCCCGTGCGGAGGATTTCTTGCTGCGCCTTGGCTCGCTGAGACTCTGTAGGAGGGTGTGAGCGCACAGCCGAGCCGAGCGTGGGCCTGCCCGACGGGTGCGTGGTGGCAGTCCCGGCCTCGAACGGTTGCTCACCAAGTCCGAAGCGGCCGAGGCGCTCTCGGTGTCGGTGCGCTTCATCGAGCGCTGCGTCCTGGAACGGTGCATCCGCTACGTGAAGGTCGGCAAGTTCATCCGCATCTCGGAGGGCAGCGTGGCCGACTTCATCCAGGCCGGAGAGGTGCCGGCGAGATGGTGACGTCGCACGTGGCCGCAGCGTCAGGCCAGACCGTCCGCCCCCACGGCGAGGGCAACGGCCGCAACGATCTGGTCGGCGATGGCAACTACGGCGGCTGCGTCGCCGGCCGTGATGTCCGGAAGGTCGGCCGGGTAGCGCGCATCCACGGCCCATTGCTGGAGCCGCTGGAGATCGAACTTGCGGACCGCCGACCGAACCGGTTCCGGTTGCAGCGCCACCAGCACGACGAGGTCGTGGGTCTTGCGGAACTGGATGGCAGCGTGCACGAGCGAGGCCTTGAGCGCCTTCTCGGCGGCCTGCTGTGCGTGGAAGCACGCCATACGAGCCGGCAGTGCTGCATCGGTCAGCAGCAGCCGGGCCGCGGCGAGGTCGTCGTGGGCGAACCGCAGCCACTCGTGCGGCTCAGACTGCTTGGACACTCGCCCGCCGATACACCGCTCGACCTTCGCGGGCGGGCCAGTACAGGATCGAGCCGGCGTCATCGTGGCGCGCCTCCATCTCGGCCGCATCGGTGACGATCACGTCGACCGGTGCGAACGTCTCGATCGCCGATCGGATGCGCGCCATCATCGGCCGCTTCTCCGCCGGTTCGATGTGATCGAACACGACCAGCAGATCGATGTCGGAATCGGGTCCGTCCTCACCCCTGGCCACCGAGCCGAACAGGATCACCTCGGCAGGGTCGACGGCCCGGACCACCTCGTCGACGACCGACGGCCAGAGCTCCTGCAGCGTCTTTCCGTCGTAGCGTCCTTGCTCGTCGACGAAGTGCTGGACGGACATGGGCCCAGTGTACGGAAGGCTGCGCAGCGGCCTGGTGGCATTGGGCGTGTCCGCTCTCGACGCTTTCGGCCGGGCCATCGCATCGAGGGCGGCAGCGATCGCTCCGTCGCGCTCTCTCGTGGCGTGCTGATAATGCAATGCCGCTCGCGCCGAGCTGTGCCCGACGCGCGCCATCAGCTCCTTGGTGCTCGCGCCCGTCGAGGCGGCAAGCGTGTTCCCGGTGTGGCGCAGATCGTGGAAGCGCAAGCCTTCGCAACCGACAGCCTTGCGGACTGCGTTCCATTTGCCGTTCCAGTTGCCTCGCCGCAGCGGCGCACCCTTCGGGCCGCTGAACACGACCGCGTCCGGTTCCGGCCCCACGTAGCGGCGCATGTGGTCGGCGAGCTCGTCGACAACGAACGCCGGAATGGTGATCGTTCGTCGGCCGGCGTCGGTCTTCGGCGGGCCGAGCACCCTCGTTCCGCCGGACAGCTCGAGCGCTTGCTCGACCACCTCGACCGTGCCCGCGTGCAGATCGATGCGCTGCCGGGTGAGCGCCGTCAGCTCGCCCCCGCGCATCGACCCATAGGTGGCGAGCAGCACGAGTACTCGCCAGCGTAGGTCGATCGCGTTGGCGAGCGCGTCGACCTGCGCGATCGTGGCGATCGGCCGCTCGGGCGACCGTTCGGTGGCGGCACCCTTGATGACGCACGGGTTCTTCGCGATCAGCTCGTCCTCGACGGCAGTGTTCAGGATCGTGCGCAGCAGTCGGTAGCACTTCGCCGCCGTCGTCGGTGCGAGGCCGCTCTCCTGGACGAGGTTGGCGAACCATACGCGCACTTCTGCCGTCGACAGCTTCGACAGCTCCCGCCGGCCGAGCGCCGGGATGATGTGGTTGTCGAGCTGGCTGCGGTACAGCTCGACTGTGCGGATGCGCAGGTTGCGGCGATGCGCCAGCCAACGGTTGGCGTAGGCCTCGAGGTTGACCTTGCCGTTGCGGGCGTCGACCCACCCGCCGCGCTGCTGGTCGGCGTCGGCGAGCAGCAGCGCCCGTTCGG
>JANNHO010000161.1:0-11884 GCA_031404435.1 Acidimicrobiaceae bacterium | reverse complement strand
GCTGCTGGTTTGCATAAGTAGGGAACAGGTTGATGTATGCAAGGTGATTAGGATCGCGCTGTTTTAGATAGTTTACAATCTTAGCCCAGTCGGGGAATGTGGTTGCACTGGGTTCATCGGAGATATGATAGCCATCCAAAGCCGGATGATCTTTAACAGAATCACCCAGGCAAGAAACACATCCTCGTAGGCAGTCGAGTGGAGCGGCCGCAAGCCCGCACCCATGAGGGCTGCGGCCGCCTGGGCGCGTAACGCAACCGGCACGATCACATCGATGTCGGCCATTGGTCGGGTGTCCCCAGCGCCCCACACCCCCTGAAGCAGGGCTGCGCCCTTGACAGCCACCGCTGGCACGGCGGCAGCGTGGAGAGCGCCCATCACCGATGGCAGAACCTCCTTGAATCGAGCGACCCGTTGGCACACCTGCTCTCGCTGCTCGGTCACGTAGGCGGCGACGTCCGGAGCCCCGTTGTCGAATACGCCGAGGCTGCCGGCGAGAGCGGTGAGGCCGGTTGCCAGGCCGATCAGTTGAACGTCGGCCAACTGAACCTCGGCAAGCGACCAATCGGGGACGTGTCCCGCCGTGTTGCTCAAGCGGGAGAGCACCGCGCGCAGCAGATCGAGCTGATGGTCACGAAATGGCGTGGCGATTTGCCGACACTATCGACGACTCGCCGCTGCGCCGCGGTCAGACTGGTCGCCGTGCGCGTCGTGCTGCTGGTTCCCGGTGGAGTGGACCAGCCGGGGTCGACGCGGGTCATCCCGTTCATTCACGACCTCGTGCGACGACTCGCTGTCGGCCACGACGTCACGATCATCGCCATCGGCCACAACCCGGAGCCTGGCGAGTGGCGGCTCTACGGATGCCAGGTCGTCAACGTGCCGATCGGCGGACACAGCCGCACCGACGTGCTGCGTGCCGTGCGGGCAACCATGCAGCTGAGCACGGTCGGTGGCCGACCCGATGTGGTCCACGGGTTCTGGGCCGGGGTCACGGGCCTCGCCTCCGGCGTGATCGGCCAACGGTTTCGGGTGCCGTCCGTGGTGAGCGTGTGTGGCGGCGAACTGGCAGCCGTTACCGAGATCGGATACGGGGGTGGGCTGACTCGCGGCGGCCGAATGCTCGCCCGCTCGGCGCTGCGCCTTGCGACGACCACTACCGCGGCAACCGACTGGATGGTGACTCACGTCGCGAAGGCAGGAGGACACATCGACGAACTCGTGCCGCTCGGCGCGGACCGCTCCCGCTTCACCCCGGTCGGCGGTGTCGTCCGACCGGTCGACGGAGCGCACATCGTGCACGTCGCCAGCCTCAACGCCGTCAAAGATCAGCGCCTCGCTCTGCAGGCTTTTGCGTTGGTGCGCGCCGAGCGGCCGGACGCGACGTTGACCCTTGCCGGTGTCGACACGATGGATGGGGCCCACATCGCGCTCGCCACACGATTGGGGATCGCCGACGCTGTGCGGTGCCTCGGATTCGTCCAGCCGGACGACCTCGTCGAGCTCCTCCGCTCGGCCGTCGTCAACCTCAACACCTCGTGGCACGAGGCCGGGCCGCTCGCCGTGCTGGAGGCGGCGATGTGCGGGCTGCCCACGGTTGGAACCCGTGTCGGTCACGTCGCCGACCTCGCGGCACTTCCCGAACCGGCCGCTGTCGCGGTCGACCGAAACGCCGCAGCTGTGGCCGGGGCGATCATGCGGTTGTTGACGAATCCCGCCGA
Source organism: Acidimicrobiaceae bacterium (assembly GCA_031404435.1). GTDB lineage: Bacteria > Actinomycetota > Acidimicrobiia > Acidimicrobiales > Ilumatobacteraceae > VFMC01. Next base: position 10,163 of record JANNHO010000161.1, on the reverse strand, counting down.
GCGACACCTCATCGGTCAACGGGCGGCTGCATGGTCAATCGCCCACGACGCCGACCACACCGCAGCATCGTTCACCGCGATCTACCGCAGGCTCACCGCAAGATCGTCGAGTACGGCGGCGGCATCATCGGGGGATGCGCCGCGCCCGAGCACGTAGGTGCGGTCGGTCAACAGGCCACGCACCCACTCGGTCGAGATGTGCTCGCGTTCGGTTGGCAGGGCTGCCGCCCAGAATCGCTCGATGGCTTCCGTCGCGCTGACGGCGCGTAACGCGAGCGGGCCGTCAGGGTCGACGATGACGACTGCGCGCACGTCCTGAAGCTCCACCTGCTGGCTGTCCGGAGGAGAGATCGCCACCTTGTGTCCTTCAGCGGATGTGTGCGGCACCGACGCGTGATCAGCCAACTCAGGGAACCGCGCGGCAGCCTCATCGGTCATCAGCATTCGCCACGGGTACCCGGCAAACCATCCGGCCGGTCGTTTCGCCGCGGCATACAACCAGTCATCGCTGGTGATGCTCATCCCCCGACGTAGACACGAGTAGGCCAGCGTGCTCTTCCCCGCGCCGGATGGACCGCGCAGCATCACGCCCACCCCGTCGCGGGAGACGAGCGCGCTGTGCACGGCGACGAGCCGCGCATGGTGCACATGAATGGAGGTGAACACGGCCTCGAGGAACAGTCGAACCCCATCGGCGATCGGCAGCATCGACGCAGCGAAGGAAATGTCGGCGACACCCGCACCGAAACGCACGATGGCCTGTGACGATCCACACCGGATCATCAGCCGTTCGGCGTCGAGGTCTGCCGCTACCGTCGGCCATCCGGGATCATCCGAACCTCCGGCATGCACGCCGGCGGTGATCGTGAGTGCTCCGCCGATCTCGAGCGCCTCCGGATAGCGGCCGAGTCCCTCTCGGACAGCAGCGATCACCTCGGCCGACGCCGTTTCCAAGGTGAGCGAGCTCCCGAACGGCCGAAAGTGCAGCGTCGTTCCAGACATTGCGCCGAACAGTACTCAGGCGTCGGCGCTGACGCATGAGTACGGCGTTAGGTGCCGGCGACAGAGCCCAGGAACCAGTCGACCAGGCCCTCTGCCCGGGCGCAACTGTCGACCACGTTGGCCCTCGTTTCGGCCATCAGCTCCGCTGGCGACACCCCGATCCGCGCCAACTCCTCAGCGCCGGCTCCCGTTGTCCATCGCGCCAGCATCGTTTCGGTCGCCTCGGGATGGAACTGTGTTGCCAGACTGCGACCGAGTCGCCACGCCTGCGGCCCAACTGTGCTCCGGGCCAGTTCTTCGGCGTGCGGTGGCACGGTGATCACGTCGTAGTGCCATTGCATCCACGGCCCTTCGGCGATCACTTCGGGAACATCGGAGACCACGTCGCACCAACCGATCTCGGGTTCGCGGCCACGCTCCACACTGCCACCGAGCGCGTGCGCCATGGTCTGGTTCCCGAAGCAGATCCCAAACTGCGACACCCCGCGACGCTGCGCGTCACCGATCAGTGCCGCCTCCGCAGCGACACTTTGGGCGACATGCGGCCAATACACGCTCCACTCACTTCCCAGCGACAACACCAGGTCGATGCCGTCGAGGGGTGGCCACTCGCCAGGGAACTCACGGTGGCACTCGCTGAACGCAAACCCATGGTGCCGAAACCGGTCGCCGACGAACCCGGCATCAGCATCGGCAGAGTTGGCAATCAATAGCGCACGCATCCCCGCAGAGTACCGACCCCCACCCCAGGCGCCCGGCTGCAGCGGTGCCTGCGGCGCAGCTGCATCGTTGCCGGTTGTCGAAAATGCCACCGTGACGGTGGGAAACTCGACAGACGGTTGCTCCACGGTGCGCCATGCGCTGCGGCGATTTCCGTTCGCGGGTGGCCGGTGCACGTCATTGCCTCATGAACAAACTGCTTGCCGCTCAACTCGCCCACGCAGAGGGCCTCGTCACCACATCGGCCGCAGCACTTGTCGGCGTCACGCCGCGCCAACTCGAAGGCCTTGTCGCCAGAGGGGAACTCGAACGGATGCACCGCGGCGTGTACCGCAGCACGACGCTGCACGTCACCCAGCGCCACGCGTGCTTGCCGGGTTACTCGCAGCGGGTTCGGAAGCCGTGGTCTCGCACCGCGCCGCACTGGCTGTACACCACGCACCGAACTTCAGCTGCTCCCTGGTCGAGCTCACGACCCGGTCGACCAGTCTGCCGACCCACGGCGGCATGCTGGTTCATCGATCTTCCACGCTCGGTCCTGCCGACGTGGAGCGAGTCGATCAGATGTGGGTGACCACGAAGGAACGTTCCTTGATCGACGGGTGCACGGTGCTGCCTGCATCGCTCATGGTGCGCTTTGCCGAGCAGTGGCTCTCCAGTCGCGCGATGCGCCTTGACGACGTTCATCGCGCGATCGGCCGTCTGCGGCCGAACCCCGGCGCTGTGACACTTGCCCATGCGCTGGATGGTCGCGAGCTCGGACACATCGTGACCGACTCGGTACCCGAGCACCGCCTCGGCGAGATGTTGGTCCGAGCGGATCTGGCCGCCGACCACCACGTGCTTGTCACCACTCCAACCGGGTACACCTACGAGCTCGATTGGGCGTATCCCGACGCGCTGGTCGGCCTGGAGGTGGACGGCTACGGCATCCACATGCGCTCGGTCGGAGCGTTCGACGACGACCGCTTTCGCCGCAACGAACTCGAGATCGCGGGATGGCAAGTCCTCAACTTCACCGATCGGCAGCTTCGCCGGCAACCCGGCAGAGTCGTGCAACAGGTTCGTGGAGCACTGGCGCGTCGAGAAACCCACCGCCACGGTGCCTAAGTCGACACGCCGCTGCTCCACGACCCAAACCACCACGGCGGCTGCGTGCCCGGTCAGGTGGCGATGAAAACGTTCTTCAGTTCGGTGTAGCTGTCGAGCACGGTCATCGAGTGCTCGCGGCCGATACCACTCTGCTTGAAACCCCCGAATGGCGTGGAGTAGCGCACCGAGCTGTTCGAATTGACGCTGATTGCGCCCGCCTCCATCGCCCGCGCCACCCGCAGCGCACGCGCGCCGTCGCGAGTCCACACCGAACCTGACAGCCCGTAGTCGCTGTCGTTGCAGATGCGCACCGCATCAGCTTCGTCGTGAAACGGGATCACCACGGCCACCGGGCCGAACACTTCGTCCCGGCAGATCCGCGCCAAGGGGTCGCTCGGCGAGGCGATCATCACCGGATGCCATGCCCCCGGTCCGTCGGGTGCCGAACCCGTGTAGATCGTGTCGAGCCCATCGGTGAACGAACGCACCCGTTGCAGATGCTGAGCGGTGACGAGGGGACCCATGGCCGTGTCGGTCAATGTGGGATCGCCAACGGTGAACTGTGCCGCGGCCTCGACGAACAATTCGACGAAACGGTCGAACACGCTTGCCTCGACCAGCACCCGGCTACGCGCGCAGCAATCCTGACCCGAGTTGTCGAACACGGCACCCGGCGCTGAGGATGCGGCGTTGTCGATGTCGGCGTCGGCGAACACGATGTTGGCGCTCTTGCCGCCGAGCTCCAACGTGACCCGCTTCACCTGTTCGGCACAGCCGGCCATGATCCGCTTGCCAACCGCAGTCGAACCGGTGAAGGCGACTTTGCGAACGTCAGGATGCTCCACCAGCCGCCACCCTGCCTCCTGTCCGGTGCCAACCACCACGTTGAACACACCGTCGGGGATGCCCGCCTCGAGTGCGAGCTCGGCGAGGAGGAGGGTCGTCAGCGGCGTGATCTCGGCCGGCTTCAACACCATCGTGTTGCCGGTCGCCAGCGCCGGACCGGTCTTCCACGAGGCCATCAGCATCGGGAAGTTCCACGGGGTGATCAGCCCCACCACACCCAGGGGTTCGTGAAAGGTCATGTCAACGCCGCCGGCAACCGGGATGGTGGAACCGGTGTGCTTGTCGACGGCACCAGCGAAGTAGTGGAGCACGTCGGACACGGCGTGAGCGCACCACGTGCTGTTGCCGATCGTCATGCCCATGTTCGCCGTCTCCAGCTCGGCCAGTTCGTCGGTGTGCTCGGCGACCAGATCGGCAAAGCGACGCATCAGCTGGGCCCGGTCGGCCGGAGCAACGGCCCTCCAACCCGGCGATGCCGCCTTCGCCCGGGCGACTGCCGCGTCGACTTCGTCGGCCGAGACAAGCGGAAGCTCACGGATGACCTCGTTGGTGGCTGGATTGCGGATCTTGATCGAGTCGGACACGCTCGTGAGTCTGCCACCCGTGTCCGTCCGGCCCGCCAACTGCGCACGATGGGCACGAGCCCGGATCGTGCCGGGCCGGTTGTGCTGACTGGGGTCGGCGGGAGCAGCGTTCGTACGCCAGACTGGCGGGGTGACCGCGCTCGTGTTGATCGTGGGGCGCTTGAGCTCCGAAGCCCAGGGTGTCCGCGGCGCGGCGTTCGGTGCGGGGCAGGGGTACTTCCGGGCTGTCGAGCGGGCGGGAGGGGTTGCGTTGTTGCTGCCCCCGATCCCGGCCTCGATCGACCGACTGGCCGAAGTGCTCGATCGGGTGGACGGGGTCGTGCTCCACGGCGGCGGCGACGTCGACCCGCGCCGGTACGGGATGGAGCCGGCAGCCGACGAGCTCTACGGAATCGTCAATGAACACGACGAGGTCGAGCTTGCGGTGATCCGGGCTGCGATCGAAGCAGACCGACCGCTCCTGGCCATCTGTCGGGGGATGCAGATCCTCAACGTCGCCTGCGGTGGCACGCTCGTGCAGCACATCGGCAACGACGACCACTGGTACCGCGCCCATCCGGTCAACATCGAACCCGGCAGCCGGCTGGCCAAGGCGCTCGGCTCGGAGCGCCCCGACCAGTGCCACAGCGTGCATCACCAGGCGATCGACCGGCTCGGTGACGGCCTGCGGGTGGTCGCGAGGGCCGACGACGGGATGCCCGAGGCGATGGAACTCGACTCGGCGCGCTGGACCGTCGCCGTGCAGTGGCATCCCGAAGACACTGCCGAGACCGATCCGCAGCAGCAGGCGTTGTTCGACGAACTCGTCCGACAGTGCCAGCCATCACCCGACCGGGCCGGTACGGCTCGTGGCTGAGGCTCCACTGATCGGAATCTGCGGGCGAGTGCTGTCATTCAGCGACGAGGGCCGCCGCGATGCGTTCTCCAGCAGTCAGCCCTACAGCCGCGCGGTGGCGAAGTCGGGCGGATTGCCCATGCTGCTGCCGCCCCTGCCAACAGCACCCAAGATGGTCGACACCTACCTCGACCGGCTCGGCGGGCTGCTGCTGCCCGGCGGCGGCGATGTCGAGCCGCACCGGTACGGCGAAGAGCCGCAGACCGACGCGCTGTACGGCATGGTCGGCCTGCACGACGAGTTCGACCTCGCGCTCGTGCACGCGGCGATCGAGCGTGACATCCCGGTGCTGGCCATCTGCCGCGGGATGCAGGTGCTGAACGTGTCCCAGGGCGGCACGCTCGTACAGGATCTTGAGGGCGGTGGGCACTGGATGTGCGAGCACCCGGTCACCCTCGTGGCCGGGTCACGTCTCGCCGAAGCGACCGGTGCCCGCAGCCTCACGCACTGCTACTCGGTGCATCACCAGGGCCTCGATCGGCTCGGTACGGGGCTGGTCCCCGTGGCCTGTGACGATCACGGCCTGATCGAAGCGGTCGAGTACGCCGACGCATCGTGGGTTATCGGGGTGCAGTGGCACCCAGAAGACACCACCAGCATCGAACCCGCGCAGCAACGGATCTTCGACGAGTTCGTCAAGATGTCGGCCGCTCACGCCGCGCTGGCGAGCTACGCACGGGGTGCAACCCCGAGGAGTTGAACGGATCACCGGCCAGCGCCGGTGCCGACGAAAGGCCGCCCGGACCCGCCGCTCAGGGGGCGAGCGTCTGCACGACGAGCGTGGCGTTCTTGGTCGTTTCGATCAACCAGCCGGGGAAGAAGCCGACCGCCAGCGTGAACCCCACCGACACGGCGATTGCCAGCCCGGTGCTGAGCGGTACCCGCACTGCTTCGCGGATCTCGTCGCCAGCCGCAGGCCCGGTGATCCACATCGACACCATGATCCGCAAGTACAAGAACGCGGCGATCACCGAGGCAACCATCGCCACGATCGCAATGGCGTAACTACGTTCCTCGACGGCCGCCTCGATCACCCCGAACTTGGCGATGAACCCCGACGTGAGCGGGACGCCGGCCTGGGCGAGCAACAGCACCGTCATCCCGAACGCCAACACGGGGTGCGACGAACCGAGACCCCGGAATGCGCTGATGTCGGTGTTGGCATCGCCCGTACGGGCCACCAGCGTGACCACGGCGAAGGTGCCAAGTGCCAGCACGGCATAGGCCAGCATGTACAGCAGCGCCGCCGACACTCCGATGCCGAACCCGACCTCGCCGGCAGAATGGCCCGACGCCTCGACACCGACCAGGATGAAACCGGCGTGGCTGATCGACGAGTACGCGAGCATCCGCTTCACGTCGGTCTGCACGACCGCCAAGCCCGAGCCGACGAGGATCGTGACGATGGCGATCAACCAGATGGCCGGGCGCCAGTCGTCGCGCCAGTGTGGCAAGGCAACGTTCAGCACGCGCAGCAGTCCGGCGAACGCTGCCACCTTCGCGGCCGACGCCATGAACGCGGTAACCGGGGTTGGCGCACCCTGGTACACATCCGGTGTCCAGAAGTGGAACGGCACCGCGGCAACCTTGAACGACAGCCCGACCAACAACAGCGCCACGCCGGCAAGGACGAACGCATCGGTCCGGTCGGCCTGCACGGTCGCGGTGAACGACGCGAAGATCTCGCTGTAGTTGGTGCTGCCCGAGCCGCCATAGATGAGCGCAACACCATAGAGGAAGAACGCCGACGAGAACCCGCCGAGCACGAAGTACTTGATGCCGCTCTCTTGGCTCTCGATACGGCGACGATGGCTGGCGGCGAGCACGTACAGCGCGATCGAGAGCACCTCGAGGCCGAGGAACAGCACGATCAGATCGTTGGCCGACCCCATCACGATTCCGCCGATGGCCGCCATCAGCAACAGTCCGTAGGCCTCAGGGCCGTCGAGTTGCTCGCGACGCAGGTAGTCGTCGGAGATCAGGCTGGCGAGCAGCACAGACGCGCAGATGACGATCGTGACGAACATCGCGAACCGGTCGAAGGCGATCGCCCCGGCAAGCAGCGTTCGCGCCCCCTCGTCGGTGATGTCGTCCCACAGCACGAACGACATGACGAGCGCGGCGCCCGAGACGGTCGCACTGAACGCGGCGTACAGGCCGCGCGGCCAGCGCGGGGTGAGCGCACCGAGCACCAGCAGCACCAACCCGCCGCCCAACAGGATGAGCAGCGGTGACAGTGCGAACCAGGAAACAGCAGGGCCCTGCAGGGTGTCGGTGATCACGGTGCTTCGCCCTCGTCGCCAGTTGCCTCGTCGCCAGTTGCCTCGTCGCTGATGTGCTCGGCGGGGTCTGGTGGCGTGGGGATGTCGGGTTCGACGTAGCCGGTCTTGTCGCTCACGTGGGTGATCAACGCTTTCACGCTGGGCTCGATGCGGTCGAGCATCGGCTTCGGGTACACACCGCAGAACACGATCAGGCCGACGTACGGCAGCAGCAGCATGCCTTCTTTCATGCGCAGTTCGGGGAACGTGCGGTTGTCGTCGTTCGGCTCTCCGTGGAACACTCGCTGGTACGCCCACAGCAGATACAGCGCAGCCAAGATCACCCCGGCGGTGGCGACGACGGTCCACCACCGTGCCGTCAGGAACGAGCCGATCAGCACCAGGTACTCGCCGACGAAGCCGTTGAGGCCAGGCACCCCGATCGATGACAGCATCACGATCATGAACGTGCCTGCGAAGATCGGTGCGACCTTTTGGATGCCGCCCAACTCGGAGATCTCGCGGGTGTGACGGCGCTCGTAGATCATGCCAACGAGGATGAACAACGCGCCGGTGCTGACGCCGTGGTTGACCATTTGCATCACGGCGCCGGTGATTGCCTGCGACGTGAACGCAAACGTTCCAAGCACGATGAAGCCCAGGTGTGCCACGGAGGAATACGCCACCAGCCGCTTCAGGTCCTTCTGCATCGTGGCCGCGATCGCTCCGTAGAGGATGCCGATGACTGCCAGAGTGAGGAACAGTGGCCGGCTCCACCGGGCCGCCTCGGGGAACAGGTACAAGCCGAACCGCAAGAACCCGTAGGTGCCCAACTTCAACATCACCCCGGCCAGGATGACCGAGCCGCCCGTTGGCGCCTGGGTGTGCGCGTCGGGCAGCCACGTGTGCAGCGGGAACATCGGTACCTTCACCGCAAACGCAATCGCGAACGCGAAGAACAACCATCGCCCGGTCGAGGCGGCGAAGTTGGCCTGCTCGGCAATCTCGACGAGGTCGAAGGTGATGCGGCCGACACCGTTACTGCGGGCCAGCACAGCAGTGGTGATGATGCCGACCAACATGAACGCCGACCCGAACATGGTGTACAGGAAGAACTTGGTTGCTGCGTACACCCGGTCGGCGTAGCCCCATCCGCCGATCAGGAAGTACATCGGCACCAGCACCAGTTCGAAGAACACGAAGAACACGAACAGATCGAGGCTGAGGAAGCTGCCCATCATCCCCGCTTCGAGCAGGAGCATCCAGGCGAAGTAGCGCTTGTGGTCGTGATGCGGGTCGATGCCGACGATCACCAACGGGAACAGCACACCGGTGAGCACCACCATGAACACGGAGATGCCGTCGAGCCCGAGGTGCCACGAGATGCCCCACGGCTCGATCCATGGGTGCTTGCTGACGAACTGGAACCCCGAGTCGGCAGTGTCGAGCGAACTCATCGCCCAGATGCTGAGCGCACCGGTGAACACGCTGGCCAACATCGCGACGAGCTTGATCCACTCGGGCCGGCGTTTCGACAGCACGGCCACCGCGACCGAACCAACGGCAGGGGCAACGACGAGAGTGGTGAGGATCGGGAAGTTCATCAGACGATCCCCCGAATCACCACGAACCAGGCCAGCAGCAACACGACGCCGACTCCGATCGCCGCGGCGTACTGGCGCACGTACCCGGTCTGGACCTTGCGCACCTCGCCCGCAGATCCGCGCACGAGCTTGCCGACCTGGTTGACCGTCCCGTCGACAACCGTGCGATCGAACCAGGTGATCGCGTCGAACGCCTTTCGGCCCGGGCCGCCCATGAACGCGCTGACAGTGCGGTCGTAGTACCAGCCCTGTTCGAGCAGTACCGGTTCGACTGCTTTGGCCTTGTGCTTGGAGTACACCATCACCGCGGCGACGATTCCGGTCACGGCGCACACGATCGCAATCGCCATCAGGACGTACTTGTTGTCATCGGCCCAGGTGCCATGAATGTTGGCCTCACCGACTTCGATCACGGGCTCCAACCACTTCTCCAGGAAGTGCATGTCACTGGTGAATGGCAACTGCAGCGCGCCACCAACCATCGACAACCCGGCGAGCACCACCAACGGCAGCACCATCGTCGCCGGGCTTTCGTGCGGCTTGAAGTCGCCGTGGGCGCCGCGGTCATCGGCATGATCGGACCAACGCGCCGTGCCGTAGAACACCATGATCACCTGACGAGTCATGTAATACGCGGTGAGGATTGCCGTGACGAGCCCAACCACGTACAGCACGGGGCTCTTGGCGAATGCGAACAGCAGAATCTCGTCCTTGCTCCAGAACCCGGCGAACGGTGGCACACCGGCGATTGCCAACCAGCCGATGATGAACGTGAACGCGGTGATCGGCATCAACGTGCGCAGCGCACCCATGCGGCGCATGTCTTGTTCGTGGTTCATCCCGTGGATGACCGATCCCGAGCCGAGGAACAGCAGTGCCTTGAAGAACGCGTGGGTGACCATGTGAAAGATCGCAGCGACGTACGCGCCCGAGCCGATGGCCAGGAACATGTAGCCGAGCTGGCTGATGGTGGAGTAGGCGAGCACCTTCTTGATGTCGTTCTGGGCCACGGCGATGGTGGCCGCGAAGAACGCGGTGGCACAGCCGATGACCGCGATCAGCGTGGGGACCCAGGTGAAAGATGCGTGGATCACCGGGTTGACCCGCGTCATCAAGAACACCCCAGCGGTCACCATGGTCGCCGCGTGGATGAGCGCGC
>JANNHO010000160.1:0-2021 GCA_031404435.1 Acidimicrobiaceae bacterium | reverse complement strand
CCGTCGCAGTACCAGTTGTCCGGGATGCACTGCCCGGCCTCGCACTGCCACTCGGCTGCCTCGCAGCCGTCGGCCACGTCGCAGCCCTCCTCGTCGTTGCCGCCCTGGCAATCCTCTTCGCCGTCGCACTCCCACCATGCGGGCACGCAGGTGTGGTCGGTGCACTCGAACGTCAGCAGCGGGACGCAGCCCTCGGCGCCACCGCCACCACCACCGCCACCGCCACCTCCACCACCACCACCGGCACACAGCTGCGCGTTTTCATCGGAGCCGTCGCCGCAATCGGCGTCGCCGTTGCACACGCGGACCGACGGGATGCACGGACCATCGTTGCACTTGAACTCGGTCGGACCGCACGCGTCCTCGAGATCGCAGAGCTGGTTCTGCGGCGGCTCGTCGCTGCCATCGGGGCAGTCCGGGTTGCCGTCGCATCGCCGCACCATCGGGATGCACGTCCAGTCCTTGCACGTGAACTCGGTGACGAGGTTGCAGCCCTCTTGGGCCGCGCACGCGTCGTTGAGCGGCGCCTCGTCGGACTTGTCCGCGCAGTCGTTCGCGTCGTTGCACGCGCGCGAAGCATCGATGCACGCGCCGTCGCCGCACTGGAACTCGTTGACGCCGCAGGACGGAACGCCGCCTTCGGTGCTCTCGCCGTCGCTCGGATCGGAATCGGACTCCGAGTCGGTCTCGCCGCTGCCGTCGGTGTCGCTCGGATCGTCGGGATCATCGGCCGCGGTCATCGTCGACGGTGCCGTCGTGAACCCCGCGGTGGACGTTTGGTTGCCTTCGGCACCGCCCGCGCAACCCACGACCGCCACGAGCCCGAGCCCGAGCCAGTCGCTTTTCCACATCGATTGCGCGCGTCGTTGCATCGGACCCTTTTGACCACGTCGCGGCGACGTAGCTGTTGCTGCACCCAGGGAGGAGTGACACGAGGGGTTCGATCGGTTCACGCCGGGCCAAGGACCCCGAGGTAACTGCACGTCAGTACAGCCACTTGGCCCGAAACCGTCCGGGCCTGCGGCGGGTCGGCTGTGGGCCCGACAAGGTCCGCGGCCGCCAAGCCGCGCCGGACCCGCGTGGTAAGACCGAGCCGCCCCATGCCTGTCCACCGCACCGCCCGTCTCGCGATCGTCGCGCTCCTTTCGACGGCGCTGGGGTCCGCATGCGTTCGCCGTGGTCGCGATACCGAGACGCCGGACGATCGCATCGCCGCGCGCACGACCGATGTCGGCGACGAGCCCGGCCTGCGCTTGGTCGATCCCTCGACCCCGCCCACCGCGGCAGTGACCAAGCCCGCGGATCCCGACGCGCCGGAGAAACCCAAGTGGGACGTCGAGCAACCCACCGGTCCGGCGAAGACGGTGAAGATTGACACCGACGAGGGCACGTGGATGAGCCTCGACGTCAGCCCCGACGGCAAGACGATCGTGTTCGATCTACTCGGCGATCTCTACACGGTGCCGATGGCCGGCGGCGCAGCGAAGCCACTGAGCGAGGGGATCGCGTGGGACATGCAGCCGCGCTACTCGCCCGACGGCAAGCACATCGCGTTCACCAGTGATCGCGACGGCGCCGACAACATCTGGGTGATCCCGATCGGCGGCGGCAAGGCGCAACAGGTGAGCAAGGAGGACTTTCGCCTGCTCAACAGCCCGGCGTGGAGCCCCGACGGCAAGTTCATCGCGGCGCGCAAGCACTTCACCGCGGAGCGCAGCCTCGGCTCCGGTGAGATCTGGCTGTTCCACGCATCGGGCGGCAAGGGCGTGCAGCTCACCGAGAAGCCGAACGATCAGAAGGATGTCGGCGAGCCGGCGTTCTCACCCGACGGTCGCTACATCTACTACAGCCAGGACACGACGCCGGGTCCGGTGTTCGGCTAAATCTTCCATAACCCCATCCAAGTTCTTCAAGATATCGTCGTTGATATATCGAATTACGTGAAGGCCAAGAGACTGAAGATACTTCTCGCCTACGAGTCCATGGGTCGGCTGGTTTCGCAAACCTGTTCGCTTTTAAAG
>JANNHO010000159.1:0-2327 GCA_031404435.1 Acidimicrobiaceae bacterium | reverse complement strand
GTCGAACTCGGCGCAGCGGATCGCCACTGCCCAGGTTCCGTCGCCGTTCGCATCGGTCCAGCCGACCGCACCGCCGTAGCGGCCCCGCTCGAAGCCCTCCACCGACTCGATCAACGCGAGCGCTTCGTCACGTGGTGCCCCACCGAGTGCCGGTGTCGGCGAGAGCGCCCTGACCAGATCGAGAACCCCCGGACGGGGCGCGCTGAGCATCCCCTCGATCTCGGTGCCGAGGTGCTGCACGTTGGCGACCGCCACGATCGATGGTTCCGGTGCCCAGTCGAGGTAACTGCACCACGGCAGCAACGTGTCGTGGATCGCGTCGATCACGACCCGGTGCTCGATCTGGTTCTTGGCGCTGGCCATCAACTCGCCGGCGAGGCGTGCGTCGGTGTCGGGGTCGCCCGTGCGGGGAGCGGTTCCAGCCAGCGGGTGCGACCGCACCGTCGTGTCATCCACTGAGATCAACAGCTCCGGTGAAGCCCCGATGAGCCCGTCGATCGAGTAGCGGTAGCTCGATCCAAACGACGACCGCAGGCGCAACAACACGGCATGCACGTCGATCGGCTCATCGCTGCACACGGCGATCTCGCGGGCGATGACCGCCTTCGCAAGTGTTGTCCGACGAACAGCATCGCGCGCTGCTGCCACCGCTGCCAGGTACTGCTCGACGCTGCCGATTGGCTCGACCGTGAAGCACTGCGCACGCGGTGCGGGTCGTCGCGCACCGACCAACTCGGGTGGCTCGTCGTCGCCGCCATAGATGCGCGTCACCCACTGCGTGCCATCGGCGGCTTTGCCGACGAGCAGCGCCGGGATCACCAGCGTGGCTGCGTCGCCGGGGCGGAACGGGATGCACCCGACGGCGATCGGCGAACGGCCGCCGACTTCGTCGCGGTGCTCGATCGCAGCCAGCACCGCCACGGCTTCGTGATCGTCCACCCGCGCCGCGACGGCACGCCCGGCGATGCCCACACCGTCGCGCACAAACAGGTACCCATCACCAGCGGCAACGTCGTTGAGGTCGATCGGCGCTTCGAGCGCGACAGTGACAGCCCGCATGTTCAGCGGCGCGTGCCTTGCATCAGCGGCGCGTGCCGATCATCAGTTGCGTGAGGCCGCCGGACAGTTGATGGTGCTCGGCGTCGACGAAACCGGCCGTGCGGAGGTCGCTCAACATCTGCTCGCAGCTCGGGAGGTAGGCGACGCTCTTGGGTAGGTAGCGGTAGGCCGCGCCATCGCTGAGCAGCGCTCCGATCTTGGGGACGATTCTGCCGAAGTAGATGCCATTGCCCCAGCGGATCAACCGGTTGTGGGGGATGCCCACGTCGAGCAGGGCGATGCGACCACCGGGCCGAACCACCCTGCCCAGTTCGGCGAAGAACGTGGGCAGATCGACCAGGTTGCGCAACGCGAACCCGCACGTCACCCCGTCCACCGCCCGGTCAGGAACCGGTAGCACCAGAATGTCGGTCTGCACGCGCGGGGCACCGCTGCGGTCGGCACTGAGCATCCCGAAACTCAAGTCGGCCGACAGCGGATGGTGCCCGGCGCGACGCAGATCAACGCACAGGTCGCCGGTACCACTGGCCAGGTCCAATACGGTGCTCCCAGCGGGCAGTCCCAGCATCCGTACGGCTTTGCGCCGCCAGCGAACATCGAGGCGGAAGGTCATGATCCGGTTGACGAGGTCGTAGCGGGGGGCGATCGCGTCGAACATCTGCCGCACCGCAACGACCTTGTCGGCACCTTTGGGAAGGTCCACGGTGTCCCAGGCTCGTTCGCTCACGACCGGCAGGCTACTGGTGCCCGGCGACCACCTGTTTGGCCCACCGGTAGTCGGCCTTGCCCGATGGCGAGCGGACGATCTCGTCGACGAACACGAACGCCTTCGGCAGCTTGTAGCGGGCGACGTGTCGCTGCGCCTCGGCCAGCAACGCATCTTCGTCCACGTCGTGACCGACGCGCATCCGCACCACGGCCACCACTTCGTTGCCCCACCGCTCGCTCGGTCGGCCGGCGACCACGCAGTCGTACACGCCGGGGTGGGCCTTCAGCGCCGCTTCGACTTCCTCCGCAAAGATTTTCTCGCCTCCCGAGTTGATCGTCACCGAGTCGCGGCCGTGCAGTTCGATGATCCCCCCGCTGCGCAGGCGCGCTCGGTCGCCCGGCACGGCGTAGCGAACCCCGTCGATGACGGGGTAGGTGCGGGCGGTCTTGGCGGAGTCGCCGAGGTACCCGAGCGCCAGCCGGCCACTCTTGGCCAGCCAGCCGATCTCATCGCTTCCCGGCTCGAGCTCGCAATCCATCAACTCGGCCAGCACGTGGTT
>JANNHO010000158.1:0-5850 GCA_031404435.1 Acidimicrobiaceae bacterium | reverse complement strand
CACCACGTGGGACGATCCGGTGCACCCACTGCGGTTTCCTGAGTCGCCGGCTCCGGCATCCGCAAGGTCTTCGATCACGCGCACACCCCCGTCGACGTGGTCGGCTCGATCGCTCAGCGAGCCGGGGTGGCCACCCTGGTGCTGTCACATCTGGTGCCGAGCGAAGATGCACACTCGCCTGAGGAGTGGGAAGCAATGGCCCAGCCCGGCTTCGACGGCACGGTCGTGTGCGGTGTCGACCTCGACGAGATCGCGATCGGGCACGACGCGTGACGCCAACGGGCACCGTCAAACCGGTGTTGCAGTCGGTGAGCATTGCCCTCGCTGTGGTTGCCGAGTTGTCGGCCGAGCCGAACATCAGCCTCAGCGAGCTGGCCAGGCGGATTGGCGTCTCCAAGAGCACGGCGCATCGCGTATGTGGGGTACTTGCTGCGGCGGGCATCCTGACGCGAGCCGAAACGGGAACGGGCTCGGGCACCTACCGGCTGGGGCTCAAGCTGATCGAGTACGGCCACCTCGCCGCGGCCCAAACCCCTGTCGGCGGCCATGCCCTGCCGTTGCTGATCGAGCTGCGCGCTGCGCTCGGCGAGACGGTTCAGGTGGGCATCGCATCCGGCGCCGACGTCGTCTACGTCGAGCGGGTCGAGGGTGCCCAGGCGCTGCGCTACTCGAGCGACAACTCGCGGCGCGGACCGGTGCATCGCTCCAGCGCCGGCAAGGTACTGGCCGCGTTCGTACCGGGCGTGCTGGAGGCACGCATTGCCGCCGGCCTGCCGCGCAGCACCGGGTACACGATCGTGGTGGCCAAGTTGCTCCGTGCCGAAATCGGACGGGTTCGTGAACGCGGCTACGCGCGGAGCGTGGAGGAGACCGAGCTGGCGATGAGCTCATTGGCAGTTCCGGTCAGGTCGTCCAGCTCTGGGCCCGTCGTCGCCGCGATCTCGATGGTCGGGCCGGCCTCACGCGTGACCGGCGACACCGAACCCCAGCACGTCGCCACGCTGCGCGCTGCATCAGCCAAACTGACCGCCGCGCTCGAGCGCGGCGAGTACCGCCTCCCCCGCCGTCGCTAGCTCAGGGCCGCTAGTTCAGGGCCGCGCACAGCGACAGGCACTGCGGTCACCGCGGGCGATTCGGCGGCTGTTTCGGCGGCAATGCGACGGTCGAGGATCCGCCTGGCGCGCAATGGGCCTGCGTCGATCGACAGCATCACCGGCTTCAGCCGTTCGGGTCCGCCGGCGCGGCCGTAGGCACGCTGCTGCGCCTCGACCACCGGACGATCCTGCTCGTCGAAAGCGAACCGACGGAGCCGGCTGAGTTGGTCGGCGATGGTGTCGTCGGTTTCGCCGGGCGGCGGTCCGCCGAGTTGTACCGCGGCGATGTGATAGCGGACCTGATGATCGTTGACCGGCGTCAGCAGATGCGAGCCGATGACGGTCATCCCATCGTGCCGTTCGGCGCCCGGCCGGCACACACCGGCGTGATTGCGCAGGCACCCCGGCGCGTTCCAGCGCATCTCGGCCCATGTGTCCACGGGCTCGCCGTCGTTGCGGTACATCAGGTCGAACATCTTCGGCGGATCGACGGCGCGGGAGGTGCGCGTGACGATCAGCGTGCCGTCGTCGTGTTCGTTGATCTCGATGTCGGCATCGTTCATCCCGGCATGTCCGAGGAGGCCGTCGTGCAGGAAGTTGACGTGGCTGAGGTCGAGCAGGTTGTCGGCCATCAGCCGGTAGTCGACATCGATGAGCATCCAGTCGCGCTTGGAAACCACTCCGGGCGCGCCGTCGTCGAGATGCGAGTAGTCGGGAATGAGCGATGCGTCGGCAGGCTGATCGCCCATCCAGATCCACACGATCGAATGACGCTCGATGACGGGGTAGGCGCGAAGATGCAGCGCAGACGGGATGCGGCCCGAGCCGTGCGGATTGACCACGCACGTGCCATCGGCAGCGTACTGCAGGCCGTGATACGGGCACTCGACCTGATCACCGCAGACCTTGCCGCGACTCAGCGGAGCAAACCGGTGCGCACATTGATCGGTGATCGCAGCCACCTGCTGATCCGCCTTGCGGAACAAGGCGACGGGTTCGTCGAGGATCACTCGCTGGGTGATCTCACCCGGCCCCAGATCCTGTGCCCACAGTGCGACGTACCACGTGTTACGAAGAAATGCCATGCCGCCATGATGACGATGGCAAGCCGCGAAGGGAACCGACGCGTCCCTCAGTGGCGAACGGTGGCCACGGTTTCTCGCCGGAGATCGCTGCCACCGCCCCCTGCACCACGCATGCTCCACTTCTACCAGGGGTGTTCGGTGCCGTCCCAGCGGAGGAAACGGCAGCTGTCGGCGGGCGCCAGCCCCGTCGATCAGATCCCACGATCCGTACGGCCGCTCCCTTCGGCGTCTTGGCGGAATAGTCTCGGCCCCCATGAACGGACGGCGGGCACGCATCGCGATTGGCGCGGGCCTCATCATCGCACTCGCTGTTGCAACGATTGCGGGTCCGTCCGCTCGAGTGTCGGTGCCGGTGGCGTCGGCGGCGGGTGGGACATGCGTCCGCGATGTTGGTACCGCTGGGCTCAACGCGCTGTTTGCCGGCCAGGTTGACGAGTACGTCGGGCTCGACGCGTTGCATGCGTACCCCTTGCCTGACGGACGCACGCTGTGGCTGTTCCAGGATGCGTACTTCTCGCCCACCGGCGCGCCGATGGGCACGCTCGGTGCGGCCCGGTTCGCCCACAACGCTGCGCTGATACAGACCGGCAACTGCTTCCACGCCCTGCACGGGCCAAGCACTGGCGGCGACCGCTGCCCGGGAGCTGGCACCGCCTCGTACGTTGGCGGGTCGCTCACCATCAACTGCACCAGATGGCTGTGGCCGATGGGTGGGGCGATGGGTGCCGACGGCTACCTCCACGTGTTCTACGCGATGTTCGGCAACGCCGTGGGTGCCGGGGCCGACCGGGGTGCCGCAGCCGACGGTGTGTGGATCGCCCGTATCGACCCGAACACGTTGGAAGTAGCCACCCTGCGCCCCGCCCCCGACCATGATGGCACGTTGCTATACGGGTGGTCGGTGCAGACAAGCGGGGCTCATACCTACCTGTTCGCCAGCTCCTACGACCAGTTCAACTTGCCGGACCACACGTCGCCGGCGCCGTCGCGCACGTACGTGGCGCGGGTTCCTGCGGGCCGCTTCGACCTGATCCCCGAGTACTGGAACGGCATCGGTTGGATCGCCGAACGCGAGGCCGCGGTGCCGGTCGAGGTGCTCGCCGCCGGTTCGCCCGACCCGTTGACCTCGGCGAGGTACTCGTTGCAACCACGGCTCATCGACGGGGTGTGGCTATCGGTCACCAAGATCGACGACTGGTTCGGATCCGACCTCGCGATCGACACCGCATCCGTGCCCCAGGGACCGTGGACCCGGCTGCGCACGATCGCGGTGCCGACCAAGACCCTCGACGGGACCACCAACAACTACCTGCCGCACCTGCTGCCATGGCGTTCACCGCTCGGCAACCTGATGATCGCCATGTCGCACAACGCATGGCGGATGAACCCCGTCGCCTACGCGAATCCGTGGCTGTACCGGCCGAGCATCTTCGAGGTCGAAGCTCCTGCCGAGATGCCGTCGCTGTCACTGCCGCCGTCCACGCAGCCGCTTGGGTTCGTTCCGGCCGGCCCACAGCGGGCGCTCGACACCCGCAGCGGGGTGCCGTTATCTGCGGGTGAGGTCCGCCGGGTGCCGCTCACCGCTCTGGTCGCCGCGGGGGCCGAAGTTGCCGCAGTCAACCTGCTCGTGGTCGATCCGCTGGCGGATGGCTTCCTCACCGCATTCGACTGTGACCAGCCGCGCCCGTTGGCGTCGAACCTGAACATCGCCGCCGGCGCAACGCAGGCCGCGTTCTCTCTCGTTGAACTGTCCGGCCGGGGCGAGATCTGCGTGTTCAGTTCTGCGCCGGCTCATCTCGTCGTCGACGTGTTCGGAAGCTACGTCGATCGCAACGCGGCCAGGGCCAACAGCTTCAACAGTTCCGAACCGCGCCGTCTGATCGACACCCGTCTCGCCGGGGGCCGGACCACACCCGGCGTTCCACTTCGCGTCGCCGTGGCGGCCGGAGTCACTGCGGTGGCGATCAACCTCGCCGCCACCGAGTCGCTCGCCGCGGGTTACGTCACTGCGTACCCGTGCGATCAACCCGTCCCGGCAACGTCGAACCTCAACATCGGCGCGGCGCAGACGTTGAGCAACTTCGCCCAGGTCGCCGTCTCGGCCCAGGGTGAGCTATGCGTGGTGAGCAACGTCGCTACCCACCTTGTGATCGATCTGGTCGGGCAGTTCTCAGCCGCGCCAGACGGCTGGTGGTACCGGGCCACCGCACCGACCCGGCTCGTCGATTCACGGATCGGCATCGGCGTCCCGGTGGGGCCGATCAACCGATTCGTCTATGGCGCCCCGTCGACCCCGACCAACAGCGAGCCGGCCCTGACAGCACTGCCCGACTCGGCCATGGCACTCGTGGTCACCGCGGCCGCCGTCAACCCGCACGCCGACGGCTGGCTCACCGTCGCACCATGCAACCCAAGGCTCGCCTACACGACGGCAACGCTGAACACCACGGTGCTACGCACGATGGCCAACATGTCAGTGGTCTCGATGCCCAGGGCCACGTTCCGTCACGTCTGCATGTTTTCGATGATGCCGGCTCATCACCTGCTCGACCTCAGCGGCTGGTACGAGACAGCCTGATGGTTCAGTTCCAGTTGTAGAGCATGTAGTCGAGGTCGAGTCGGTCGCCGTACCAGCGGCCTCCGATCAGGTCGGGTCGCTTCGCTGGGGCGATCAGGAACTCGGTGTCGGCGATGGTGTGATCGACCGGTTTTCCGTCGGGAAAACAGACGTCGAGGCGATGGTCGGAGCCCATCGTGACGACCAGACGGTGGAGGTGCACGGCGCGGTGATGAAACCAGCACAGCCGGGCCAGGTTGGCCAGGATCGTGCGGCCACCATCGTGGAGCTCGACGACGTGATGGGCATCGAACCTTCCCGCATGATCACAGCCCGGGAACTGGCAGGTACGACTACGAAGCGCCAAACTCTTTCGTTGCGATGCTGTCGGGGCGCGCCGGGTATCGGTGACCACCGGCCCATCAGGGGTTTCGACCACTGTCGTGACCGACCCATCACAGGCCAAACAATCAGCGATCTCATCAGCAATCGACGGCCCATCATCAAACACCGCCCCGCACCGCACGACATCGGGCGCGGAGTCGGGGTCGGGGTCGGTGGCATCGACGGGTTCGCCCCTATGGACCACCAGGTTCGGGCGGAGATGCCACTGGCACCACACACCACCTCGACAAACGCATCGGCAGCCGACCGCGACCGGGGCACACCCTTGGTGATCACCGTCGCCTCACAAACCACCCCGATCACCTGCATCGCCTGATCCGCCGGCAACCGCACCGTCAACACCACCGAACCATCACCATCAGTCGACCACCGAAAACTGCGCTCAGCCAACTGCTTCACCGCATCCGCCGCACTCACCTGCCTCACCGCCCGCACCAGGCGATCAACATGATTCGCGGTGCCGAACAACGCCACCGGCAACAACTTCGACTCATTCGCCGCAGTCGCCACCCGCGTCAACGCGCGCACCTTCGACCACGACAACAACCCCTCCGAAAACGCCGCCGAATGGGCATCTCCCCGTTGGGCGGACGGGTGGTTATGACGCTTGACGGTACTGCTGTTCCCAGTGGTTGGGTGGGGTGTGGTCGAGGCTGGAGTGCAGTCTCGTCGAGTTGTACCAGTTGATCCAGGTGAAGATCTTCCGGCG
>JANNHO010000157.1:0-10233 GCA_031404435.1 Acidimicrobiaceae bacterium | reverse complement strand
CACGTGGTTCCAACGAGCCGTCGACCGAGCCGGATGGCTGATGGTGATGCTGATGCCCGGCAGCAACCTGGTGTGCCTGATGGCGGGTCATCGGCGGATGGATCCGCGGCGGTTCTTCGTGTTCTTGTGCATTGGTATCGCCGGCAAGCTCGCCGTGCTGTGGGCCGGGGGGAAGCAGTTCGAAGACGAGATCAAGAGCTTCCTCAATGCGATCAACGACTACCAGTGGTACATCGTCGGCGGGCTGTTCGCCCTCACGTTCATCCAGTCGGCCCGCAAGGCGAAACGGGCCATCCCCGAGGTGCTCGACGAGATCGAGACACCGGACGGCGTCATCGCCCAACGGGCCGCCGGTCAGCAGGACGACGAATACAACCCGGATGGCTACCCGTAGACCCCGGCCATCATGAATGGCCGGTCGCCCGAGTACGCGTCGAAGCACCGCTCCCTGCAGAGGCGCCCATCGTGGCTGATTGTGAGTGTCGTGGCAATCGCCGGGATCGGCGTCGCCGTACTGATGCTTGGTGGTGACGACGAGCCCGAGGTCGCGTTGTCCGCTACCACCATTGCCGCCTCCGAGCCGGGTAACGAGACCGATCTCAGGCTGTCGACCGGAGGACTGAACGTGAGCGCGGCCACCTGCCCCGTCGTCGATGCGACAATCATCAGTCAGGCGCCGATCGCCTTCAAGGGCACGGTGACCATGCACGGTGACGGAGTGGTACAGCTCACAATCGACGAGGCCTATGCCGGCGCCGATGCCCGGACTGCGACGCTGACATCCCCTCCGGGCATGGAAGGGTTTCTCGGTGGCGTCGCCTGGGATCTCGGGAGTCAGTACCTGGTATCGGCCAACTCCGGTGTCGTCAACTTCTGCGGCCGGTCCGGTCGGGCCACGGCCGAACTTCAAGCAGTCTTCGACCAGGCCTTCGACTAACTCAATGTCGGGGCCCGACTACGACACGGCCATCTCCTCGGCTGATCTCGGCTGAACTCTGCTGAACTGGTTCAGACGCCGAGCAGCGCGTCGAGACCGATCGTCAGGCCCGGACGATGGCCGATCTGCTTGCAGGCGAGCACCACGCCGGGCATGTAGCTCGCTCGGTCGTAGCTGTCCTGGCGGATCGTCAGGGTCTGACCCTGCGTGCCGAGGATCACCTCCTGGTGTGCGACCATGCCGCGGATCCGCAATGAGTGCACCTTGATCCCGGCGGGCCCTTGCCCGCCTCGGGCACCCGGATACACCTCGTGGCGGGTGGGGTCAGGCGCCCACTCGGCCGATGCCGCGGCCATCCGCTCGGCTGTGGTGACCGCTGTTCCCGAGGGGGCGTCGACCTTGCCGTCGTGATGCAACTCGATGATCTCGGCCGTCTCGAACCATGGTGCGGCGAGCTCGGCGAAACGCATCATCAACACTGCGCTGATCGCAAAGTTCGAAGCGATCAGGCAGTTGCTCGAGGTGAACGATCTGCGGATCTCGTCGATGTCGTCGACGCTGAAACCGGTGGTCCCCACCACCGCATGGATGCCATGCTGTGCCGCCCACGGAAGTGTCACCCGAGCGGAGTCGACCACGGTGAAATCGACGATCACCTCGGCATCCGCTTCGCAAAGGGCGCTCGGCTCGGCCGCAACCGTGACCACCCGGTCCCCCCCAACGTCCACCTGCTCGCCGGCTGCGTAGGGATCGACGGCGGCAACGAGTTCGAGTGCGGCGTCGGCGGCGACCGCTGCGCACACGGCGCGCCCCATCCGCCCTCCAGCGCCAACCACTCCCACACGGATCGTCATGGTCGTGGACCGTAGCCGTCACCACATGCGCGACGCTGTGACTTCGGCCTCATTGCACGAACGGCTACCCCGGGTCGGCCATCCCTCGGTCGAACGCGACGCCCTTCGGGAAAACGAGTCTCGCTCACGGCTGCGGGCCGTACGGCGCGAGATCGATCCCCGGGTACCGCGCTCGCACTGCGGCGAGTGTGGCCGGGGTCCAGTATGTGTGACCAGGCGCAGGGAAACCAAGTACACAGCGTTGATCGACCGTGGCCGTCGTGATCAGCCGCTCCATCACCTGGGAGCGGCGATACATCGCCCACGCCCACCCCTCGTGCAACGTTGAGATCCACTCGCTCGTTGCTCGCCGGAACGTGAGGTTGATCACCATCCGTATCGTTCCCGGCACCAGCGCTGTGCCGCGGTGCCACGTGTCGTGGCGGTACCAGAGCACGGTGCCCGGCTTGAATGCCACCTCGACCTCGCGGGCATACAGGTGCTCGGCTCGGAAGTCGGCGACATCGGAGTCGGACGCAGCGAGCATCGCTTCGGCCGCGGCGCGGTCGTTCACCCATTCCAGCCCACCGACACCGGGGGTGCCAACGATCGGCCACGGGTAGGCCGGGTCGCCTTCGCCACGGCGCGGGACCACGCGCGTGGCACCGCCGCAGTTGTCGACGTCGCTGAGGTACACGATGATCTCCACCGCGTCCGGCTCGTCCCACGGCGGAGGATGGGTGAGGGTGTGGTTGGGGTAATCGACGTGGATCCGCTGATCGTCGTTGTCACCGGGATTCGACGACGACCGGCTCCGGCCGTACTTCACCCACAGGTCCGATTGCGTCAGCCGCAGCGATCGCACCGGCGTGTCCAACAGCTGCGCAGCTACCGCCAGCAGACGTGGGTGCAATGTGATCTCGTTGAGCGCGTCGCTTTCGGCGGGGAACACGAATCGCCCACCGCTGCCGAAGTCGGCGGGCGCCGCAGGATCGACCGAACCGGGCGGGGCGAACCCCTCCCGTCCATCCGCAGCGGCCCGCTCGATCAGATCCGCCGGCAGGAGGTCATCGACAAGCGCGAAGCCCTGCATCCGCCACGAGGAGACATCGGCGCGGTCGAGCGGGCCGGTCGCTGCGGATCGTTCGCCATCGACAGCGGTGATCCGGCGCGGGCGAACGGTTGCGGTCAGCGCGGCCACCGCGACGACCGCTCGACGTCGTTGAGGTCGAGGTGGTTGCGCATGTACTGGCTGGATCCGTCGGCGGGGGGCGTGTAGTCCCACGGCGTGAACGTGCCCGAACGCAACGCCTCCGACACCAACCGCCGACGAGCCTGATCGCGCAGCACATCGGTGTGTAGCTCACCCAGGTTCCAGCGCCGGGCTACCTCGGCGTGCATCTCGGCGCGCTTGTCGGCGAGCAGGTCAGTGGCGTCGTCACGAGACACGAGGTTGCGTAGTTCGTGCGGGTCGGCGGCGAGGTCGTACAGCTGATCGGGATCGGCGGCGCAGTGCACGTACTTCCAGCGACCCCGGCGGATCATCACGATCGGGGCCACGGCCGCCTCGGCCGTGTACTCCCCCACCACCTCACGCGCTTGCACCGCACCGTCGCACAGGCCGATCAGTGAACGACCCGCAAGCGGATCGACCAGATCGCCAAGATTGGCATCGGCCAGTTCGGCGATGGTGGGGAGAACGTCGACCAGGCTGACCGGTTCCGCCACCCGCCGCGGCTGGAACCGGTTGGGTGCGTGAATCACCAGCGGGATGCGCGCCGCGCCTTCGAAGAAGTTCATCTTGTACCACAGGCCCCGCTCGCCGAGCATGTCGCCGTGATCGGCGACCAGCATCACCACCGTGTCGTCGGCGAGGCCGAGCTCGGCCAAGGTGTCGGTCAGCCGGGCGGTCCAGTCGTCGACGTAGGAGACGTTGCCGAGGTACGCCCGCCGGGCCGCAAGCACGTGCTCGTCGGTGACCGACGCCGCGCCGGCGTCGACTGCGGCCCGCAACCGGGCCGAGTGCGGATCGTCGGGCTGTACATCCTCGGCACCCACAACCGGCAGCGGAATGTCGACGCCCGCGTAGCGATCCCAGTACCGCTGGCGGGTGACGTACGGGTCGTGCGGATGGGTGAAGCTGGCTACCAGCACGAAGGGCCGATCGTCGTCGGACCGGGCCAGATCGTGCAGGGCACGCACCGCGTGGTGACCGACCTCGTCGTCGAACAGCAGTTGGTTGGTCACCTCAGCCACACCGGCCCCGGTGACGCTGTCCATGTTGTGATACCACCAGTCGATCCGCTCGTGTGGTGTCCGCCAATTGGGCGTCCACCCGAAGTCGGCCGGGTAGATGTCGGTTGTGCGACGAGATTCGAACCCGTGGAGCTGGTCGGGGCCGACGAAGTGCATCTTGCCGGACAACACCGTGCGGTAGCCCGCCCGGCGGGCGACGTGGGCGAACGTGGGGATCGTGCTCGCCAGGTACGCTGCGTTGTCGTAGCCATGGGTGGCCGACGGGAGCTGCCCGGTCATCATGCAGTACCGGGCGGGAGTGCACAGCGGGCTGTTCGAGTACGCCGCGTCGAACACCACCCCCTCGCCCGCCAACCGGTCGATGGTCGGCGCGATTGCCGGGCCGCCATGACAACCGAGCATCATCGGGTTCAGCTGGTCGTACATCACCACCAGCACGTTCGGTCGACCAGTCATCACCATCTCCCCGACGCTACCGAACCCAAAGATTCTGGGCCGGGTTTAGGGGCCGACGGTGATGGTGAGGGGGGTGGT
Organism: Acidimicrobiaceae bacterium; assembly: GCA_031404435.1. Lineage (GTDB taxonomy): Bacteria > Actinomycetota > Acidimicrobiia > Acidimicrobiales > Ilumatobacteraceae > VFMC01. The sequence goes on along the minus strand of JANNHO010000157.1, from coordinate 5,673 downwards.
GGTGAAGATTCGCTCGATCACCCGGTGGGTGTCGGCCATCTCGACGGCGTGCCAGCGACGAACCTGTTCGTCGACATCGGTGACGTGGCCGCGCGTGCACAGCAGGCCACCGTTACGGGCCATGCGTGAGCCCGTATCCTCCAGGCCCAGCTCGAACGACCCGGTGAGGTAGCCGCGAGCCACATCAAGCTCGTCGGGGGTGATCCCGCGCTCGGCCAGGCGAGTCAGTTCGGTGCGGATCAGCTGCAACACCTCGACCGCGTTGTCCGGCTGCGTTCCGGCCGACACCGCGTACACGCCTACATCGCTGTAGCTGGCAACGCTGGAGAACACCGAGTACACCAGGCCGCGCTTTTCTCGGATCTCGTCGAACAGGCGGCTCGACAGGCCGCCACCGAGCACGTGGTTGACTACATCGAGGGCCTCACGATCGGGGTCGTCGCGCGGCAACGCCCGGCCGCCGACCACGAGCTGCACCTGTTCGGTGTCGTCCACCTCGTGACGGTCGGCGCCGATCGCGACGGGCGCGGTCCGCACCGCCGGTACCGCACCGGGACGAACGCCGGCGAAGGCACGCTCCACCGATGCCAGCATCTCTGCATGGGCCACCGGTCCGGCGACCGAGACCACCATCGACCCGGCGGTGTAGCGCTCGGCGAAGAAGGCGCGTACGTCGTCGCCGGTAATCACCTCGACGGTGTGGGGTGAACCCGCCGTGTCGCGCCCGAGCGGGTGATCGAGGAACATTTCCTCGCCGAACACCCGGTGGGCAACGTCGTCGGGGCTGTCGTCGTCCATCGCGATCTCTTCGAGGATCACCTGCCGCTCGATCTCCAGATCGGCGTCACGCAATGCGGGCGAACCGACCACATCGCCGAGTAGGTCGATGCCGACCTCAGCGTGGCGTGCCGGCAAACGGCAGTAGTACGCCGTGTACTCCTTGGTGGTGAACGCGTTGATATCGCCGCCGTAGCGGTCGATGGTGCGCGAAATGTCGACCGCCGAGCGACGCTCGGTCCCCTTGAACAACAGGTGCTCGAGGAAGTGAGTGACGCCACCGAGGTGATCGGGTTCGTCACGCGCCCCAACTCGTACCCAGACGCCGGCGGCCACCGACAACGCCCCAGGGACGCGTTCGGTGGCCACCATCAGGCCTGAATCGAGTTGTGTGATCTGCAGATCGGTCAACGTCGTGCGCCGGCTGCTTGATCAGTCAGCGATGCCGACGGGGGCCGCCACGGCCACCACGATCTCCGCCACGGTCGTCGCGGCGCGGGCCACGATCTCCGCCGCGGTCGCCGCCGCTGTTGCCACCGGCTTCGCCACCGGGGCCGAGGTCACCGAGATCGCCGGCAAGCTCGGCATCGAATGCATCGTCGAACGACACCGTGTCGGTTGAGGTAGCTGCTGTCGCCGTGCCACCCGAGCCCGTGCCACCCGAACGCGGTGCTGCGTCACCGTTGCGCGACGAACGCGAATCGGAGCGGGGGACCCCAGCAGCGTCGCCGGATGTCGACGAATCGTCGCCGCCGGCACCGTTCCAGGCGTCGGACGGGGTGAGGCTGACCTTGCCCTTTTCGTCGATCTCTTCGACGACGACCTCGATGTCCTGGCCGAGCTGCAGCACGTCTTCGACGCTATTGATCCGCTTGCCGCGACCCAGCTTGGAGATGTGCACGAGGCCGTCACGACCGGGGAGGATGTTGACGAACGCACCGAACTTGGTGATGTTGACAACCTTGCCCTGATACGTGGCGCCCACCTCGGCCATCGGCGGCGAGACGATGGCAAGGATGCGCGACTTGGCATCTTCCATCCGCCACGCCTCGACGGCACCGATGGTGACGATGCCGACCGAGCCGTCGTCGTCGACAGCGATGTCGGCGCCGGTCTCTTGCTGGATGGTGTTGATGACCTTGCCCTTGGGCCCGATGACCTCGCCGATCTTGTCCATCGGAATGGTGATCGAGATGATCTTCGGTGCCGTGGCAGCGACCTCGGCACGTGGTGCCGAGATGCAGGCATCCATGTTGGCGAGGATCGCGGTGCGGGCTTCCTTGGCCTGATCGAGCGCGGCAGCCAACACGTCGGCGGGGATGCCTTCGATCTTGGTGTCGAGCTGCAGGGCCGTGATCGCATCGGAGGTTCCGGCGACCTTGAAGTCCATGTCACCGAAGGCATCCTCGGCACCGAGGATGTCGGTGAGAGTGGTGTACTTGCCCTCGGCATAGACGAGGCCCATGGCGATACCGGCGACCGCAGCCCGGATCGGTACCCCGGCATCCATCAGCGCCAGCGAGCCAGAACACACCGAGGCCATCGAGGTGGAACCGTTGGAGGCCAGCACTTCGGCGACGAGACGGAGCGTGTAGCTGAAATCTTCCTGGCTGGGCAGCACGGGCAGCAGTGCCCGGGCGGCGAGCGCACCGTGGCCGATCTCGCGACGCTTGGGCGAACCGACCCGGCCGGTCTCACCGTTGGCCCACGGGGCCATGTTGTAGTGGAACAGGAAGTACTTGTGGGTCTCGGGGCTGAGCGTGTCCATCAGCTGGTTCATGCGCGGCATGGCCATCGTGACGACGTTCATCACCTGGGTCTCGCCGCGCTGGAACAGCCCGGTGCCGTGCGCCGTCGGGAGCACGGTGACTTCGCTGCTGAGGCCACGCAGATCGCGCGGGCCGCGGCCGTCGATGCGCATGCCCTCATCGACGATGCGCTTGCGCACCGCTTTCTTGGTGAGGCTGCGGACGGCTTCTTTGACTTCGCGTTCGCGTCCGGCGAAGCTGCCGCCGTCGGCGCACAGCTTGGCGATCGCCTCGGCGGCGGCCGCGTCCGTGGCGGCGTTGCGCTCGGCTTTCGCGCTGATCGTGATCGCCTTGGCGACACCCTCACCGACGATGGCAGACACCGCGTCGAACACTTCCTGGCCGTAGTCAAGCTGCGGGGTGTAGCTCATCGGCACGATCGGCCCCTTGGCAGCAACGACGAGCTCGACGAGCTCACGCTGCAGCGCGATGGATTCCTTGATGTAGGTCTTGCAGGCTTCGAGCCCACCGGCGAGGACTTTTTCGTCCACTTTCGGAGCACCGGCCGCGTAGTAATCGAAGCTCTTCGGCGTGCCACCAGCTTCGACCATCATGATCGCCACGTCGCCGCTGTCGAGCTGGCGCCCGGCAACGACGAGCTCGAACGTGCTGGCTTCGCCCTCTTCGTAGGTCGGATGCGGAATCCACTCGCCGGTCTGGCTGTGGGCGATGCGCACGGCACCGATCGGGCCATCGAAGGGGATGCCCGAGATCATCAGCGATGCCGAGGCGGCATTGATGCTGAGCACGTCGTGCGGGTTGGCCATGTCGGCACCGAGGATGGTGAGCACCACCTGGGTTTCGTTGCGGAAACCCTCCGGGAACGCCGGCCGCAACGGGCGGTCGGTGAGGCGGCAGGTGAGGATCGCATCTTCGGTGGGGCGGCCTTCACGACGGAAGAACGACCCGGGGATCTTGCCCGCCGCATACGAACGCTCTTCGACGTCGATGGTGAGGGGGAAGAAATCGGTACCCGGGCGAACGTCCTTGGCAGCGTTTGCAGTCGCCAAAACGGTGGTGCGGCCAATGCTGGCCAACACTGCGCCCTGGCTCTGCTGCGCGAGCTTGCCAGTCTCGAACGACAGGGTCTTGTCGGTCCCCGATACGGGACCCGACACTCGAATGGCTTCAGCCATGTCGAGCTCCTTTCGGTCGGGCGTGTTTTTTCTCACGCCTCGACGGTTGGAGCGGAGGCCGGTTCCCAGTCGGCACGGCCGAAGCTGCTACTCACTGCCTGGCAAACGCAAACTCGACGGAGTGCACGTGACAAGGGGTGGGAGCCTCGGCTGAGGCGACTGACAACCGATCCAATGGTTCCGCTCGGTTGATGTATTGCGCCCAGGCTAGCAGCGGACGGCTCGCAAATGGGCGGACCCACGAGGCGGCCGGTGCGACGACCTCAGCGACGCAGGCCGTTGGCGGCGACGATCTCGCGATAGCGCCCGACGTTGATGCCCTTGACGTAGTCGAGCATGCGGCGACGACGGCCGACCATCATCAGCAGCCCACGACGGCTGTGGTGATCCTTCTTGTGCATCTTGAGATGCTCGGTGAGCTCGTTGATCCGCGCGGTGAGCAGTGCGATCTGCACCTCCGGGGAACCGGTATCGCTCTCATGCAGCTTGTGCGCGCCGATGGTTACGTTCTTGTCGACCATGATGAACATGCCTTCCAGAATGATGGAGGTCGCCACGCACCGATCGGTGCGGTGGCATCTCGCCGGAGATGATCACCTTGGTGAGGTGGTCCCCGACGGACGCAGCGATGCTATCGGCAGTGCGTGCCGCTCCGTACACGTGCCGCTCCGTACACTTGCGCCGATGTTCACCGGGATCGTCGAGGAACTCGGCTTTGTGACAGCCAGCGAGCCGACCTGCACCGAATGGGGTCCGGGGATGCGGCTCACCATCGGCGCCTCCGTCGTGCTCGATGGTTCGGCTACCGGAGCGTCGATCGCCGTCAACGGCTGCTGCCTCACCCTCATCGACCAGGGGATCGACGAGGGCACCACCAGCGACGGTTCGTGGTGGAGCACCGATGTCAGCGACGAAACTCTGTCGCGTACCAACATCGGCATGTTGCAGGTGGGCGACCGGGTCAACCTCGAGCGGCCGATGGCGCTCGGTGACCGCCTCGGCGGCCACATCGTGCTCGGCCACGTCGACTGCGTCGGCAGCATCGTGCATGCCGCCCCAGATCTGATCGTGCGCATTCCACGCGAACATATGCGCTACCTCGTCGAGAAGGGGTCCGTCACCGTTGATGGGATCAGCCTCACCGCGTTCGGCCTCACCACCGACACGTTCCGCGTCGCCGTGATCCCCCATACCGCCGCGGTCACCACGCTCGGGGTGAAGGGTGCCGGTCATGTGGTGAACATCGAAATGGACGTGCTCGCCAAGCACATCGAACGCCTCGTCCAGCCGTACCGGCCGTGAACCTGTGAACCTGAACACGGTGCCAGTCTGCAAACGGGCATGACCGCGGCCATCACGCTCGACGGAGTGGGCAAGTCGTTTGGCGAGCTCGATGTGCTGCGGCCACTGACGCTGCGCCTCGACGCCGGCTCGGTGGTCAGCATCGTCGGACCGACGGGATGCGGGAAGTCGACACTGCTGCGTTTGATCGCCGGTCTCGAACCGCCGACCGTCGGGACGGTGTCGATCGACGGCGCCGGCCCGGCCGATTCACGTCGGGTCAAGCGGATCGCAGTCGTGCCCCAACAGCCGGGGCTGCTGGCGTGGCGAACGGTCGCCCAGAACGCACGGCTGTTGCTCGACATCAACCGCCGCAACAACCCGGCCGCGCATCCCGATCCGGCCGAGCTACTGACCGAGGTCGGCCTCGACGACTTCGCCGACGCGTACCCGCATCAACTGTCGGGCGGTATGCAACAACGGGTTGCGCTCGTGCGCGGCTTCGCCCTCGGGGCACCGGTGGTACTGATGGACGAACCCTTTGCTGCACTCGACGAGATCACCCGGGCCGAGATGCGGGCGCTGCTGGCGCGCCTACTGGAGCGGCATCCAGCCACGGTGGTGTTCGTCACTCACTCGATCCCGGAGGCGGTGTACCTGTCGGACCGGGT
>JANNHO010000156.1:0-9705 GCA_031404435.1 Acidimicrobiaceae bacterium | reverse complement strand
GGGGCACCACGTGACGAAGCGCTCGCGTTGATCGAGTCGGTGGAGGGCTTCGAGCGGGGCCGCTACGGCGGTGCGGTCGGCTGGACCGATGCGAACGGCGACGGAACCTGGGCAGTGGCGATCCGCTGCGCCGAGTTCGACCTCGATCGGCGCCGCGCCCGGCTGGTTGCTGGTGGGGGCATCGTTGCCGAGAGCGAGCCACTCGCCGAGCTTGCCGAAACCCAGGCCAAGCTGCAGGCGATGCTGTCGGCGATCGTCAGGCCCTGAGGCTGGACATCACCGCATCGTTCAGCGCATGGTGCACCGCGACATTTGCCGCGCGGTTGCTCGGCACGCGCACCAGCCACGGGCCGGGTCGACCCAACCACTGTTCGAGCGCCACAGCGGTGCTGACCGTTGCTGCGGGGAGACCGTGCGCTTCGGCCAACGCACAGAGATCGGTCCCGTGCGGAGTGCCGAACAGCCGCTCGAAGCGGTCGCTCGGCAATGACGACGCCTGTGGCAGGAACGAGAAGATCCCACCGCCGTCGTTGTCGATGACCACGATTCGCACATCGCACGAGCGCCGCGACAGGGCGGTCAACGACGACTGGTCGTGCAACAGGGCAACGTCACCGAGCAACACCACAATCGGCCGGCCCGAGGCCGTTGCGAAACCCACGGCAGTCGCAATCGTGCCGTCGATCCCGTTCGCTCCCCGGTTCGACACGATCCGCGCACGCTGACCAGGCGAGCCGAACCACTCGATGTCACGGATCGGCATCGACGACGCCACCATCGCCCAGCCGTCGAACATCGAGACCAGCCGGGCCACACCCGGCTCGGTGAGCGCCGGCGACAGGCTCATCGCGTCGTCAAGGGCTACGTCGGAACGCGCCGCCGCGGTGGCCCAGCGCGCCGCCCAATCCGAACCGGTCGCGCCGTGCAACTCCTTGGCCAACCGCTCGCAGAAGGCGCCGGGTGATGCGTGGACGCGGTGGGTGATCGTGTGCGAGGGGTCGATCACACCTCGTTTGTTCGAGACCCTCACTTGGGTCCTAACGTTGCGCAGCCACTCACCGAGCACCTTCGATGCCGGCGGTTCACCGAGGTGGACAACCACGTCGGGCAGGTGCGCGAGAGCGAAGTCGTCGTTGCGCAGGATCGCATCGAAACTGGAAACGGAACCTCGCAGCCCACGGCACGACGAACGTGGATCGGCCAGGATCGGCCATCCCGTTGCCGTTGCCAGCGCCTCCACCATGGCGGGGTCGTCAACTCCCCTGCCGGCCACGATGACGCCGCGCTCTCGCTCCAACTCCATCGCCAGAGTGCCCAGCCGCACGATGTCGCCGTGAGTACCCGGGCCAGAGGCGTTGACGGCTCCCAGATAGCGCACCGGCAGCTCGGTCGGTTCCGCCACCAATGGCTCGCGAAACGACAGGTTGAGATGCACCGGACCTCCGTCGCCTGCGGTGGCGGCGTTGAAGGCATTGCGGGCCAGCGCCCTCCACGTTGCGGCGGCATCACTCGCGGCCACGCCCGGGTCGTGGAACCAGCGCACCGACGAACCGTACAAGCGGGTCTGGTCGATGGTCTGGGCAGCACCGACGTCACGGAGCTCCGGGGGACGGTCGGCGGTGACCACGAGCATTGCCACGTCGGCGAGGTTCGCTTCGACCACCGCGGCTTGGAAGTGCGTCGATGCGGTCCCACTGGTGCACAACAGCACCGCTGGCATAGCCGTCGCCAGACCGGCCCCGAGTGCGGCGAACGCAGCCGAGCGCTCGTCGTGGAACACCTCGACATGGATTTCAGGCCTGCCGGTGAGGGCCAACGCCATCGGCGTGCTCCGCGAGCCGGGCGCGACCATCGCGTGGGTCACACCGTCGCAGATCCATTGATCGACCAACGTGGCGCACATGGTGGCTTGCGCCCGGGCGGTCGCGTGTGTGGTGTCGGGTGGCACGGCCGAAACGATACGGCCGTAACGTTGACCCCGATGCGAACCGTCGTCGAGGTTGAGATCTGGTCGGACGTCGTGTGCCCGTGGTGCTACATCGGGCTGCGCCGGTTCGATCGGGCGGTGGCCAAAGTTGGCGACGACATCGAAGTGCGCTCGAGGTATCGCCCATTCCAGCTCGACCCGACTGTTTGCCCGGGAACCCCGACCCCGGTGGCCGACGCGTACGCCAAGAAGTTCGGCGGTGCCCAGGCCGCGAAGGAGATAGTCGACCAGGTCACCGCCGTCGCCGCCGCCGAAGCAATCGAGTTTCGACTCGACCGGGCGCTGCGGGCCAACACCTTCGATGCCCATCGGCTGTTGTGGATGGCCGAACCGACCGGGCATCAGCACGAACTCAAGGCTCGTCTCCTGCAAGCCTATTTCACCGATGGGCTCGACGTGAGCGACCACAGCGTGCTCGCCGACGCCGCAGGCGCGGCGGGAATGGATGCCGGTGCGGCCGCCGAGTTCCTCGCCGGTGCCGCCGGCATCGAGGAGGTGCGGGTCTTGCTGCGACATGCCCACGCTGACGGCATCACCGCCGTACCCAGCTACGTGATCGTCAGGACGAGCACAGCCGGCGAGGGGTCTGGATCGCCGGGTTGGATGATTCCTGGGGCACAAGAGACCGACGTGTTCGAACGAGTGTTGCGACGCGTCGCGTCACGTGCCGATGGCTGACTGGCGCGAGCTTCCCGGCCCGCTTGCAACCCGGATCTGCGGTGATGGTCCACGAATGGTGTTCGTGCACGGCTTCACCCAGACAGCGACTGCTTGGGCGCGGGTCGCCGAACACTTCGTCCGCCACGGTTACCAGGTGGCCCTCGTCGACCTCCCGGGCCACGGTGGCTCGGCGCGCATCCGTGCCGATCTGCGGCGGACCGCCGACCTGCTCGCCACCAGCACGGGTTCCGCCGCCTACATCGGCTACAGCCTGGGTGGCCGGGTGTGCCTGCACCTGGCGCTCATGTACCCGCACATCGTCGAACGACTCGTGTCGGTCAGTGCCACCCCGGGGATCATCGACGACGACGAGCGGGCAGCGCGCCGACTGTCCGACGAGGCGCTCGCTGCGCACATCACCGACATCGGGATCGAACGGTTCATCGACGAATGGACATCCCAGCCGTTGTTCCACGATCTCGTCGTCTCCGATGACGATCGCTCCGACCGGCTCACCAACAGCGCAGCCGGACTTGCCTCGAGCCTGCGCCTCTCAGGCACCGGCGCGCAACTGCCACTGTGGGACCGCCTCCTCGAGTTGAACATGCCGGTCCTCGCCCTCGCCGGGGAGCACGATCCGAAGTTCGTGGCCATCGCCCGGCGGATCGCCACCTCGGTCCCGGAGGGAGCGTTTGCGCGCATTCTCGACGCAGGCCACGCTGCGCCGGCGCAACAACCATTGCAGGTGATCACTCGCATCGAGGCGTGGCTGACCGCCAGCAGTTGGGCTACCCCGAGAGGGCGACCCCGAGCGTGAGCAACGCCCCGTAGGCGAGTTGCAACCTCCCTGTCGCTCCGAGCACAGCGATCAGATCTCGCCCCGTAGCCCCGCCGAGCACCGTCCGCACCGGCGGGACCGCCAGGGCAGCCGCCCCCAGGGCGATCAGAACCATGGGGCGACCACTTGCGGCCACAGCGACCACCACCACGAATGCCGCAGCGATCAGACCGGTGTACAACCATCGGCTACGGCGGTCGCCGATCCGCACGGCGAGCGTCCGTTTGCCGACAGCGGCGTCGGTTGGGATGTCGCGCACGTTGTTGACCACGAGCAGCGAACACGCCAACGCCCCGGCGGCAGCCCCGAGCGCCCATGCCAGAGACGGCACGTGCTGCACCACCACAAACGTCGTGCCGGCTGTCGCGACCAGGCCGAAGAACACGAACACGACCACCTCGCCGAACCCGAGGTACCCGTACGGGTGCGCGCCCCCGGTGTAGAACCATCCGGCGAGCACGCACACCCCGCCGAGCGCCACCAGCCACCACGAGGTGTTCACGGCCAGCACCGCACCCGCCGCAGCCGCGACGGCGAACGCACCAAACGCAGCATGCTTGACCTGGGCGGCAGTAGCGGCTCCGCTGGCGACCAGCCGCATCGGGCCAACCCGCACGTCGTCGCTGCCGCGCACTCCGTCGCTGTAGTCGTTGGCGTAGTTGACCCCGACCTGAAGCGCAAGACTGACCAGCATCGCCAGCGGCAATGTCCACCACCGCGCCCCACCCTCGCCGACGGCCGCAGCAGCACCGAGCGCCACCGGGACCACCGCTACGGGCAAGGTGCGAATCCGCGCCCCGGCCAACCACACGTTCACCTGCACGACCGCACGACTCGGTTGTGGGGTCGCATTGATTGTCGGGACCTCAGCGCATGCATGATCAATAGTGTGCCTGGCCTCATCCCATCCCACCAGCCACCCCCTCATTACGTGCACGGCTATGATTGCATCGATGACACCGGATATTGGCAGCCGCGGCGGCGACTCGCTCCAGGACGAACTGCCACCGTTATCAGTCATCATGCCTGGGGCAGATTTCCACTGATGCGTCCGCAACCACACGAGTCGTTGCCGACCGCCTACTGGCGCCTGTGGGCAGCAAGCGGCATCTCCAACATCGGTGACGGTGTGTTCATTGTCGCGTTGCCGTTGCTGGCGGCGCGCTTGACCCGTGACGAACTCTCGATCTCACTCGTTGCGACCGCGGCGATGCTGCCGTGGCTGGTGTTGTCGTTGCCGATCGGCGCGCTCATCGATCGATCCGATCGTCGCCGGGTGATGGTCTACTCCGACTCGTTGCGCGCCGCCGTCGTCGCGGTGCTGGCGCTCGCGGTCGTCACCGATGTAGTCACCATCTGGATGTTGTGGCTTGTCGCTGTCAGCCTTGGAACTGCAGAGGTCTTCTTCGACAACGCTTCGCAGGCGATCCTGCCGGCGATCGTGCCGACGCAACTGCTGGAACGCGCGAACGGCCGGCGCTACGCCGTGGAACTCGCGGCGAACACGTTCATCGGCACACCGATCGGCAGCGTCCTGTTCGCGATTGGGCTTGCCGTCCCGTTCGGGGTCGACGCGGCGACGTTCGCTGTCGCCGCGGCATTGGTGTTCTCGATTCGAGGAAACTTCAACCCCAACACGCAGCCGCGTCACGAATCCGCCTCGCTGTACGCCGAGGTGCGGACCGGGATGCGGTGGCTGTGGCGGCACCCCTTGCTGCGCACGATCGCCATCACGTTGGGTCTCAGCAACCTTGCGTTCCAGATGCCACAGGCGGTGTTCGTGCTGTTCGCACAGGACGAACTCGGCGTGTCCGAGACAGGTTTCGGAGTGCTACTGGCGTTGATGGGAGTCGGTGCCGTGGTCGGTGGCGTGCTCGGAGAGCGAATCGTGGCTTGGCTCGGGCGGTCAGCATCGATCTACACGGCGCTCGTCACGTGGACCCTCACCCTGGTCGCCGTCGGTGTGTATCCCCACGCGTGGTTCGTGGCGCTGGCAGTGTCGATCGAGTCGCTGGCGGCCACCGTGTGGAACGTTGCGATGGTGTCGCTTCGACAGCAGGTCATTCCGGCACCGCTGTTCGGTCGGGTCAACAGCGTGTATCGCTGGGTCGGGTGGGGAACGATGCCGATCGGCGCAGTGCTCGGCGGGCTCATCGCTCAACGGTTCGGGCTGCGGTCCACCTACTTCGTGGCCGCTGGTGTGATGGTCATCGCCGTGATGGTGGCGATGCGCCAGGTGAACACAGCGTCAATCGTTCATGCCCTGTCAGGAAACACAAGCGCAAACTGCAACGACGACACACCGACGGCGCGCCACATGCACGACGATCTCGACGGTTACGACGAGCTGCGCACGCCGGCGCCGCCGTCGATCACATAGGTCTCGCCCGTGATCCAGCCGGCTACAGGCGACACGAGGAATGCGACCAGGTTGGCGATGTCCTGCGGGTCACCAAGACGGCGCAGCGGGAGTTGGGCAGCCAGCCGATCGCCGAAGTTGTCCACCAGGTAGGCGGCGAAATCGGTCTGCACCAACCCGGGGGCAACGCCCACCACCCGAGTCGGCCCGAGCTCGGACGCGAGCTGACGGGTGAGGTGGATCAGCGCCGCCTTGGTGAGGTTGTAGACGCCGAGACCACCCTCGGCCCGGAGCCCGCCGACCGAGGCGATGTTGACGATCACTCCAGGCGTCTCCTTCATCGCTGCCTCCCAGGCGGCCTGGCACCAGAACAGTGGGCCGCGGAGGTTGACCTGAAACGTCTTGTCGAACTGCGATTCGTCGACGCCAAGCGTGGCGCCGTAGTACGGGTTCGTCGCCGCGTTGTTGACGAGGATGTCGAGTCTGCCGAAACGTTCGATCGTGGCAGCGACACACGCCCTCGCCGAGTCGGGATCGCCAACGTTGGCGGCATAGGCCTGGCTTCCGCCGCCAACCTCGGCGGCTGCAGCGCTGAGCTGATCGAGCTTGCGCGACACCATCATGACGCTCGCACCGCACTCGACCAACGTCGCCGCGATTGCTTTCCCGATGCCCTTCGATGCGCCGGTCACGATGGCCACCTTGCCGTCCAATGAGATGTGCATCCGGCCGACCATAGTGGCCCGCCTCTCGCCGTTAGCGCTCGGCGTTTTGGCTCTCTTCGCTAACGCGGCCACCAATACGCTTGCGTGCGGCGGCGCCGGTGGCGATCTCGCCGGTGGGGATCTCGCCGGAAGCGTCGACCGCCAACGAGATGTTGACCCACCGGACCCGACGCCCGTCCATTTCCGTCACCTTGAACGTCCACCCGCCGCTCTCGATGCATTCCCCCGCCGACGGCACATGTTCGAGCGTGCTGAACACGAACCCGCCGAGGGTGTCCCAGTCGTCGTCGGGTAAACGAATCTCGAGCAGGTCATTGATCTCGTCGATGCTCACCCCACCATCAACGAGGAACTCGCCGTTCGGCAGACGCTGCACCTCAGGGTCTTCGGAGTCATACTCGTCGACGATGTCGCCGACAAGTTCCTCGAGGCAATCCTCGAGAGTGATCAGGCCGGCGATCGCCCCGTACTCATCGGCGACGATCGCGAGGTGAAACTTTTCGGCCTGCATCTCGCGCATCAACCTGGCCACCGGTTTGTTTTCCGGGATGAACCGAACGGAACGAACGAGATCGGTGACTGGTCGCGCGCCACCGCCCTCTCGCTCGACCCGCATCAGATCCTTGGTGTAGGCGAGGCCAACCACGTCGTCGTCATCGCCGGCGCCGACGACGGGCAGCCTGCTGTACCCATGTTCGATGGCAAGGTCGAGCGCACCCGTGACCGTGGCCAGGAACTCGACCACCACCATGTCCGGCCGGGGCACCATGACCTCGCGCACCACCGTGTCCCCGAACTCGATGATGCTCTCGATGAGCTGGCGCTCCTCGTGTTCGATCACGTCGTCGTCGGCAGCGGCCTCGACGATGCCGAGCAGTTCCTGTTCAGACACGAACGGGCCCTGCTTCAGACCCTTGCCGCGCACGATCACGTTGGTGAGCCCGATCAACGCGCGCGAGATGAGCTGCAGCACCGGGAAGCTGACCAGGGCAAGCGTCGGCCGAGCGGTGACCAGCGCAGCACGCTCGGAGTAGAGGACCGCGTACGTTTTCGGTACTGCCTCGGCCAGCACGAAGAAGACGAGCACGTTGAGCACCACACCGATGACCACGCCTGGCGGCCCGAACAGCCTCCCCGACACGATCCCCGTCAGGGTTGCCTGCACGGTCTGACAGACGTTCACGGTCAACAGCAGCGGGTTGACCCAGCGCTCCGGTTCATTGACGAGCTTCATGAGCGCCCGCCCGGATTTCGCCCCCCGGTCGGCGAGCGCCGCGGCTTTGGGCTTGGTCATCCGCGACATACCCATCTCGGCGACCGCCAAGAAGATGAGGATGACGAGCAGAACGCCGACCGTCACGAGCATCCACCCATCGATAGCTGAAAACGCGATCATTGCTGTTCCTGTCGAAATCCTTCAGGGGCAGGTGCATGCCAATGATGCGCTTCGAGCAACACTCGTTCGCGCTGTCGCATCTCGATTGCCTCGTCGGCACCAGCATGATCGTGACCGAGGACGTGCAAGATTCCGTGCACGATCAACAACGCGATCTCATCGTCGAGGTTTCCGGCATGATCGGACGCCTGGCGTGCCGCGACGGCCGGGCAGACGACGACGTCACCGAGCAACAGTGGCATCTCCTCCGGATCCGCCGGTGCCCGATCGGGACCGCGCGTCGACTCCGTCGGCAGCACCGCATGGGTGATGTCGGGCGCATCGAGGGGGAAGGCCAGAACATCGGTCGGCCCTGTCGCTCCCATGTAGGTCTCGTTGAGTTCAGCCATCTCGAGCTCCGACACGAACATGATCGACAACTCCGAGGCTCCCCGAACGCCTTCGCTGCGAACAACATCGAGCGCGAGTTGCTGCCAGCGAGCGAGCTCGACGGGTACCGCAGTTTGCTCATCGGCGACGAAGACCTCGGGGTCGCCGTCTCCGCCGACCCGCGCCGTGGAGGTCAGCCGGGGCCGGTTGCTCTGGATCACTGCGGTCTACTTGGGGCGGACGATCGCTCGTAGGCGGCGACGATGTCGGCCACGATCCGGTGGCGGACGACATCACCGGCACCGAGGTGCACGAACGCGAGGCCGTCGATGCCCTCGAGCACCCGTTCGAGCCCGCGCAGCCCGCTGCGCCCATCGGGAACATCGACTTGGGTGGTATCGCCGGTGACGACCACCTTCGAGCCGAACCCGATGCGGGTCAGGAACATCTTCATCTGCTCGGGGGTCGCATTCTGGGCCTCGTCGAGAATGATGAAGCTGTTGTTCAGCGTGCGGCCGCGCATGAACGCCAGCGGGGCGACCTCGACGGCTTGGCGTTCGAGCAGCTTCTGGGCACCCTCTTGGTCGACCATGTCGTACAGAGCGTCGTACAACGGTCGCAGGTAGGGGTCGATCTTGGCCATCAGGTCGCCCGGGAGGAAACCCAGGCGCTCGCCCGCCTCGACCGCCGGACGGGTGAGGATGATCCGCTGCACCTGCTTGCTGTGCAGCGCTTGCACCGCCATGGCGACGGCGAGCCAGCTCTTGCCCGTGCCGGCGGGGCCGAGCCCGAATGTGATCACGTTGTGGCGGATGGCGTCGATGTAGCGTTTCTGCCCGGCGGTTTTGGGCCGGATAGAGCGACCCTTCGCGCCGCGCATGATGTCGTCGGTGAACACCGAGCTCGGGCGTTCGTCGTGGCGGACCATGTCGATCGCTCTGGCCAGGCTGATCTCATCAAGGTGCTGGCCCCCTTGCAGTAGCAACACGAGATCCTCGATCAGCGGCCCGGCACGGTCGGCGCCCTCGCCTTCCAGATTGATCTCGTTGCCGCGCACGACGATGGATGCACCGGGAAACGCCGTCTCGATCTGGCGCAAGAACACGTCCCGTGGCCCACACAACGCCGGCATGATGTGCGGACCGGGGACGACAACGGTGTGCGTTGCGCTCGACGAGGTCATGCGCGGTCGGTTGACGAGGGGAACATGTCGTTCCTCAGAGTAGCCAGTGTGATCCAGCGACGCGCAGAATCACCCTGTGCGTTCAACTGGACACCCCTTGCGTTTCACTCCGAAGTCGCCTAGAGTAGGCACTCGAACACCCGGCGGGTGGATGGTCACGGCGGACCATCTCGACTACCGGAGATCGA
>JANNHO010000155.1:0-2922 GCA_031404435.1 Acidimicrobiaceae bacterium | reverse complement strand
GCTTCAAGCTCCGTGCACGCCTCGTCGAGCAAGCGCGCGCGGCGCCGGTCGGTCTCGGCGTTCGCTTCCGACGCGACGTACTCGACCAGTTCCTCGAACGCACCCGTGCGGCCCGTCAGGACGACCCCGCCACGGCTGCCTTCGGCGCGTGCGACCAACAGCTCGCAGGCATCGTCGAGTAGCAACACGCCACGGATCACGTCGAACAGCTCACGAGCGATCACCAACGTGACCAGGTCGCCTTCGGCATAGCTGTCGTCGAGACCTGACCCGTCGGCTGGTGATCCTTCCCAGCCGCTGATCACGCCCTCATCGCCGCACGCGTCACAGCTCCAGACGATCTCACCGTTCGTACGACGGAAGACCATGATCAACCCTTCAGACGGCCGACGACCAGGCCGACGTGTGCAACAGATCGCCGACCTCGCGCCGCTGCCCGTCGGTCGAGCACTCGCTGCCCGGACGATTGCCGACAGTCGCAGACCGAGCCGCTTGGCCGGCGCCGACGCATCGTCGGGCATGTCGAGGAAGTGGCGGAGGTCAGCGACGAGCATCTGTGTCACGGTAACCAGGCATTGACAGCGACCGCGGAACTGATCTCGAAGGCGCCGGCCTGTGGTGCACGTTCGGCATGGTTGCGGCAGCACCAATGGAATTGTCTGAGATGCACCATTGGTAGTGTTCAGGGCGGTCGGCCTGTAATGTCGAGGTCGTGGCGAGTGATGTCGACTTCCGGGGTACCTACGTACGGCGCGTCATCGACGACGAGATCGATGAGTTGTTCGAGCAGTTACCCGCACTGTTGCTCGACGGCCCGAAAGGTGTCGGCAAGACGGCCACCGCGACGCAACGGTGCCGATCGGTCCGCCGCCTCGACGTTGCATCCGAGCGCGAGATCGTCGAGGCCGATCCTGCGGTCATCGGGCGAGACCCGGCACCGTTGCTGATCGATGAGTGGCAACGTGTCCCGGCCGTGTTCGACGCTGTGCGACGTCTCGTCGATGACGACCCGACCGGGGGCCGGTTCTTGCTCACTGGATCGGCGTCGACCACCCAGACACACTCCGGCGCTGGACGCATCACCACGCTACGAATGCGCCCGCTCTGTCTGTCCGAGCGGCGGCAGCCCCAACACGGTGTGTCCTTCCGCGGGTTGCTCGCCGGCACTGCTGCGATCGAGGGCCGCACCGATCTCACGCTCTCCGACTACGCGGAGGAGATCGTTGCGGGAGGGTTCCCGGCGATGCGCCACCTCAGCGGCCGACCCAGGGATCGGCAGCTCGACAGCTACATCGACCGGATCGTCGACCACGACCTCCCCGAAGCCGGTTTCAACGTCCGTCGACCAGCGACCGTCCTCGCCTGGCTCCGCGCGTACGCCGCTGCGACCGCCACCACGACCTCGTGGGAAAAGATCCGCGACGCAGCGACCAGCGGCATCGACGACAAGCCCGCGAGGACGACCACCCAGCCCTACATCGAACTGCTCACCGCGCTGCGGATCCTCGACCCGATCCCTGCCTGGATCCCGTCGAACAACCACCTCCACGCACTCACCGGCGCACCTAAGCATCACCTTGCCGACCCCGCGCTCGCTGCTCGGTTGGTCAGAGCGAGCGCGTCCCAACTGCTCACCGGGGCGAACCCGTCAACGTCGATCCCCCGCGACGGAACATTTCTCGGCGGGCTGTTCGAATCGCTCGCTGCCTTGTCGGTGCGCACGATGGCGCAAGGCTGCGACGGCCGCGTCTCGCACCTGCGCACCAAAGGCGGCCGTCGCGAGATCGACTTCATCGTCGAGGCAGACGGCGGCATCGTCGCCATAGAGGTCAAGCTGTCCGCAGCCGTCAACGACACCCACCTCACGCACCTGCACTGGCTCCGCACCGAGCTCGGCGACGACTGCATCGACACCGTCGTGCTCAACACCGGCCCCGAGGCCTACCGACGCCCCGACGGGGTAGCGGTCGTACCGCTCGCCCTGCTCGTCCCGTAGGCCAGCCGATGGGGAGAACACGACGTCTCCGACAGAGTCGGGCGCTGCCTTCGCCGCACATGGCTATCGGTTGTGCAACAGGTCGTTGCACAACCACCAGTGCGAGCGAGTCCGACTTCCAGATCGGAGGACTGTTTCGTTCCAGATCCGAGCCCGAACAGAACCACCGGCGAGTCGCGTCGACGCAGCGCCTTTCGCCTTTCGGTTCAGCGGCGAGTGGCGAGGCTGTTGGCGAGCGTGTCTGACGCGCGCTGGTCGGCGGGCTGGGTGTAGTGGGCGTAGATGTCCAGCGTCGTCGAGGCACGGGCGTGGCCGAGTCGTCCGGCAGCGGTGCGCACGTCGATGCCGTTCAGCAGCATCGTGGTCGCAGCGAAGTGGCGCAGCTCATGCAAACGGATCTTGGCGATGCCGAGCTGATCGGCCAGGCGAGCAAACGCGAGCGTGACGTAGTCGGGCCGCCACGGTGCCGTCCCGTCGGGGTCGCGGCTGAAGAGGTAGCGATCCGGCTCGACCCGCTGATCCGCCGCGGCCAGCTCGCCGAGTTCCGCGAGGGTGAGAGGATCGAGCGTGAGACGGCTCCGCATGGGTCTTCGTCGGTCGTTGCACCGGCCCGGTGGCGGCGTGCACGACCTGGCCGGCGATGTGCAAGGTGTGCCGTTGGAAGTCGACGTGCTGCCGCTGCAGCGCGCACAATTCGCCCCGCCTGGCACCCGTGACCGCGGCGAGACGAAGGAAGACAGGCAGGCCGCGGTTGACCGCGCGTGCGGTCACGATGAGGCTCACCACCTCGTCAGCACTCGGGAGGTGCAAGCACGGTCGGCGGACGGGTGGTGGACTCGCCCGGCGGGCAGGGTTGTAGGCGATCCAGTCCCACGCAATGCCCTGCTCGAACGCGCGATGCAGCACCGATTGAATGCGCCGCACCG
>JANNHO010000154.1:0-2826 GCA_031404435.1 Acidimicrobiaceae bacterium | reverse complement strand
GGCGTGGACGGCGTGATCATGCACGGTGCAACGCCCGACGAACTCGCCCCAGTCATCAGTGAGTACCGTCGCCTGCGCCCAAGCGGACGGTTCGACGGACTCGACCCGAATCCCGGCCGCTGAAAGTCGACCCGCGACGAGGCTGGTGCCGACAGTCCCTTACGACCAAACCGCCCGGCCCTTCAAGTGGACCTACGCCGCCTCCCCTCACAGCCACATGAACACACGCGCCCAACTGAGTGCGGCTGCACGAGCTAGCCGTGGGCCCATGTGTACGGGGGGGCTGGTCCCGGGTAAGGGACGGGTCATGACGTCGCATCCCCACCAGCCGAGTTCGGACGAAGCCGATCGAGATAAGGAAACGTCTCCTGCCGGCGTTGCGGGTGATCTGGAGAAAAAGGCCGAAGAGCTCGGCGCCTCAACGGGGCCTTCGGTTCGTCCGACCTCGGACCCCGACGGTCCAGGCGCCACGATCGACGATCCCGATCCGGCGGAACCTAACGAACCCGGATAGCGGCCAGGGAGCTGCCAAAGCGGACAGGGCCGGTCCGATCGTCGCTCAAGTCGGACCCTGGCCCCCGTGCCGACCTCCAGACGCCAATGAGTAGGTACACCATTGGTACACAGTACGTGTATGATTGGTGTATGGGTAGGACACGGACCAACATCGAAATCGAGGAGACCTACATCGAGGCGATCATGGATCGGTTCGGGGTTCACACGAAGACCGAGGCAGTCGATCTGGCCCTGCGTCACCTCGCCGGACAGCCCATGACCCGCGAGGAGGCGTTAGCCATGCGGGGCGCCGGTGCAATCGCGGAGCCACTCTCCGACACGGGACCGGGGAACGCTGCATGATTCTGGTCGACACCTCGGCCTGGGTCGAGTTCGATCGGGCAACCGGAAGTCGACTCGACACCCGCTTGACCGAGCTGATCGCCACCACCGACGAGGTCGCGGTCACCGAGCCGGTGATCATGGAGGTCCTTGCGGGCGCACGAGATGATCGACGAGAACACGATCTGCGTCGGCTGATGCGACGTTTCCAACTCATGCGGTTCGATGCGGGGATCGATTTCGATGCTGCGACTCGGATCTACCGAATGTGTCGCCAATCAGGCGTCACGCCGCGCGGCATGGTCGACTGCATGATCGCCGCAGTGGCCCTCCGTCACGGCGCCAGCCTGCTGGCCAACGACACAGACCTCGACCGCGTGGCCGCCGTCGTGGGCATCTCCATGGATGCCCACTGAAGGGCGCGACGACCTACCCGTGTCGAATCGGCCGTCGGCGCCAGCCGAGTGACTCGCCCTGTCTCGTCTGGGCAACGCTTGCGCGCCCCGGCCCGCAAGCGTGTACCGAGCAGTTGGAGTCCCCATTGCTGACGCAGGCTCAGCGACCGCGGATCGGTAGAGCGCGTGCGCGGACCAGCGCATGAGCTCGGTCGCTTCGTTGCTCGACAGTCCGGCGAGGATCAGCGTCGCAGCGCTGGCTCGGGCATTCGACCGCGAAGGGGGGTGAGCGCCTCTTCGATCCAACCGATAGCGCGTCCCCGTCTGAGGAGCCGCGGCGCGTGTTCTCCTGCGTCGCGTTCAAGGGAGAGCTGCAGCATCGTGCGCTGCTGCGGCTCGGTATCGGCGATCATCGTGGTGAATGGCGACCGCCGACACGAAGATGCTCTGCTGGCAGACACCGGGCAAGCTGCTAGGAATTCTTCCGCCACGCGAGCGAACCAACCTCAAACGAGCGCATCGACGGGCCGGTCGACTTGGC
Organism: Acidimicrobiaceae bacterium; assembly: GCA_031404435.1. GTDB lineage: Bacteria > Actinomycetota > Acidimicrobiia > Acidimicrobiales > Ilumatobacteraceae > VFMC01. The sequence continues at coordinate 1,053 of JANNHO010000154.1, read as the reverse complement.
CTGCGTCCAGCAGTCGGCTCGAGAGCACGGAGGTATCGAGATCCTCTGTCCTTCCCCATTCGCGACCGTGACCGGTTCGAGGCGTGGTACTGGCGACTGAATTGTTCCGCGGCGTCTTTCGCCCCCGGCTTCACTTCAAATTCCTTGAGAGATCCCCCGACGCGATACTCAGTGGTCGTATGGTGTCGCCGTATGAGCAGCCCTACCCCACCCCCAGCCGGTAACACCGGCATTGAGATCACCGCCAAGTTCGTCTTCCTGGCGTTCGTGCTCAACTTCTTCAAGCCGGTCTTCACCGTCGACGGCCAGGCGATGAAGGGTGCGTGGCGGACGCCGACACTCATCCCGGCCACGCCCGGCGAGCACCACGTGCAGGTCCACTTCCCCTATCTGATACTGAAAGAAGCCGGCAAGGGAGTCACAACCGTCACCGTGTCGCCCGGCCAGGTCGTTCGCCTGGGTTACAAAGCTCCGTGGCTGGTCTTCCTCGCGGGCAGCCTCAAGCCCATCTGATCCCTTTGCTCGGAAGCGCCTGGGTCATCTGCGAGGCTGTCGGCACGAGATCACTGACAGCCCGTGGCCGGGCGAACACGACGATCGCCGCGCGACGTCGCAACACACTCTGCCTCGGCCCCGACTTCCCGCACCCCGAAGGCGTCGCCTGAGCCGAAGAGTTCGTCGACGGACGAATGCACGGTGCCCGACGACTTACCGATGGCCAGATTGCTGCAACTGGCCGACGCAATGATGATCAGCACCCCGCTCGACAACTGGCTCACGAAACGGGCGCAACAAGCAGCACTGACTGCGTGGTGCGCCACGCCCCCGGCCGTCGTCATTGTTGCCGGGCTGGTGCTCCACCACACCCGCTTCGGCCGGTACACGTTCGCGATCGGTTCGAACGAATTCGCGGCGCGCTCAGCAGGCATCAACGTGCGTCGCCACATCGTCAAGGTGTATGTCCTGTCGGGGGTTCTTCGCAGGGCTTGCGACGATGTTCTACTACCTGCGACTCGGGACCGGGTCGCCTTCAACGGGTATCGGGCGCGAACT
>JANNHO010000153.1:0-20024 GCA_031404435.1 Acidimicrobiaceae bacterium | reverse complement strand
CACTACGCGCTGACCTTTGCCAATACGTATCAGGCCCCGGTGATCTTGAACGTCGTCAACAACCAGTGGGCGATCTCGACGTTTCAAGGGATTGCCGGTGGGGCCAGCGCCACCTTCGCGTCGCGCGGCGTGGGCTACGGGATCGCCTCGTTGCGGGTGGACGGCAACGACTACCTCGCCGTGGTGGCTGCCACCCGATGGGCGGCTGAGCGGGCCCGCACCAACCACGGCCCCACGCTCATCGAGTGGGTCACCTACCGCGCCGCAGCCCACTCCAGCTCCGACGACCCGTCGAAGTACCGCCCCACTGATGAATGGAAGGCGTGGCCGCTCGGCGATCCAATCGACCGGCTCACAGCGCACCTCATCGGGACCGGCGACTGGAACGCGGACCAGAGTGTCGCGCTGCAACGCGAAGTCGATGCCGAGGTGCTCGCCGCCGCCAGGGAAGCCGAAGGGTACGGAACGCTGCTCGACGGTCGTCTGGCAAGTTCGAAGTCGATCTTCGACGATGTGTTCGCCGAGATGCCGGCGCACCTCCGTGAGCAGTTGGCCGAGATGCCGGCGGGGGAGATGCGGTCGGGGGAGAACCAGCCGTGACGATCACGCCTGATCACCGAGATTCGCCGTCCGCCGAAGCCGTGCCGGCGACGCGCATGGCGATGAACGTCGCCTTGCGATCGGCGATGGACGTGATGCTCGGCCGCGACGACAACGTCGTGGTGTTCGGCGAGGACGTCGGCTACTTCGGCGGTGTGTTCCGCTGCACCGAGGGACTGCAGCGCACGTACGGCTCGCATCGCGTGTTCGACACGCCGATCGCCGAGGGCGGCATCGTCGGTGTGGCCGTGGGGATGGCCGCCTACGGGCTTCGCCCGGTGGCCGAGATCCAATTCGCCGATTACGTGTACCCCGGCCTCGACCAGCTGTTTTCCGAGGCGGCCCGCCTGCGCTACCGCTCGGGTGCGGAGTTCACCGCCCCGCTGACCGTGCGGATGCCGTGCGGTGGAGGGATTCACGGCGGCCAGACGCACAGCCAGAGCCCTGAGGCATTGTTCACCCACGTGTGCGGCCTCAAGACCGTTATGCCGTCCACGCCCTATGACGCGAAAGGTTTGTTGATCGCGGCGATCGAAGACGACGATCCGGTGATCTTCCTCGAGCCGAAGCGGTTGTACAACGGCCCCTTCGATGGCCATCCCGATCGACCGGTGGTGCCATGGACGGATCATCCACTCGGCCTGGTTCCCGACGGCTACTACCGCATTCCGCTCGGTCAGGCCGCGGTTCGCCGCGAGGGTGCCGATGTCACCGTGTTGGCGTACGGCACGATGGTGTATGTCGCTGAGGCGGCGGTCAACGAGAGTGGTGTCGACGCCGAGATCATCGACCTGCGCACGTTGTTGCCGCTCGACACCGCCACGATCGAGGAGTCGGTCCGCAAGACCGGGCGATGTGTGATCGTGCACGAGGCAACCCGCACGAGCGGGTTCGGTGCCGAGCTGATGGCGACGGTTCAGGAACGCTGCTTCCACTCGCTCGAAGCACCGATCCAGCGGGTCACCGGATGGGACACGCCGTACCCGCACGCGCAGGAATGGGACTACTTTCCCGGCCCGGCCCGGGTGGGCGCAGCGCTGCGACGGGCGATGGAGGGCTGACGTGAGCGAGTACACGATGAAGCTGCACGACGTGGGCGAGGGAGTCGCCGAGGCCGAGATCGTCGAATGGCGCGTCGCTGTCGGCGACCTCGTCACCGAAGACGACGTGATTGCCGAGGTGATGTCGGACAAGGCGACCATCGAGCTGTACGCGCCGCTGACCGGAACCGTCACGTGGCTGGCCGGAGAAGCCGGGGACACCGTCGCCATCGGTGCCGACCTGGTCCGCTTCACGCCCGGACCCGGCCCGGACGCGTCTGACATCGTCGCTCCTGACATCGCCGCACCCGTTCCTGATGAGCCGGTGCCCGTGGCGCCCGTTCCCGTGGCGCCCGTTCCCGTGGCGCCCGTGTCCGTACCGCCCGTCGTCGAGGGTGGGACGCTTGCCGCTCCGGCGGTCCGGCTGCGTGCTCGGCAGTTGGGGATCGAGTTGGCCGGCGTGTCCGGCAGCGGCCCCCATGGTCGGGTCGTGCATGCCGATCTCGATGCTGCGATGACAGCCCGCACCGGGGCCGCGGTGTCGATATGCAACGACGAGAACGACGGGATCGAAGCGATCAAGGTGATCGGGCTGCGGCGCAACATCGCCGAGAGGATGCAGGCCGCGAAACGGCGGATTCCGCACTTCACCTACGTCGAGGAGGTGGACATGACCGAACTCGAACGGCTCCGCCGTCACCTCAACACTGGGTCCAGCGGGTCCGGCGGTGCAAGCGGGACACGCCCCAAGCTGACGGTGTTGCCGTTTCTGATCCGGGCCATCGTCATCGCCGTCGGCGACCATCCGGAGATGAATGCCCGCTTCGACGACGAAGCTGGATTTGTCAACCGTCACCGCGAGGTCCACCTCGGAATCGCCGTTCAGACTCCGCGCGGCCTGATGGTGCCGGTGCTGCGCTCAGCCGGCCACCACGACCTGTGGTCGGCGGCAACCGAGGTGGCCAGGCTGTCCGAGGCGGCCCGCACCAACACGATCACGCTGCCGGAGCTCAACGGGTCGACGATCACGATCACCAGCCTCGGCGCTCTTGGCGGGATCGTGTCGACCCCGGTGATCAACGCCCCCGAGGTGGCGATCATCGGAGTCAACAAGATCTCCACCCGGCCGGTGTACGTCGACGGGGTGCTGGTGCCGCGGGAGATGATGAACCTCTCGAGCTCGTTCGATCACCGGGTCATCGATGGTTCCGACGCAGCCGCATTCGTCCAGCAAATCAAGGTGGTGCTGGAAACCCCCGCGCTCGCGTGGGTCAGTTGATCGACAGCTGACCACCGACGGTCACGCCGGGTTCAGCTGTCGGCGCACACGTCGAAACAGTTACCCCCGAGCTGCTTGGCCTGGTACATCGCCGTGTCTGCAGCAGCGAGGAGTTCATCGAGGCTGTGGTGGTGGGTCGCGAACGCGATTCCGATGCTGGCCGTCACCACGACATCGCAGTCGCGCAGTTTGATCGGTTGAGCGACTGCATCACGGATCCGCTCGACCACACTCACGGCCTCGTGGCGATCGGCGAGCCCGTCGAGCAGCACCACGAACTCGTCGCCGCCCAGTCGCCCAACCGTGTCGGCGGTGCGGGTGGCCAGCATCAGCCTCCGGCTCACCTCGATCAGCACGGTGTCCCCGGCACGGTGGCCATAGCAGTCGTTGATCCCCTTGAACCGGTCGAGGTCCAAGAACAGCACGGCCATCGAGTCGTGGCACCGGTCGCGGTGATGCATCGCTCTGGTGATGCGGTCGTGCAGCAGGGTCCGGTTCGGCAGGCCGGTCAGCTCGTCGTGCAGTCCGAGATAGGAGAGGCCCTCCTCCGTGGTCTTTCTGGACGTGATGTCTTCGATCTGACACACGGCGTGGCCGAGAGTCGACTCGGACTGCAGCACGGCGACGTCGGACTGCAGCACCGCGATGTCAAGACAAACCCACCGCGTGGACCGGTCGGTTCGTCGCAGTTGGTAGTCGCCGTGTATCCGGCCAACCTCGCCTGCGGCGAGCGCATCGAGCTCATCGGCGAGCTGGTCGCGGTGCCGCGAGCCGACGAGCTCGAGCAGGCCGAGCGATTCAAGCTCAAGCGGATCGAGTCCGAGCATCTGCTGAACGGCCGGATTCGAGTCGAGCACCCGACCATCGAGGTCGATGACGGCAATGCCGACTGGAGCCGACTCGAAGGCCTGTTCGAAACGCTTGGTGGCTTCGAGCAGAGCGCGGTCCTGTGCCCGTTGCTCGGTGACATCGCTGACCATCGCCAAGGTGCCGACCATGTTGCCATCGGTGTCGGTGAGCAACGTGGTGGCCAAGGTGGTCGACACCTCGGAACCCTCGCGGTGGCGGAACGTGAGCTCGCTGCGTTCGTGGAAGTCGTCAGCGTTTCCCATGTCACCTGCCGGCCCATTCGGGTCGGGTTTCGCGTGGAGCGATCTGGGCGTATCGACAACGAAATCGGTGATCATCGAAGACGTCAGCTCCTCGACGGTATATCCGAACATATCGGCCATCCGCCGATTGGCGAATGTGATCATTCCGTTCAGATCGAACGACATGATTCCTTCATTGGCCAGTTCGACGATGCTGCGGTACCGCTCTTCGCTGCGCCGCAGCGCCGATTCGGCTTCGAGACGCTTGCTGATGTCGCGGATGCTCAGCACCAGGCCGCCGACGGCCGGGTCGTGTAGCCAGTTGCTGGCCACGACCTCGGTCACCAACCATGAGCCGTCACAGCGTGCCAGGCGGACGGTGAACGGCGCGTGGACCACGCCGGGCCGGGCGAGCGTCCAGGTATGGGCGCTGGCCGCCGCGTCGCGATCCTCCGGATGAATGCGGTCGAACAGGTTGACACTCGCCGCCGCCTCCTCCGCCCACCCGAACAACCTCGACATCGCTGAGCTGGCTGACGTGATCGTCCCATCAGCGTCGATGACCGTGATCACATCGCTGACATGCTCGAAGAGTGCCTCGAGACGGCGCTCGCCACGTTGCAATGCCTGCTCCGCAGCTTCGCGCTGGGCCGACTCGAGACGCAACTGGGTGTAGGCGTGGCGGAGCGCAAGGTCGTAGCGATGCCGTTCGATCGCGGAACGAACCGCTCGCTCCATGGTCGAATCACTGAGCGCAGATTTGACGAAGAAGTCCTGTGCCCCCATCGACATCGCCCTGCGGCCAATCTCGTTGTCCGCTCCGGTGAGCACGATCACCGCAGGGCAATCCTCCTGACCGAGCAACGTGGTCAACGCCTCCAGCCCGTCGGCGTCGGGAAGAGACAGATCGACGAGCACGCAGTCAACCGATCGGTGAGCGAGGACCTCAAGACCCTCCACCAACCGATGGACGACGTGCAGGGCCGCCCGAGGATGTGATCCGAACCGCAGGCACCGTCGGTCAAGCCGCGGCCCGGCGGTGTCATCTTCGATCAACAACACGTCGAGCTGTGTCGTCTCCTCATCCTCGTGGAACCCGACAGTCGTGGTCAACATCTGTCACCTCCGATTTGGCCGGCGCGTTGCCTCCGGTCTTTGTTCATCGGGGGCACCGTCGGCAACCTTGAAGGTTTCCTCAAGAAGTCATCAAGATGACATCAAGGCGTGGTGGCTCACGGCGGCGTCGGTGTCTCCCCGGAGCGATAGAACGGGACGTGTTCCGGAGCCAGGGGAGTGACCCCGAGGATCAGGTCGGCGGCCTTTTCGGCGATCATCATCACGGGCGCATAGATGTTGCCGTTGGTGACATAGGGCATTGCCGATGCGTCGACCACGCGGACACCCTCGATGCCGTGCACCTTCATCGTCAGCGGGTCGACCACGCTGTCGGCGCCCGTTCCCATCCGGCACGAACACGACGGGTGCAGCGCCGTTTCGGCGTCGTGTCGGACCCATTCCAGGATCTCGTCGTCGGTGCGCACGTCTGGACCCGGTGAGATCTCGCCGCCGTTGTAGGGATCCAGCGCCGGCTGTTCGAGGATCGCCCGGGTGACCCGGATCGCTTCCACCCACTCGCGACGGTCCTCGGGCGTGGACAGGTAGTTGAACCGAAGGGCCGGCTTGACCCTGGGGTCGGTCGAGGTGATCGTCACCGAGCCCTGCGAGTTGGAGTACATCGGTCCGACGTGCACCTGATAGCCGTGGCCACCGGTCGGCGCGGTTCCGTCGTAACGGACCGCGATCGGCAAGAAGTGGAACATCAGGTTCGGGTAGGTGACGTCGTCGTTGCTGCGGGCAAATCCGCCGGATTCGAAGTGGTTGCTGGCCCCCGGACCACGCCGACCGAACAACCACGCGGCACCGATGAACGGCCGCTTCCACATCTTCATCGACGGCTGGATGGAGACCGGTTGCAGGCACGAGTGCTGCACGTAGACCTCGAGGTGATCTTGCATGTGCTGGCCGACTGCGGGGAGGTGGTGCACCATCTTCACGCCCAGCGGCTCGAGTTCGGCGGAGTTACCGACACCGCTCAGCTGCAGCAGTTGCGGGGTGTTGAAGGCTCCGCCGCACAGGATGACCTCGGTTGCGTGAACGATGTGCGTTCGCCGCCGCCGGCCGGGACCGCTCAGGTTGTACTCGACGCCGGTGGCGCGCGTTCCGTCGAACAGCACCCGGTGCACGAAGGCGCGGGTGGTGACCGTAAGGTTCGGGCGGTTCATCACCGGATGCAGGTACGCGCGTGCTGCGCTCAGCCGCCGACCCCGGTGCAGGTTGCGATCGAAGCGACCGAAACCTTCTTGGCGGAACCCGTTGACGTCGTCGGTGGATGCAAACCCGGCCTGTTGCGTGGCCTCGAGGAACGCCCGGATCAGCGGATTCTTCGATGGCCCTCGCTCCACAGTCAGCGGGCCGCTCGACCCCCGGTACGCGGTGTCGTCGTCGCCGACGGCGAGACAACTTTCCATCCTCTTGAAGTACGGCAAGCAGTGCGCGTAGCTCCAGGTCTCCATCCCCGGTTCGGCCGCCCACCGCTCGTAATCCAGCGGGTTGCCACGTTGGAAGATCATCCCGTTGATGCTGCTCGAGCCGCCGAGCACCTTGCCACGCGCGTGGTACACCTGGCGGCCGTTCATGAACGGCTCGGGTTCGCTCTGGTACTTCCAGTCGTAGAACCGACTACCGATCGGGAACATCAGCGCCGCCGGCATGTGGATGAACACGTCCCACCACGAGTCCGGGCGGCCGGCTTCGAGCACCAGGAGGCGCGTGCCCGGATCAGCGCTGAGCCGGTTGGCCAGCGCCGAGCCGGCCGAGCCGCCGCCGACGATCACGTAGTCGTATCGCTGCTCGGTCATCGTCAGGCCATCACGATCGCCGCTGCTCGTTCGGCCACCATCTGGCCGAGCGCGCCCGGGTTGCGGACACCGGGGAGTCGATAGGTGGGCCCGTAGACATGAAGCGAGGCGACGACTGCGCCCGACGTGTCGCGGATGCCAGCGGCGACGGAGCTGAGCGCGGGAGCGAACTCCTCCACCGCCCACGCATATCCGTCGCGGCGCACCTCGGCCAGCCTGGCCAGGAGCGCTTCTCCGTCGACGAGCGTGCGCGGCGTGAACGATGCCATCGGCGCAGCGACATACGCCTGGACCCGAGCGTCGTCGAATGCGGCCAGCACCACCTGGCCGGATGGCACGGCGTGCATCGGAATGCGGGTTCCGGTCCAGTCACGCACCTGCAGCTCGGCGTCGGGGTTGACCTGGTCAAGGTACAGCATCTCGGCACCGTCGGCCACGGACAGGCCGGTGGCTTCGCCCGTGAGCCGGGACAGCTCGATCAGTTGCGGTCGGGCGGCCTCGATCAGCGAGCGACCCGGATGCGTGGCCGCAGCGATCTCCCGCATCCCAGCGCCGATCCGGTAGCTGCCTCCCGTCTCCAGTTGCTCGACCGCACCCAACTCGTCCAGGGTCGACAGCAGCCGTGACACCGTGCTCTTGGCAAGGCCGACGCGGTCAGCGAGCTCGGTGACACGCGCCGGCCCGGACGCGAGCGCCCGCAGGATCGCAAAGGCACGCTCAACGGACTGCACGGACGACATCAGCTACCCCCTGCGCTCGACATCGTTCCATCATACGGCACAGTCTCACCCTGTGGAACAGCTGGCGCGGACGCTCTGGTGGGCACGTGCAACAACGAAGGTGCGCCAATCTTGGTGAGCGATCCAGGGAACTCGGTACGGCATAACGGGGCACATCCCAGATGCGACCACTCTTGCCTCCGTACAATCCATCGATGGACCAACCGCTCCGCATTGTGGCGCTCAAGGCTGAGAACGTAAAGCGCTTGCGGGCGGTGTCGATTACGCCGGACCCAAACTTGGTGATCATCGGGGGTCGAAACGGACAAGGGAAGACGAGCCTGCTCGACAGCATTTGGTGGGCCCTCGGCGGTAAGCACGCTCAGAAGAACTCGCCTCAGCCCATCCGTAGCGGTGAGTCAGGCGCTGCCTTTTCGCTTGATCTCGGTGCGCTCGTGGTTGAACGACTCTGGAATGGCGACGGCTCGTCATTGATCGTCCGCGCCGCCGACGGCTCAAGAATGGCTTCACCGCAAGCGATCTTGGATGCCTTGACCGGCGCGATGGCCTTCGACCCGCTGGCCTTCGCCAATCAGCCTGCGAAGGCTCAGCGAGAGGTTCTCCTCGGCCTTGTTGTGTTGCCATTCGACATCGAGCGACTCGAGGCCGACTACCACGCAATGTACGAGCAACGCTCCGACGCCAATCGTCGACTCAAAGCGGCCATCGCGCGCCGCAACGCGCTGCCAGTAGGAACCGACCTACCTGCTAGTTCCACCACCCTTGTCGAGGCAATCAGAATTGCCCAGGAGGGACACTTACACAGACTGGCCAACCGCGAGACGATCGCCCGCCACAACGAGGCAGTCGCAAAGCACGACGAGGCCAGTCAACGACTACGGGATGCTCGAGCGTCGCTTGTGATTGCAGAGGAAGGCGAGGCGGCAGCGGCCGCACTTCTCCGACGAAGCACACACAAGCTCGAAGCGATGGTGCCAGATCCCGATATCGAACAGCTCGAAGCGCTGGTAACGCAGGCACAACGCAATCAAGAGGCTCAGCTCGAGGTCGTCCGCCGTGCCGACCTCACGGATGAGATCGACGAGCTCCAAGCTGAGGTTCAACACTGTGAAGAACAGATGCGCGACGCGAACGACACGAAGCGACGTGGTTTGGCAAACGCTCAGATGCCGATTGAAGGTCTCGGTTTCGGAGAAGCGGACGGCATCACGTACAAGGGCCTACCGTTCAGCCAGGCGTCGCATGCAGAGAAGCTGAAAGTATCGACTGGTCTCGCCATGGCCGGAGACCCCAAGATCCGGGTCGTCATGATCTCAGACGGAAGTCTGCTCGACGATGAGAGCCTGGCCATGGTTGCCGAGATGGCGGTAGCGAACGATTTTCAGGTTTGGATCGAACGAGTTGGCGATGCCGATCGAACAGCCATCGTCATCGAAGACGGCTCAATTGTCGACGCGACCGGCCTTGGCGCAGAGCGTCAGGAGGGGAACGCGTGAAGCATCCGGGCGGCGGCGAGAGTGTTTTCGAGCAGGCAGGCGATGGTCATTGGGCCGGTACCGCCCGGCATCGGGGTGATCGCCCCGGCCACTGCTTGTACGGCCTCGAAGTCGACATCGCCGACGATGCCTGCTTCGCTGCGCGACACGCCCACGTCGAGAACCGCCGCACCGGGTTTGACGTGGGCAGCGGTGACCATCCTGGCCGATCCGGCGGCGGCGACGATGATGTCAGCGTCGCGGCACACCTCGATCATGTCGGGGGTGCGTGAGTGGGCGAGGGTGACCGTGCAATCGATCCCTTTGCGGCCGAGCAGTAGCACCTGGGGCAGGCCGACCAGGGTCGATCTCCCGATCACCACAGCACGCTTGCCGGCGGTGGCGATGCCGTAGCGCTCGATCAGGCGCATCACACCGAGCGGCGTGCAGCCGACATGACCGGGCAGGCCACGCACGAGACGGCCCATCGAGCGTTCGGTGAGCCCATCGACATCCTTTTCGAACGGGATCAGCCCGATCACCGGTTCGGGATCGAGGCCGGTGGGAAGCGGCAGTTGGCACAAAATTCCGTGCACTGATGAGTCGGCGGCCAGGGCCGCGATCGCGCCTTCCAGTTCGGCCTGCGATACCGAGCCCGGGAACTCGACCTGCCTGGACTGCATTCCCGCTTCCTGCGCCTTCTTGTGCTTCATCCGCACGTAGATCTGGCTCGGTTTGTCGTCGCCGACGAGCACCGTTGCCAGGCACACCGGCAGCGGCTGGCCAGCCGTCGCCGAAGCGGTGTCGATCGTGGCCCGCAGCTCGGCGACGATTTCGTCGCGCAGGCGGTTGCCGTCCATCAGCACCGCGCCGCCGGGGGTTCGTTCGAGCTCGCCAGTGGCGACAGCGGGGCTCACGAGAGGCCCACGATCTCACCGTTGTCGTCGAAGTCGATGATCGATGCGGCCGGGGCCGAACCGAGGCCGGGCATCGTGGTCATGTCGCCACAGATCGGGTACACGAAACCGGCGCCAACGCTGGCTCGGGCTTCGCGCACGTTGAGCGTGTGACCGGTCGGGGCGCCTTTGAGGGTTGAGTCACCCGAGATCGACAGGTGGGTCTTGGCGATGCACACCGGCAGGTTGCCGAAGCCATTCTTTTCGTACCGGGCGAGCTGGGTGTTGGCGGCGGTGGTGTAGGTGACGTTGGCGGCACCGTAGATCTTGGTGGCCACCGATTCGATCTTTTGCTTGAGCGTGGCGTCGATGTCGTAGCAGTACTGGAACGTGCTCGGCTCGTCGCACGCTTCGACCACGGCGTGGGCAAGTTCGGTGGCACCGAGGCCGCCGTCGGAGAAGTGCGTGCACACCGCGACACGAGCACCGACCGATTCGGCGATCTCGCGGATTGCCTGGTGCTCGGAGGCGAAGTCGGTCGGGAACGCGTTGATCGCCACCACCGGCGACACACCGTGGACCTTGACGTTTTCGATCTGCTTGATCAGGTTGGCGGCGCCGGCGCGCACATCGTCGGGGTTCTCGGCGAGCAACTCGGGCGGCAGCGGCTTTCCGGCGACGATCTTGAACTTGCCGCTGTGGGCTTTGAGGGCGCGCACCGTGGCCACCAGGACGGCGGCGTCGGGGACCATGCCGGAGTTGCGGCACTTGATGTTGAAGAATCGCTCGGCGCCCATGTCGGCACCGAAGCCGGCTTCGGTGATCAGGTAGTCGCCGGAGCGGATGCCGATCAGGTCGCCGACGATGGAGGAGTTGCCGTGGGCGATGTTGCCGAACGGCCCGGCATGAACGATGACGGGGGTGTTCTCGAGGGTCTGCAACAGGTTCGGCTTGATCGCCTCGCGCATGATCACCGCCATCGAGCCGGCACCCTTGAGCTGCTCTGCAGTGACCGGCTCGCCGACTTTGGTGTAGCCGACCACGATCCGTCCGAGGCGGGCGCGCATGTCCTCCAGCGATGTGCACAGGGCGAGAATCGCCATCACTTCCGAGGCGGCGGTGATGTCGAAGCCGGTCTGGCGGGTGACCCCGTCGGCTTTGCCGCCGAGGCCGACGATGATGTTGCGCAACGAGCGGTCATTGACATCCATCACTCGACGCCAGGTGATGTTGTCGATGTCGAGGCCGAGCTCGTTGCCCTGGTGGAGGTGGTTATCGACCATTGCCGAAAGCAGGTTGTGGGCTGCGGTCACCGCGTGGAAGTCGCCGGTGAGGTGCAGGTTGAGTAGCTCCATCGGGATCACCTGGCTGTACCCGCCCCCGGCTGCGCCGCCCTTGATGCCGAATGTCGGCCCCATCGACGGCTGGCGCAGGCTGATCACGGCCTGACGGCCAATGTGCTTCATGGCCATACCGAGGCCGACGGTGGTGGTGGTCTTGCCCTCTCCGAGGGGGGTCGGGGTGATCGCGGTGACCACGACGTACTTGCCCGCCGGCCGGTCGGCCAGCTCGTCGATCGCTTCGAGGCGGATCTTGGCCAGATCGTCGCCGTGCTGTTCCAGCAGGTGCGGGCCGATCCCCATCTGCGCGGCGATGTCGGTGAGCGGCGCAAGCTTGCCTGCGCGCGCGATGTCAAGATCAGATGGGAACGACACTCGGGGACCCCCTACGAGTCAAAAGCTGGTTGGAAACGACGACAACTGGCCACAATTCCATGATGCGGAACGCGCTCACGATGTGGAACATCAGAGAGTGTGGCATAACCGGAGTGCATCGTAGATAGCGGCGTGGATGTTCCGTCCGGCAACGGCATCGCCGATACGAAAAAGCTGGTACCGGCCCGAACGGCTCGTAACGATGGTTTGCGGCCGTCCGTCGATCAGGTCACCGTGGTCGACGGCGCCGCCGTTGGAGGAATGCGCGACGAGCGAATGGTACAACTCGTCGTTCGCAGCGACACCCTGGTCGACCACCACAGCGTCGACAACGCGGGTTGACCGGTGGGGGGTGTGGTCGCTGCCGAGCTCGACGGCGAGGCGGCCGGAGCTGTGCCGGCGAACGACGCGCAGCCGTTGGTTGAGGGTGATGCGGGTCTCGGACTCGTTGAAGGCCCTCGCATACGGGACCAGGTTCATGCCCCCGACGTCGATACCGAGGGTGCGTTCCGGCGTGACGATTTCCAGCCGCGCCCCGGAGCGGGCGATCAGTTCCGCTGCGGTCATCGCCGAGTGCGTGCCGTCGTCGTCGAACAGCAACACGTCGCCGCTCGGCCGCACCTCGCCGCTGATCACATCCCAGGCCGAGATGACCAGATCGGCACCGGCATCGATCGTGGCTTCGTGCGGCAGGCCCCCGGTGGCGACGATGACGACATCGGGTTTCAGCGTGGCGACCATCGCCGCGTCGGCGAGGGTGTCGAGGCGCACGTCCACGCCTAGCCGGGCCAGCTCCGCGTCGCGCCAGCCGGCGATGCCGAGCAGGTCCTTGCGGCGCGGGTTGCGCGCCAGCAGGTGGAGCTGGCCGCCGGTCCACGGCATTGCCTCGATCACCACAACGTGATGGCCACGTTCGGCGCTCACCCGTGCAGCCTCCAAGCCCCCCGGCCCCGCACCGATCACCACCACGCGACGGGCCGCTGTTGCAGGAAGCACCTCGTGGGGCATCGTCAGCTCGCGTCCAGTGGCGGCGTTGTGGATGCATAGCGCCTCGCCGGCTTGGTAGATCCGGTCGAGGCAGTAGGTGGCGCCAACGCAGGGGCGGATCGTGTGCTCCACGCCGAGGCGGATCTTGCGCACCAGGTTGGGTTCGGCCAGGTGCGCCCGCGTCATCCCGACCATGTCGAGCTTGCCCTCGCGGATCGCGTGGCGGGCGGTGGCAACGTCGTCGATCTTGGAGGCGTGGAACACGGCAAGGGGGCGACCCGCGGCGGCCAGACCGGCACGCACCCGGCCGGCGAAGTCGAGGTGCGGAGCGGACGGCATCCCCTGGATCGGGATCACCTCGGTGAGTACGGCGTCGGTCACGATGTTGCCGCGGATCACGTTCACGAAGTCGATCAGCGGGCCCGCGGTGTTGTGCGCCGGGTCGGTGACGCGGTGCAGAATCACCATGCCCGCCGGCTCGTCGATGCCGTCGGGGCGAACCTCGTCGATGGCCATGCGGATGCCGACGATGAACTCTGGCCCCACCCGCTCGCGGATGGCGCGCAGCACGCGCAGCGGGAAACGCAGCCGGTTCTCGAACGAGCCGCCGTAGTCGTCGTCGCGCTGATTGGTAGCCGGCGACCAGAACTGATCGAACAGGTGCCCGTACGCCTCCACCTCGACGCCGTCCATTCCGCCGGCCTGCATCCGTTCGGCGGCGTCGGCGTAGTCGCCGACGATGCGGTCGATGTCCCACTGCTCGGCCACCTTCGGATGCGCGCGGTGGGCCGGCTCGCGCAGTGCCGATGGGGCAACCACGGGTAGCCAATCGTCCTGGCCCCATCCGGTACGCCGGCCAAGGTGGCTGATCTGAATCATCGCCGCGGCACCGTGTCCGTGGATCTCGTCGGTCATTGCCCGGATCCACGGAACGATCTCGTCGCGATAGGCGAACAGGTTGCCAAACGCCGGCGGACTGTCCGGCGACACGACCGCGGTGCCGGCGGTCATCGTCAATGCCAGCCCACCCTTGGCTTTCGCGACGTGGTAGGCGCGGTAGCGGTCCTTGGGCATTCCGTCTTCGGAGTAGGCCGGCTCGTGCGCCGTCGACATCACCCGGTTGCGCAGCGTCAGGTGCTTGAGCTGATACGGCTGCAGGAGGGGATCGTCGGAGTCAGCCACAGCAGGTCAGTACCACTGGTCGGGCATCTCTGACTTGCGGCGGGCAACGAACTCGCACAACTCGGCATCGACTGCATCGTCGATCGGCGGCGGCTCGTAGTTGGCCAGTACCTCCCGGTACAGCGCGGCGGCACGGTCTTCGGTTCGGCTCTCGCCGGCGTCGCGCCACTGTTCGAAACTGGAGCTGTCACTGAGCACCGGGTCGTAGAACGCGTGCTCGTAGTGACGCAGGGTGTGCTGCGAACCGAAGAAGTGCTTGCCGGGGCCGACCTCGGCGAAGCCGTCGATCGCGAACTGATCGTCGGACAGGTCAACGCCGCGCAGGTACGTGTGCGCCGCGCCGCACAGGTCGAGGTCCATCATGAACTTCTCGTATCCCATCGTCAGCCCACCTTCCAACCACCCGGCGGAGTGAAGGATGAAGTTGGCTCCGCACAGCAGCGCAGCCTGCATCGAGACTGCGGATTCCTGCATCGCCTGACCGTCGGCGATCTTCGATGAGGTGAACGCTCCCGAGCAGCGCAGCGGCAAACCGACGCGGCGTGCCAGTTGCCCGACCACGAGCGATCCGATCGCCGGTTCGGGCGTGCCGAAGGTTGGGCTGCCGCTGCGCAGCGCCATCGACGACAAGAAGTTGCCGTAGATCGCCGGCGATCCGGGGCGGACGAGTTGACCGAGGGCAACGCCGACCAGGGTTTCGGCGTGCGCTTGGGCGACGGCACCGGCCGTCGTGACGGGGCCCATCGCCCCACCGAGAATGAACGGCACCACGACCGGGGCTTGGTTTGCCGCGGCGTAGGTCTTCAACGCTCCGGTCATGGTCGCGTCCCACACGAGCGGAGAGTTGACGTTGACGTTGCCGAGGATCACGCAGTGCTGATCGACCACATCGGTCCCGAACGCGATGCGGGCCAGCTCGATCGAGTCGGCGGCGCGCGAGGGAGCTGTGACCGAACCCATGAACGCCTTGTCGCTGTAGCGGAGGTGGCTGTACACCATGTCGAGGTGGCGCTTGTTGACCGCCACGTCGACCGGTTCGCACACGGTGCCGCCGGAATGATGTAGCCACGGTGTCGCATAGGTGAGCTTGACGAAGTTCTGGAAGTCCTCCAGCGATGCGTACCGCCGGCCGTTGGCCAGGTCGCGCACGAACGGCGACCCGTAGCTGGGAGCGAGCACCACGTTGTCGCCGCCGATCGCCACCGAGCGGGCGTTGTTGCGGGCCAACTGGGTGAACTCGCGCGGGGCGGTGGCGCACAGTGCGCGAGCGTGGCCCGCGTCGAAGCGTACGGTGATCCCGTCCACGGTTGCGCCGGCTGCAGCGAACAACGACAGCGATTCAGGATCGTCGTGGAACTCGATTCCGATCTCGGCCAGCAGCTGATCGGCCTTGCGTTCGACGAGGTCGAGACCTTCCTCGCCGAGCAGCTCATACGGCGGGATCTGGCGGCGGATGAAGGCGGGTGCCACCGGCCGCGAGCCCACTCCGGTGCGGGCCGCAACTCGCGCCGCCCGACCGCTGCGGACTCGTCCGCTGCCTGCCCGTTCGTTGCCAGCTGGGTTCGGCGGCGCGTCCATCTCAGTCAGTCAACCAGTCAGTCAGTCGGCTGCTGGACGAAGCGGTCGATCGAGGTGTTGCGGACGGCGGTGTGCCAGCGGTGGCAGCCGGCATCGTGGAACCAGCGTTCGGTCTGCACACCGTCGACGTTGGTGAACATCCAGACCTGATCGAAATCGCGCTCGAGGGGATCGGTGAGGTTTGCCGGTGGTTCGGGGAGCTCGCCGCCGAAGCGGAACTCCTCGACCGGGCGGGGACCGCAATGGGGACATGTGACGACCAGCATCAGCGGGTACCCGTGGAGCCCTGGTCGGCCATCGAGTGGTCGAGGGCGAAGCGATCGAGACGGAACGGTGCGATCAGCTCGGGTGTGGTTCCGGTGGCGATCAGCTCGGCCATCTGCTCGCCGCCCGCGGGAATCGCCTTGAAGCCCCACGTTCCCCATCCGGTGGTGATGACGAATCCGTCCACGCCGGTGAAGCCCATGATCGGCGAGAAGTCGGCCGACACATCGCAGCGGCCGGTCCATTGGCGCAGGATCTTCAGGTCACGTACGAACGGCAGCAGGTAGCTCATCTTCGCCGCGTTCGTTTGCAGGAACTGGAACGACGATTGCAGCGAGTAGCTCGTTTCACGCTCGAATTCGTGACCGATCAGCATCTGCCCGCGTGCCGTTTGGGAGATGTAGCACAGCAGTTCGGTGTCGCTGACGATCGGCCCGAAGCCCTGGCTGTAACCGTTCGTGACAAAGGCCTGCAGCGGGTGGGTGCGGACCGGCAGTCGCACGTCGGCGTGTGCGGCGATGGTGGACACGTCGCCACCGACCGCGCACATGACGACCCCGGCGCGGATGTCTCCGCCGGCGGTGCGGACCCCGGTCACCCGGTTGCCGTCACGGAGCAGCCCGGTGACGGGGGTGCCCTGAATCACGTGCACGCCGCGCTCCATCGCGCCTTGCGCGTAGGCCCACACCACACGGTCGTGGCGGGCGGTCGATGCGGGTACGTGGTAGCTGGCCCCGAGCACGGGGTAGCGGCCGCCACCGGTGAGGTCGATCTGCGGGCACAGCTGCTTGATCTCGGCCGGGGTGACCATCACGGTTTCGGTGTCGCATGCCGTGTTCAGCTGCACCCTGGCCCGCTCGGCGCGCATCGCCGTCTCGGTGTGGGCCAGCCAGATGAGACCCTTGGTGGCGTGCATGATCCAGCAGCCGGTCTCGTTTTCGAGATCGCTGTACAGCTTCTGGCTGTGGCGATAGAAGCGAATCGATTCGGGGATGCCGTAGTTGGCACGAATGATGGTGGTGTTGCGCCCGGAGTTGCCCGAGCCGATGTAGTTGGCCTCCACCACGGCAACGTTGGTGATCCCGTGGCGGGTGGCGAGGTAGTAGGCGGTGGCGAGCCCATGGCCGCCGCCTCCGATGATGACGACGTCGTAGCCGGCGCGTGGCTCGTGCCAGGTGAGCTCGAGGAGGGTTTCGACGAATTCGTTCACGTGCCCTCAATCACGATCGGGCTCCGAACAGGCGAGCTGCGGCTTCGTGGGCGAGGCCGCTGGATGTGATGACGAGCACACGATCGGATTCGAGCCACAGCTTCAGCGGCACAGCGGCGACGAGCCCTTGGGCCAGCGCCGGGCGCTGATGGGGGAGCGGCCATTCAAGGCGCGGCTCAACGCACGCGGCGAACTGCTCAGTGGTGAGCCACCAACCAACGAAGGCAGATTCGGGCTCGACGATCGCGTACGGATCGGTGATCTCGACGTCGGTACAACCGATCGCCAGCGCCTCGTCCGCCGCCACTCGCAGCACGATCCCGTCGGGGCGCCACTGAGCCGCATCGAGGGCTTGCGGCATCGCCACCACGCGCAGCCCGTGTAACCGGATCGGCCGGTCGTGCGACTCTGAATCAGGCGCGGGCACGTGCGCCTCGCGGATCGTAGAACGGGATTGGCGTCACGTGGGCGGTGCGGCCGTCGATGGTGACCGCGTCGGCCCAGGGGGTGTGCTTCTGCCATCCGAGCATCACTGCGTGGCCGAGCAGGGGCGAGTCGAAGCTGGATGCGACGTGGCCGACGATGGTGCCGTTCACCCAGATCGGTGCCCCCTCCACTGGGGCTGGGCCGTCCATCGTGAGACCGAACAGGCGCCGGTTGTCAGCCAGTGCTTCGGTGCGTTGCAGCGATGTTCGCCCGACGAAATCGGGCTTGTCCATCTTGACCGCCCAGTCCATGTCGAGCCGGCGCGGGGTGGTGTCGAGCTCGGTGTCCATTCCGACGATCACGTGGCCCTTCTCAAGGCGCAGCCCGAACAGAGCTTGCAGGCCGTGCGGCGCAATGCCGAGGTCGCGACCGGCGTGCATCAATTCGCGCCACAACTCGACCGACTGATGCACCGGGTGATGCAGCTCCCAGCTGGCCTCGCCGGTGAACGACAGCCGCATCACATGGCATGGAACCCCGGCAACGTCGGTGTGGCGGTGCTGCAGGAACTTCGGCGGCTCGGCGAGGCCGACTCGTTGCAGCAGTTCTTCGGCAAGCGGGCCGGTGACGTTGATCGCCCCATGGGAGATGGTGCGGTCCATGATCCGCACGTCGAGGCCCCACGTCTCGACCCAGTCGCGCACCCAGGCCTCGGCGAACGACGCGCCACCGGAGGTGAACGTGAGCACGAACCGGTCCGCTCCATCGCCATCGGGTTCGCCGGCGTGTTCGCGGTCGGGCTCGCGGCAGACCATCCCGTCGTCGATGAGGTGGCCGCGCTCGTTGAGCAGGAGCACGTAGCGGCTGCGTCCGGGGCGAATGTCGGCAATGGTGGTGGGGTAGAGGCGTTCGAGCGCTTCGACCGCATCGGGACCGGTGATGATCATCTTGCCGAGCGTCGACACATCGCCGAGCGACACTCCCTCACGTACGGCCCAGTACTCGCGACGGTGATCGCCGTAGTTCCACGGTCGCCACCACCCGCCGAAGCGGTCCATCCGCGCCCCGAGCGCGAGGTGCTCGTCGTGCAGCGCAGTGCGCCGGAACGCGTCAAGGTGAACGTCGGCGGCGGCCTCGGCGATGGTGAGCTGGCGCGACGCCGGTCGGCCGGTGAACGGCGCTGCGGGAGTGCCGGAGTGGTGGGCGACGAAGGCGCGCAGGTGCGGCATACACGCGCCGCCCTGGCAGGTGCCGGTGCCGCACAACGAGGCCCGCTTGATCAGCTCGAGGTGGGTGAAACCCTTGTCCCACACGGTCTGCAGGTCGTCGACGCTCACCTTCGAACAGGGGCATACCGTGCCCGAAGTCGGGCAGGCTGGGAGCTCAAACGCGCCCGCTGCACTGCCGACTGCGTGAACCGCCGGGTCGCTGACCATCCGTGCCAGCAGGTCGCGGGGTGCCCGTGTGGAACTGGTGACGATCGCTGTTGTGCAGCGCTCAATCCGCCCGTCGGTGAACCTAACGCCGGTCACCCACTGGGTGATCGCCGCGAGCGGAGCTGTGTGATCGTCGTGCCCCGCACCAGTTTCGAAACCGGCGAGTTCGTCGAGATCGACGGTAACCGTGACGCCGAGATCGACGCCGTGCTCGCGCAGTTGTTCCGCACCGCCCGCAGTGACGATGCCTGCCAACATGTTGCCGGGGCACACGGGGAGCAGTTCCGCGGCACCGGTCGCGATCACCACCTCGTCGGCGTGGAGGTGCAGCATCGACGGTGTCGGCCCGTCGATCCGCACGATCACCTGTGGTCCCGGGTACACGCCGACTACGTCGTGGCCGGAGGCAGAATCGAGCACGGTCGCCGTGCGTCCGGCGGCGCGGGCCGCGTCGGCCGCAGCCATGCCCGACGCGCCACCACCGATGACGACCACGTCGGCGTGCTCGCGGCGCACGTTCACCGTGGTGTGCGCAGGCGACGCAACCGGATTCGGCGGAGCGTCGAGACGCAGAGGCGGACCACCGACAACCGGATGGCGGCGAACGTGCAGGCCCGGCTTGGCTGCGGTGAGACACGTGCGCGTGAACGGCACACCACCCACGTCGGCAACACAGTTCCCGCAGTCCCCGGCAAGACATAACGCCCCGCCGTACTGCGGATGCCAGCCAGCGCGAATCACCGCAACGGCGACGGAGTCACCGGCGACGAAATCGATCAGTTGGTCGTCGTAAGCGAACCGCATGGAGATGGGCACCATAACCCACCCGCGGGCGCACCCACGAGAATTCGCAGAACGATCGTCCCAGGAATTTGACGGTGCTCGCTCATCCGACGGGCGATGTCGGCACTCCATCAGTGCCCCTCGCGCACCGGCGCGCGGTGCGAGCGACACGGACGGATCGAGTGACGACCGGGAGACATCACTGTTGGTGATGTTCGCGCCTCGGGCATCTCTAGAAGGTATATGGAATATGGGATCTGCTGGTTGGATCGGGGCGAACTGGTGTACGCTTCAGGTATGTCGGCGGACTCTAACCACAGCTTCAACGACGACCGCGACGACCCGCCCTCTGACGGTTGCGGTGGGGTTGTTTCGGCGGAGGCGTTCATCGTCGCGTTGGCCGC
>JANNHO010000152.1:0-2243 GCA_031404435.1 Acidimicrobiaceae bacterium | reverse complement strand
GGGGAGCCACCTGCGACTTCGTGCGCATGGTCAAACAGGTACCGAGTTCCATTCGCTGCGCGCCTACGTGACCGGCGACGACCTCCGCCGGATCAGCTGGAAAGCCTCGGCGCGCAGCCATGACCTCGTGGTCAGAGAGACAGCGCTCGAGGGCGTCAAACGGTGCACCATCGTGTTGGACATCGACCCTGTCGGCGGGTCTGCCACAACCAATGCTGCCGTCAGCGAGGCGTTCGAGGCGGCCGTGTCCGCAGCGGCCAGCTTGGTCACTGGTGCTGTGGTATCGGGACTGGCGACACGGATGGTCGCGGTCGACATCGACCTCCGCGGCCACGACGTCGCCTCGCTTGCGCTCCGCTGGCTGGCTGCGGTCCAGCCTGGGACGGGCGCGCACGGGCTGCTCCCGTCGCTCACATCGGGTGAAGGAATGGGCCTGGTCGTCGTCGTGACACCATCAGGCGACAGCCGCTGCGCCCGGATGGTGCGCACCTCGATCGGGCCTGACGAGACGTTGGTGATCGCTGCCACCGCACAATCCGGGTCAGGGGCGGGGTCAGGGTCGCGTGACCGGTTCAGCGTCGATGCCTCATCGGTTGACGCCTTCGTGCAGTCGTGGTCACAGCTCACCGGCGCACTCGCCCACTCGACCAGGCTGCCCGAGGCCTACGGGGTGGCACGTTGAGCACCGCGACACGACGGCGACACACCGGGATCAGCACCGACGAGGTGGTCGCCAGCTTCGTCGTCATGCTGTTGAGCACCGTGACGGCCATCGCGATGTGCCGCGTGTTTGCGGACTGGGTGTTCCTGCGGCCATTACTGATGGTCGTGGTGGTCATTCATGTCGCGAGCACGCTGCTACGCATCGCGCGGGTCCCGGCGTTCGTCGCTCTGCCGGTGGTGATGCTCGTCATCGTTGAGTTGTTGTCGCTGTTGTTCTATCGCGACACGATGACGCTGGCGTTGCCCACCAGGGACACCATCTCGCTGATGCGCCTCGACCTGCGGCTTGTCTGGAGCCAGTTCCCCTCAGCGGTGGCACCGGTTCCGAGTGAGGGTTCGTTCTTGTTGGCCGCCGCGTTCGGGGTTGGGCTGATGGCGATGTGCGCCGACGGCTTCGCGTTCCGGGCATTCGGCCGGGCAGAGGCGGTGGTGCCGGCGGGGGTGCTGTTCATCTTCACCGCCGCGCTCGGAACCGACCGCAACCGCATCGCGGTCGCCGCCGTGTGGTTTGCATCTGCGCTCATGGTGGTCGCCGTGCTTCGCGCCCTTCACGGTGGCGGTTCGGATTCGTGGCTTGGCCGTCGCCGCCGCGCCGTTGGCGCCGCCCTGCCGGCCACGGTGGTGTGCGCCACCGTGACGGCGCTCGGCGCCGCGCTGTTCGCCCCGATGCTGCCAGGTGCCGGGGCCGAGCCGCTGCTCGATACGCGCACGAGCCAATCCGACGTGACCGAGGTGCTCAGCCCATTGGTCGACATCCGCTCCCGGCTCGTGAACCGTTCGAACACCGAGATGTTCACGATGAACTCGTCGGTCGGCCGCTACTGGCGATCGACCGGGTTGTCCCAGTTCAACGGTTCCACCTGGGGCCTTCCGGACGCGCAGCTCGAGTCTGCGAGCGGGCAACTCGGCGAGCAACGCCCCGACAGCATCGTCGTGCAGCAGCGGATCCGCATCTCGCGACTTGGTGGCCAACTCGTGCCGAGCGCATTCCGCCCACTCACCGTGTCGCAGAACGGTGTACTGTGGCTGTCGGGTACCGATACCTTGCTGCTCGACGACGGCAAGCTGGAACAAGGTGATGTGTTCAACATCACCGCCGATGTGTCCGTACCTTCAGCGGATCTGCTGCGCACCCTGTCGGCATCGAACCCGCCAAGCGACCAGTTCTGGCAGTTGCCCGAGATCCCCGACGAGGTGATCAACACCGCCCGCGAGGTGACCGCCGGGGCAACCACGCCGTACGACCAAGCACGTTTGCTGCAGGACTGGTTCCGCAACGAGTTCGCCTACGACCTGACGGTGCAGCGCGGCCATAGCGACGACGCGATGGTCAGCTTCTTGCGCATCCGGCGCGGCTACTGCGAACAGTTCGCCGGCACGTTCGCGGTGATGGCCAGGGCACTCGGGTTACCCGCACGGGTGGCGGTGGGTTTCACCGCCGGAGAACTGCGCGAAGACGGCGAATACCACGTCCTCGGCAGGAACGCGCACGCCTGGCCCGAGGTGTGGTTCGACGGCGC
>JANNHO010000151.1:0-2357 GCA_031404435.1 Acidimicrobiaceae bacterium | reverse complement strand
GAAGGCCGTGGTGAGCACGTGTTCGACGTTCATTGCCGCACCGTGCGTCAGCTCAGCGTCTCGACGACGAAGTCGATGCACGACACCAGCGCGGCCACATCGGCCGGATCGACCGCGGGGAACATGCCGACACGCAGTTGGTTGCGGCCGAGCTTGCGGTAACTGTCGGTGTCGACGATTCCGTTGGCCCGCAGCGCCGCGCACACGTCGGTCGCGTCGGGGCCGGTGATGTCGATCGTGCCGACCACGACGGAACGCTTGGTCGGGTCGGTCACGAACGGGGTGGCCCAGTCGCGGTTGTCGGCCCAGCCGTACAGCGTGGCCGCCGAGGCAGCCGAGCGGTGGTTGCACCAGGCGAGCCCGCCGTTGTCGATCATCCATTCGACCTGGTTGTTCATCAACACGAGCGTGCCGAGCGCCGGGGTGTTGTAGGTCTGGTTGACGACGCTGTTGTCGAGCGCGATGTTCAGATCAAGCGACGCCGGAACCCACCGCCCCGACCCGGAGATCACGCGAATCCGCTCGAGCGCTCGCGGCGAGCAGGCCGCCAGCCACAGCCCGCCGTCACCGGCGAAGCACTTCTGCGGGGCGAAGTAGTACACGTCCACTTGCGCCGGGTTCCACAGCAGCCCTCCGGCACCCGAGGTGGCGTCGACCACGACGAGCGAGTCATCGTCGGCAGGCCGGAGCAGCTCCATCATCACCCCGGTAGAGGTTTCGTTGTGGGTGAGCGCATACACGTCGGCTGCGTCGACCGCACTCACCTGGGGGTGATCGCCCGGCTCCGACCGCACCACGGTGGGATCGCCGACATGCGGTGCTGCGCGTGCCGCCTCGGCGAACTTGGAGGAGAACTCGCCGAACACGGCGTGCACGCTGTGGTCGCGGATCAGCCCGAACGTGGCCGCGTCCCAGAACATCGTCGAGCCGCCGTTGCCGAGCACGATCTCCCAGTCATCGGGGAGCGAGAACAGGTCGTGCAAGCCGGCCCGCACCGAGGCGACGAGGTTCTTGACCGGAGCCTGGCGGTGCGACGTGCCGAGCAGGTTCGAGTTTGCGGTTGCCAGCGCGAGGGCCTGCTCGGGACGGATCTTCGAGGGGCCGCAACCGAACCGTCCGTCGACGGGCAGCAGGTTGGCAGGGATCTCGATGCTTCGCGGGTCGATCGTCACCCGAGCAGTCTGGCGGAAACTCGGCGGGAGCGCACGGTGCGCCCAAGTAGGATGGCCGACCGTGAATCGCACGTCTGCCCGCCTGTCCGCCATTGCCGAATCCGCGACGCTCGCCGTCGACGCGAAGGCCAAAGCGTTGAAGGCCACTGGCGAGAACGTGATCGGTTTCGGTGCCGGCGAACCCGACTTCCCGACCCCCGCCAACATCGTCGAGGCGGCGATCCGGGCCTGCCGCGAGCCAAAGCACCACAAGTATTCCCCGGCAGCCGGCCTGCCGGAGCTGCGTGAGGCGATCGCTGTCAAGACCAAACGCGACAGCGGTTTCGAGTGTTCGGCCAGCCAGGTGTTGGTGACCAACGGAGGTAAGCACGCGGTGTTCACGGCGTTCGCTGCGCTGTGCGATCCGGGCGACGAGGTGATCTGCCCGGCGCCGTACTGGACCACGTATCCGGAGGCGATCACGCTTGCCGGTGGCGTGCCGGTGATCGTCCAGACCGACGAGAGCACCGGGTTCCGGGTCACCGTCGAGCAACTCGATGCGGCACTGACGCCGCGCACGAAGGTGCTGCTGTTCGTCAGCCCCGACAACCCGAGCGGCGCGATCTACACCCCCGACGAGGTAGCGGCGATCGGTCATTGGGCGGTCGACAACGGCGTGTGGGTGCTCACCGACGAGATCTACGAGCACCTCGTCTACGGCGATAACCGCTTCGTCAGCATGCCGACCGTTGTGCCCGAGTTGGCCAACCAGTGCATCATCGTCAACGGTGTCGCCAAGACCTACGCGATGACCGGCTGGCGGGTCGGTTGGATGATCGGCCCGACCGATGTGATGAAGGCGGCGATCAACTTCCAGTCGCACTCCACCTCCAACGTCAGCAACGTCGCCCAGATCGCTGCGCTCGAAGCGGTTAGCGGCGACCTCAGCGCGGTGGCGATGATGCGCGACGCCTTCGCCCGGCGCGCGGTCACGATGCACCGGATGCTCAACGACATTCCCGGGGTCACCGCGATCCAGCCGCAGGGTGCGTTCTACTGCTATCCGAACTTCACGTCGCTGCTCGGCCGCCCACTCGGCCCGAACGGCACGGTGTCGGCTACCACGCTGGAGCTGGCCGATGTGATGCTCGGCGAAGCCAAGGTCGCGTTCGTGCCGGGCGAAGCATTCGGCACTCCCGGCTACGC
>JANNHO010000150.1:0-10069 GCA_031404435.1 Acidimicrobiaceae bacterium | reverse complement strand
ATGGAGTTCCGCTTCAACGTCTAGCAGGGCTTTCGCGGGCTGCGCTCGCGTGACGCGAGTGCCCTGACCAGGTCGTTCGCATCTGTTGCTGTCCGCCGAGTGGCACCGAGACCGCAGAAGCTGCGTACTTTCTGCGTACTCGCGAGGTGTTGCTGCCGACGCGATCGCTCGCTGCTGGAGGTACAAACACCTCAGTCGAGCCGCGAGGGGCCGGTAACGTCCGACCGTGCTGTTGTCCGCCTCCGCCCGTCGGATGCTCGGCGTTGCTGAGGGTGCACGAGTGCGCTTCGGCGAGGAACCCAAGCAGGACGCTGCCGGCCTCGGGGCGGGCCACTGTGGCTTGGCTGCGACCCATGCGGGCGGCCCGAGCGCTAGGCCTCAGGCTCAACGTCGAGTTCTCAACGTCGGAGTGACCCGTCAGACCTCGAGGCGAGCCTCCGCTGCCGCCAGCAACTGGCCAGCCCACTTGACGCAACTCAGGGCGTCGGCGGCGCTGATGTCGACGCTCTCATAGCCCGCCTGAGTTTTGCGATCGAGTGCCCGTTTGAGAGCGGTCGCCAACTTGGCGTCGACCTGGCGCAGGAGCTCCACGGCTGACACGTGGTTGCCATCACTCGACCGCTCACCGAGCGCGTGGCAGGTGATCGCGTCCGAGGCCGCTATCGCGGCGTGGATGGCACACGTCGCCACCACGTCGGGAGCGTCGAGCAGCGTCGCCGCCTCGAGGAACTGGCGAGCGTCAACGAGACGCTGCCGCGCCTGCTGGACATCGCACGGCTTGCGGCGCCCTTCGCCCGGCTCACCGACGGCGCTCCATCAGCGACGCCGCGTCACCCGCCAGCGCGATGCCATCCGTCCGGACCTGCCCGACGAGCGCGTTCTTCGAGTGCACGAGCTTGCGCCACGAGTCGGGTGTGTGCTCCACGAGCTGCAGGTCGTTCCCGGTCCACGAGCGCACGTCGGCCTGGAGCTGCGCCAAACGCGCGTGTAGGTCGGGTGCCTGGAGGTCGCTGGCCACGATGAGAAGGTCGATGTCCGATTCGCCATCGGCATCTCCCCGTGCCACGGAACCGAACAGCCAGGCGCCCTCAAGGTCCGGCCACTCGGACAGCCGCGCACGCAAGCGGCGGATGAGCTCGCCACGCAGGCCGGCGAGCGCTAGCAACGGGCCTACGGCCAGATGGTCCCGGTTGAGCACCACCATCGAGGACCGGCCGGCCACCGTCTCGTTCACCAGGCCTGCCCGGATGAGATCCTCGATCACCGCGCTCGCATTGCCGGGCGCGACGCCTGCAGCTGCCGCGAGCTGCCGCCTGGTGACGGGCTGTTCCAGCCGGGCGAGCGCTTGGAGCAGCGCGCCACGAACAGCCGGAGCCACATCGAGAACTGGTGCACCGAGGTTCATGTCCCAAGCGTACTCGGCAGTGATCCGTGATGCGATCATATGATCCGCATATCGATCATCGGGCAAATGCAGTGGATCTCCTCGCCCCAGTCGCGCAATCGTATTCGTGTGAGAAGGCAGGTCCGAGAGTTCCGAGATCGCTTGAGTCGCCACCTCAACCTCGGGCGAACCGACCGATAGACGCCAAGGGCACCGTAAGCGACCTCGTGACCGACCAGAGGCGGTGATCGACGTCGAACTAAAAGCCTTGCGGATCGGTCTCTTGCGAGCAGCCACCCACCTGCGACGGGTACTGACTCGCGAGCGAGCTCTCCATGCAGTCGAGGTCTCCGTGGCCGACCTGGGCGGCTTCGCCGAGACTTTCGCCGACCTTGATGACCCGGAGGTCATGAACCGCGCCTGGCGATGAGGGCACGAAGCAAACGAGCTGGGTACTTTCTGCGAACTTCGCCACGCGACTGACCTGCAGCGTCGCAGGTCAGAGGCTAGGAATCGACTAGACTCCGACGTTGCGCTTCAACGAGTAGCAGCGGTTTCGCGATCTGGACGGTCGCGACGGGTGTCGCAAGCCGATGTGGCTAGATTTTTTCGGTCGAAAGCGCCATAGTGTTCACATGGAAGCAGGAGTCCGAGAGCTACGAGATCGCCTGAGTCACTACCTGAACGTCGTACGCAACGGCCAGGAGGTGACCGTCACCGACCACGGCAAGGCCGTGGCCCGACTCGTCCCGCTGGACCAACCTCGCGCGCTTGATCGCCTTGTCGCCGAGGGACTAGTCACCCCTGCGCCGGCCACCAAACGCTCGCGGAGGCCACCCCGCATCACTGCCAAGGGCACCGTCAGCGACCTCGTGGCCGAACAGCGGCAGTGATCGCCTACTTCGACACCTCCGCGGTGATCCCGCTGCTCATCGGCGAGCCCTCGTCGGTGACCTGCGCCCGAATGTGGAACGAAGCCGCCCGTAGCATCAGCGTCCGCTTGCTCTACCCGGAGGCGCGTGCGGCGCTCGCCCGAGCTGAGCGGATGGGGCGAATCACCGAGCGCAAGCACGAGGTCGCTGTCGCAGAACTGAAGACGATCATCACGGAAATCGACCACGTCGAGCTCACCGCCGAGCTGGCCCACAACGCAGGTGAGCTCGCCAAAGCCCACCAACTGCGCGGGTACGACGCGGTTCACCTAGCCGCAGCTGTGTCCGCGGTCGATGCCGAACTCGTGCTGGTCACCGGCGACAACGACCTGGCCGGTGCCGCTCGATCACTCGGCATACCGGTCGCGCTCACCTGAGCCATGCATCTCCGCCCGACGATTCACGCCCCATGATCACGAGCACGCGACAGTACGAGATCACCCGCAGCCGAGCTACCGAGGTGCGCAACGCGCTCGCCGAGTTGCAGCGTGCTCCCGCCGTCGACATGCTGCAGCCCGAGATGCGTGAGCTCCAACTCGCCGCACTCCGTGGAACCCTCGACGACCTCGAAGCTGAGCTGGCCGACTACGCACAGTGTGCGCACCGAACGGATCCGAGTGATGGCTGACATCCTCGTCCCGGACGTCCCTGACAACGTCATCGCCGGCATCGACGTGAAAGGCACAGCGGCTCGGCCTGTCACGAGCTGACTACCTCCGACGGATACTGGCTCGCGAGCGGGCTGACCAAGCGGTGCAGGTCTCGGTCGCCCACCTGGCCAGCTTCGCCCACACTTTCGTCGATCTGGATGACCGGGAGGTCATGAACCACGCCTGGCAATGAGGACACGGAGCCAGCGAGCTGCGTACTTTCTGCGAGGCGCTGAGATGCCAAATACTCCTGCGTTCCGTGACCAATCGCTGGCAGAATCAACGGCAAGTGACGATGTGGTTCACCGCTGATCTCCACTTCGGTCACGCCAACATCCTCAACTACTCGGGTCGGCCCTTCGCCGACGCCACGGCGATGAACCAAGCGCTGATCGAGAGATGGAACGCCTCCATCCACCCCGACGACACCGTCTGGGTGCTGGGTGACGTCGCGCTCGGACACATCGACGAGACCCTCGCACTCGTCGGAAAACTGAACGGGCGCAAACTGCTGCTCGCCGGCAACCACGACAGGTGCTGGGCGGGCCACGGCCGACGCGCCGAAGGCTGGACCGAGCGGTACCTCGCCGCCGGCTTCGCCGAGGTCCACCAGGGACGGACGCACCTCAAGGTCGGCGGTCGCCGAGTTGTCGCGTGCCACTTCCCGTATCGAGGCGACAGCCACGATCACGACCGGTACATCGAACAGCGCCCGGTCGATCAAGGTTCGTGGCTGCTCCACGGCCACGTCCACGAACGGTGGCGCCAGCGAGGCCGCATGATCAACGTCGGCGTCGACGCCTGGAGATGCGGCCCCGTCGACGAGACCACGCTCGCAAACCTGATCCACGACGGCCCCAACGACCTCGCGCCGCTGCCATCGGACCGGTCGAACGACGTGATCAACACCGCCTCCTGAGGCTTGACCTGCGTCGACAGACGACCGAGGGTGCGTGGCCACCAAGAACGCGTTGGCGGCATATCCGTCAGATCTCTGGTTCTGTCGGTAGTGGTGGCGACCGGCGGGGAATGGTCGAGCTGTCTCGATCTGCGCAGCAGGCGACTCGCACAGTGGTGTGAGGACGACGTCGGCGGCGTCGAACACGCGGTCGATGGACACAGCGATCTGCGTTTCGCGCTCGAGCGCTCGTCTGAGCGACGGTCGAGCTCCACAGCGACGCGAGGCGAGTAACCGTCCAACGCAATTCCACCAGCGTCAGGACGGGACGCAACTCACGGCCGACGAAGCCGCCGCGGACTTTCTGATCGCGTCTGCTTCGAGTAGGCGGTTTCCCGAACCTCAGGCTGCGGTCGCCATGAGAAGACGGCGCTCATAGTCGTCGGCCAACCCGAGGAGTGCGCCCGCGCAGTCGCCCGTCACGCTCGATCCGTGCATCACGGCGAGCATGCTTGGGCCGAGGTCGGCGAGGGAACGGATCGTTTGCGCAGTCGCGGGGGTCAGACAACTTGCGCCGAAGACGTCCTCGGCCTGTGCCGCGGCGGCGAGCACGTCGTTCGAGGTGAGGGCGGGCCCCTGGCCAAATTGGGTGAAGAGATCACCACACAGGAGCGTCTTGGTCGTCTCCTCGAACAGCACGCGGGCTTCCCAGCCGTGCGGAACGTGCGGTGTGTCGATGTGCCGCACCCGATGACGGCCAAGCTGGAGCACCTGGCCGTCACCGAGGGGCACGGGAGGGCGGTCGGCGAGATCGTTCAGGGACACCATGCAACCGAGGCCGCCGTGGGCGACCTTCGCTTGGGGCGCAGCAGCGAGGAACTTGTTCATGGAACCGCACTCATCGGCTTCGACGTGGCCGAACGTGATCCATCGGAGTGCTTCGACTGGAACCACTGTGCCGATCGCTTCACTGACCGAGTCGAACAGCATCCGCTGTCCGGTGTGGAACAGCAACGGCTCGTCGTCGTCGATCAGGAATTGGTTGAAGGTGAACCCGGTTGGGCCGATATCGGGTACGAAGGTGGACAGTCGGTAGATCCCGTCAGCGATTTCGTCGATCGATGTGCTCGTCATGGTCCGTGTTCATCGCGGGCTCGGCCGCTCGGTAGCGCCGCACGTCCCTACTGCGCGACGCCGAGCTCTTCGTCGACCAACGACAAGGCGCGCTGGTCACGAAGTTCGCGCACCTTCACATGCATGTCGATCGGGGTGCGATCGAGAACGCAGCGAATCATCGTCTCAAGAAAAACGCCCAACCGAAGATCGGCCGGCACCGAGTCATCGCACAGCTTCACGCCATCGACGGCTGGGCTGTCGCCCCACTGCGCAAGCACAAGGCTGGTCGCGTCATAGCCATCAGCTTCGCCGCGCAGCTTCCTGAGCATGTCGATCGCGCGGTCGAGCGTGCCCCTTTCGTCGATCACCGTGGACCGCAGAACGGAGAGGAAGCCAAGAGCCGCGAGCGGATGCCTGCCGCGCAGGTTCTTGGCATCGCCGTAGGACTCCTCGAATCGGTTCGGAAGGTTGTTGCGGAACGACGACACCATGCTCTTCGTCGACACCAACAGCTCGGGGCCACGCGCCCACTGCGCGATGACCACGTCCACCTGCTTCACATATGCCTTGCCAAGGATGCGGGCTTCGTTTGGAGCAACCCGTTTGTTCTTGGCCAACTGACGTCGCGCCTCGTCCTGCAGTTTCTTGGGGAGTCCCTCGATGAAAAGCGCCACCTCTCGCGGCAGCACTCGTGGAGGCTCCAGCCGCGGCCACACCTCGTCGTGTCCGAAACCCGAGCGGCGAAGCTCGTGGGCGACCCATGCGTCGATGGACTTGGCAAGCCGGCCGCTTTCCGAACCGGCGCAGGCACCGATCGGGACCGCCAGGAGCGACTCAAGCAGTTCATGATCCGGAGCAAAGACGCGCGTTCCATCAACGCTCGTCGTCCATGGGTTTTCATTCGGTCGAGCCGCCATCATCGTCTCGAGCACGTCGGACACATCGTCAGTCGATGCCATGTCAGTGCCCGATCGGTTCCTCGACTCCGTACAGCCGACGGGCGATCCGGCTGGCGGCGTCGCGATCACGTTGTGCAAACGCCCTTCGAAGCGCCGCCTGATCGCGTGTTCCGACAGCCTCTGGTGCTGGCACGCGGATGCGGCGCAGGTACTGCGCTTGGAACCGGTAGCAGCCGCCACGCATCTTCACGCAATAGGTGGCCACGAACAGTTCGGCGATGTCCGAGAGCAGGAGCCCGCCGAGCACCTCGAGGTCCCACCTATCGGACGTGACGAAGTAGAGGCCGTGGTGCGGGTAGGTCTGGCCCGAGTCGAGTACCGGCTGGATGTACGCCTTGAGTTCGGGGATGACGAGCTTTTCGCGTTCAAACAAACCGGGTTCGACCCGGTCGATGGTTCGGAACCACCGCTCAGGGTTTCGACGAGCGACGTGTCGCCCCTTGACCGGGCCCGAGTGTCGCTCGAAGTGGGCACGCAGTCGCGGATACTCAACGAGATCGACGAGGCGACCATCGCTCCATGGATTCACCAGGTACGTGCCCGACCATTCAGCGCTGCCCCGTTTCGTGTCACGAGTCATCAGCAACGGCAGCAGCCGCTCGCTCTCGACCAGACCCGGGTCCTTCGTGAGGTACACATCATCAGCTCCGGAGGCGACTCCGATTCCGATGCGCGTGCCGGTTCGTGCCGACTCCAGCGGAGCAAACCTCCGCTCGAGGTCGGCAACGAGAGCGAAGGAGGCCGGATCGCCAGAGGGCCACGACGGGCCAGCATCGAACCACGCTGAAATCCTTGCAGCGCTCACCGCAGGCGAGCTGAGGCGTTTGCTCCGGGTCCCTGCCCACTTCCGCAACGCTCTGGCGTCAGCTTCACCGAACGACGTGCGCGCTTGCGCCAGCACTGCTGATGACTGCGGGGCGCGGCGAATGATCGTGACAGCGGGATACGCGGACACCGGCTCCTCAAACGCATCGACGTCATGCATGCTGACAACGGCTTCGACAGCAAAGCCGGCGGACACGAGATCACGGAGGCCGGCACCGTACTGGTTGTGCATCCATCGATCGGCCACGATGAAACCGAGCACACCACCTGGCCGCAGCAGTCGTAGCCCGGTCTCGATGAAGCCGACGAAGATGTCGCTGCGGCCGCGCATGGTTGGACACGCACGCCGGTAGGCGGCGCCGCGTTCGGCCGGGACATCCTCGAGGCGGATGTAGGGCGGGTTACCGAGGACGAAATCGACACCGTCGGCATCGTGATCACTCAACAAGAAGTCTTCGCAGCGGACCCAAGCCGCAGCTGTGGACGTCGCCGTTTCGAGTGCGACCCCATCGTCGGTCAGCGCCTTCACAACAGCTTTCTGAGCAAGCTCGGCGTTCACCGGCAGCAGATCGAACGCGCGTAACGACCCGCGGGCCTCGGTGAGCGAGCGGCCATGCTGACGGCACGACTCGGCCAGCCGTTCGACCATGGGAACCAAGAATGCGCCCGCGCCGCAGGATGGTTCGACGGCGACCATCGTTGCGAGGTCCCGGTCGGCGGTGAAACCGGCGAGATCAAGGATCAGCTCGACAACCCAACGACGGGTGAAAACCTCGCCGTGCTGACCGGACTTGTCGATCTGAAACACCTCCTTACACACTCCTTCGCCCACGTCGAGGTGTATCTGAAACCCCGATCCACGCTTGGTTGCAGCCATACCGGTACCTCTTCAAACTAGTTGCCCCACGAACCGCGACACGGACTACTCCCGCCCGGAGGCAA
The DNA here is from genome assembly GCA_031404435.1 of Acidimicrobiaceae bacterium. Lineage (GTDB taxonomy): Bacteria > Actinomycetota > Acidimicrobiia > Acidimicrobiales > Ilumatobacteraceae > VFMC01. The sequence continues at coordinate 2,363 of JANNHO010000150.1, read as the reverse complement.
GCCGCTGCCGGGCGGTGACGAACTGATCGGGGATTGGTCCCCCTGTTGCAGACACTCTGCACGAGGGGTGTGACAACAATCCCGGGCGCGCCATTCGGTCTCCCAACACTGAGTAGGCGGTAACCGGCTCGGAGCGACCGACTCAGAGCGGCCGGACGAGCGGGAGCACCTCGGCAGGAGGACGGCCTGCGTCGACGATGAGCCAGCCGACGAGATCTGGGCGAGCACCGAACAGAACGATCGTTCTCCCGTTCGCCGGCGCGCCGACCTGGAGACCAACCTGTACCCGCCAGCCTGCGGCGGCGCCGTCCGCCAGCGCGGCGGATTTCGCCTCGATCGCGGTTGCCCCGTTGGCACGTAGACGGGCCGCTTCCGCCTGACATGCTGGATATGTCCGAGTCCCTCCTCGCGCGACGCGTTCGGACAACGCCGGAGTCACCACCTCGGGGTCACCGATCTCGACTGCCCAGAGCGCTCGCCGCACCCCGTCGAGGTCCTCGGGATCGGTGATCTCCTCGTGGCGGATGAACTCGGCCCACGCTCCGGCAGGGGTGTCAGCGAAGTACTGCGCCGGGCCTTCTCCGACTCGATGCCAGCGGGCTCTCGGCTGGGTGGAGTCTTCCCACAGGAACGGGTATCGGCTGTCGTTGTGGCGATAGACGATCACGTTGCCGGTGCCCCCAGCAACGAACCGGCCAGGTTCCGCACCGCTCGGACCGGCTCGTCGTCGGGCGACCAGTCACCGGCGAGCACCTCGGCGGGAGCCTGTCCGCCGAGGGTTGATCTGGGGCGCTGGAACCACCGACGAATCCCGAACTCGTTGTAGCTGCCGGCAAGATCGGCAGCGATTAACGCGACCGTGTGCAAACGGGCCGCAATGTCGTCGGGGGTCGGGCGTTGGCCGAGCCGGTAGCGCTGGACGGACGAGATCGAGGTGCCGACCAGCATGGCGACGAGGTCATCTCCAAGCAGCGTCGTGAGCGGCACCCACTCCTGGCTCGGCATCGGGGACTCCTCGAGTGCGGCAAGGACCTCCCGAAGCACGCTCGCCATGCGGTGCAGTGGGGCGCCCACGGCCATGGTCCGCCCACGCCGGCCGATGCCGACCTTGGCGAAGGCGTCGAGCACCTCCGAAACATCGTTCAAGTCCACGCCGATCCCCGTCGGAGCATGGGTCAGGTTGATGGTGTTGGCGAACGACACGAGCCGCAGAGCGAGCGACACGAACTCGCTCTGCTCCGCCGCTTGAAGCGTGGATTGGGTTGCGATCGGATGACCTCCGGACGTGAATCGGAACTTCATGCTAGTCCACTTTGGTGCCGAAATTCCCCATGAGCGAGACAGCCTCCGCCGTACCGAAGCTACGGGAGCTTCGATCTGGTAGACGTGATGCGGTGGAGATCGAATTGAACGGCGGCGTCGCCAATGCTGGCGCGGTGGTTCGCTCCGGCGAGCACGTGCTGCGACCGTCGAATCCCCACACACCCACAATCCACCGGTTCCTCGGCTCCATCGCCGCGTCAGGTTTCAGTGGTGCATCACAACCCGTCGGCGTCGATGCCGACGGCCGGGAACGGCTGCAGTTCATCGACGGTGACGTACCGCTGCCGCCCTACCCGCGGTGGGCGCAGACCGACATGGCACTCGCTTCGACTGCCCGACTGATCCGCCGATTGCACGACGCCGCTTGCGTCTACCAACCCAGCACGGCCGATACGTGGAGCACGGAAATGGCGGACCCCGCTGGCGGGTCGGTCATCTGCCACAACGACGTGTGCATGGAGAACGTGGTGTTCCGCGACGGCGAGGCGATCGGGCTGTTGGACTTCGACTTCGCCGCACCCGGGCGACCGGTCTACGACTTTGCGTGCTTCGCCAGGATGTGCGTGCCGATCGACGACGACGAGAGCAAAGCTCGGTTCGGTTGGCAGCCCGCCGACCTGCCACGCCGCCTGCGCCTCGTTGCCGACGAGTACGGCCTCCATACCCACGAGCGCTCCGAGATGGTGGAGGCACTCGACGAGTCGATCGTCCGCGGCGGAGAGTTCGTGCTGCGCCGGGTGAACGCTGGCGACGCGAACTTCCGCGAGATGTGGAACTCGATCGGCGGGATGACCCGGTTCGATCGGCGGCGCGCGTGGTGGGCCAGCACCCGATCACAATTCGATGCGGTGATGCGCTGACCTAACGTAGCGTCCACGCCTTGAGCGAGCCCTTCGTCATCTTCGAGGCCGAATGTTGGCTGGACGATCATGTAAGTACGAGTGGGACGATCATGCAAGTAGAGATGGGACGATCATGTAAGTAGCGGTGGGACGATCATGCAATAGAAGTTAGACTGCCGGTGATGGTTCCTGCGATCA